>NZ_BAAIHC010000009.1:0-160008 GCF_054652575.1 Silvimonas sp. JCM 19000 | reverse complement strand
CTGGGAAGCTGCTAAACTCTTCGTTTTCGCTGTTTCGCTGTGTGTCTGCAGCGGAGAAACCGAACTATACCCACCGCCTCGCAGACCGTCAACACCTGCTCTGCAAAAAACAATCTCCCCGATCGTTAAACCCCTGATCTGTCAGGAAATGTTTATTCGACATTGTTCGACAGCCTGCAGAATCCATTTTTCTTACATCTCAAAAACCGACGCCGGGCAATAAAAAACCCCGCACTTGCGTACGGGGCTTCGGCCTTACTCGCTTGGATATCTATATATAGCGAGCAATCATTCCCACTCAATGGTGGCAGGCGGTTTGCCCGACACATCATAAACAACGCGATTGATACCGCGGACTTCGTTAATGATGCGGTTGGATACCTTGCCCAGCAGTTCATACGGCAGTTCGGCCCACTTGGCGGTCATGAAGTCGCTGGTCTGCACCGCACGCAGCGCCACCACATATTCATAAGTGCGGCCATCGCCCATCACGCCCACCGACTTCACCGGCAGGAATACAGCAAACGCTTGCGAAGTTTTGTCGTACCAATCGGCAGCGCGCAGCTCATCAATAAAGATGGCGTCAGCGCGACGCAGCAGATCGCAGAACTCTTGTTTGACTTCGCCCAGTACGCGCACGCCCAGACCCGGCCCCGGGAACGGATGGCGATACACCATCTCATGTGGCAGGCCCAGCGCCACACCCAGCTCGCGGACTTCGTCCTTGAACAGTTCGCGCAACGGTTCCAGCAGCTTGAGGTTCAGCGTCTCTGGCAGGCCGCCCACATTGTGGTGGCTCTTGATGGTGTGGGCCTTCTTGGTTTTGGCACCGGCGGATTCGATCACGTCCGGGTAGATGGTGCCTTGGGCCAGCCAACGCGCGTTGGGCAGCTTGCCGGCTTCGGCCTGGAATACTTCAACAAATTCGCGGCCGATAATCTTGCGCTTGGCTTCCGGATCATTCACGCCTGCCAAGTGGCCCATGAACTGTTCAGTGGCATTGACGTGGATGACCTTCACGCCCAGATGCTTGTTGAAGATGTTCATGACTTGCTCGCCTTCGTTCAGACGCAGCAAGCCGTTATCTACAAATACGCAGGTAAGTTTGTCGCCGATAGCGCGATGGATCAGCGCAGCTGCGACCGAAGAATCGACACCGCCGGACAAGCCGAGGATGACTTCTTCGTCACCCACTTGTTCGCGGATCTTCTGCACCGCCTGGTCCACATAATTAGGCATGGTCCAGGACGGCTGCGCTTTGGCGATTTCGAGCACAAAGCGGTTGATCAGATCGCGGCCCTTGATGGTGTGCGTTACTTCCGGGTGGAACTGCACACCGTAGAATTGCCTGTCTTCGTCCGCCATGGCGGCGATCGGGCAGGAGGCGGTTTCAGCGATCAGCTTGAAGGTCGGCGGCAGCTCGGTCACCTTGTCACCGTGGCTCATCCACACTTCAAGCAGGCCGTGGCCTTGTTCGTTGGTGCGATCCTGGATATCGCGGAACAAAGCGCTATGGCCGCGGGCACGGATTTCGGCAAAGCCAAACTCGCGCACATGGCCGCCTTCGACCTTGCCGCCCAGTACTTGCGCCATCCACTGCATGCCATAACAGATACCCAGCACCGGCACGCCCAGCTCAAACAAGGCCGGATCCGCCTGATAATCGCTTTCGTAGACCGAGTTAGGTCCGCCCGAAAGAATGATGGCCTTGGGGTTGAACTCGCGAATGAAGTCGACCGTGACATCAAACGAGTGCAGCTCGCAATAAACGTGTGCTTCGCGCACGCGTCGGGCGATCAGTTGGGCAACTTGAGAGCCGAAATCAAGGATCAGGATCTTGTCCATGGCGCGCCTTTGGTTAACCTGCGGGTAGCAGGATGGAAAAAAGCTCGCTATTTTAGCGTGTTACGCCGTCGACGGCGAGCGCCACACAGCAAGGCCGCCACGCAGGCTGGACTACTGCCCTGCTCCCGTCGCTTGCGCCCAGGCCAGGGCGGTATCGATCACCGTCATGGCCCGTTCTGCCTGCGGATGATTGAGGATCACCACCACTGCCAGCATGTGGCCATCGGCCCCGCGCATATAGCCTGCGGCGGCGCGCACATTCTTGAGCGTGCCGGTTTTGATATGCGCTCCGGCGCCATCGGTATTGCGCAGGCGTTTTTTCATGGTTCCGTCGACCGCCGCGATGGGCAGCGACGAGATATATTCCGGCGCATACGGGCTTAGCCACCCCCATTGCAGCAACTGCGCCATATGACGCACCGACACTTGCTCCTCACGCGACAGCCCGGAGCCGTTCTCCAGCACCAGTTCTGGCCAGTCACCGCCATGTTGGCGGATGACCTCATGCACGCTGCGGATTGCCGCACCGATGTCATCGGGATCAGCGGGCTGCCGCGTTTGTGCGCCCATCGTGAGGAACAACTGCCGCGCCATCAGATTGTTGCTGTATTTATTAATATCGCGGATTGCGCTGACCAGATCAGGCGATACGCTTTGGGCCAGCTTGATAGCACCAGGCGGTACGTTGCCCAAGCGCCAGTTGCCCGCGATGTCGCCGCCGGTTTCCTTCCATAGATAGCGCAGCAAGCTGGCGGTGTAGACCGGGCTATCCAGATACGACTGATATTTGTCCACCACACAATCGGGCGGCAAGGCGCCGCTCACTTTGACGCGCACGGCACCACGCGCGCCTGGTGTGGCGGTAAAAGCCAGGGCATTCCCACTACAAGCCGCATTGCTGGACACCCGCACACCATTATCGACATCCAGCAAAGCCACCGGCGGGTCGACCACCACGCGCGTGCTGCGCGTGTCGCTCAGCACATGAAACCGGAAAGCATGGAAGTTGGTCAGCAACGCATCCGGCCCCACCAGGTAAGCGCGCGCCGGGTCGTTGCCGTCATCGGCAAAGCTGCTGCGCTCCGGGATTTGCAAGGCGCTGCGATCGAGCACGATGTCGCCGGTAATGCGGTTGACGCCAGCGGCGCGCACATCGCGCAGCAACAGCCACAAGCGTTCCAGCGTTAACTTGGGATCACCGCTGCCCTTTATATATAAGTTGCCGGCGAGCACGCCTTTGTCAGGCGCGGTTTCGGACCAGGCGTCGGTGGTCCAGCTGAAGGCTGGGCCGAGCAGATCAAGCGCGCTGAAGGTGGTCAGCAATTTCATGGTCGAGGCCGGATTGACCGGGCCGTCCGCATTCCAGTATTGCGCCTGCTCCGGCTTATCCAGTGGCAGCAACGCCAGTGACAGCGCGCTGGCCGGAATATGTACCGCGTCCAGCGCCTGTTGCACCGGGGCGGGCAAGGGCGTTGCGGCCATTGCGCCTGCCATGACCATATTGCTGCAAACCAGCATCCACCCTGCGACTGCACTTACCCATCTACTCATACGTCATCCCGGCCTGGCGCCGGTGATTCCGGCAGGCGCTATTGTGCCTGCGTTGCGCGGCTTGCGTGCGGCGCCGCGCCGGGTTGGTGCTTATACGCCGTGGCGCTGTTGCCATGCCTTGAGTTCGGCGCGATAACGGCGCAACTCCTCGCCATAGGTATCGAAAATACAGGGATCGCAGCCGTTGCCGCAGCAGGCCTCAAGCGGCGGCTCGTACGGCGGTTCGGGGCGTGGATCGGCCGGCTCGGCGCTGGCGGGAACAACGGGTGTATTCATGATCTGACCGGCTGGATTGAATCGGGCCATTATCGCCCAACATAGGCGTTACGGCAGCCCGGGCCGTCTGCTCGTCAACGAGACCGCCCGCCCCGCGTTGGGACTGCAGCGTGGGCCGGTTCGACGGGTATAAAAATATCGCAAAAATGCGTGCTGCGATGTGACAGCCCGACCGGCTTCTTTCTTATAATGCGACCAACCCGTCCCACAAGGACTGGCCCCCTCTTTTTAACTGCTGCCGATGGTGACCCACCCCATGAATATTGCTGAGCTCGTCAAGCCAGAAACAATCCTGCTCGACCTCAACGTTTCTACCCGAAACCGATTGTTTGAAGAAATTGCCCGTAAGCTTGAGCAGCAATATGGTTTGAATAAAGATCAGATCGTTAAAAGTCTGATCGCCCGTGAAGAACTCGGCTCGACCGCACTGGGCCTGGGCATGGCGCTGCCGCACGCGCGGCTTAAAGGGCTGACCGAAGCCAAGGCCGTGTATGTGCGGACTGCCCTGGCACTGCCGTTTGATGCCCCCGATGGCAAACCGGTGTCACACATTCTGGCCCTGCTGGTGCCAGAGCGTGCCACCGAAGCGCATCTACAATTGCTGGCCAGCGTGGCGCAATTGTTCAGCGATCAGGATTTCCGCCAGCATCTGCGCAACTGCGCGACGCCGGATGCGGTGTACCAGTTGTTCCAGTCCAGCGCACAGGCTTAAGGAGTAGCAATCGTGGCATCCGATACGCTGAGCGCGGGCAACAAGGCCAATATCCTGGCCGAGGCACTGCCTTATATCCAGAGCTTTCATTCGCGCACCTTCGTGATCAAGTATGGCGGCAACGCCATGACAGACGAGTCGCTCAAAGCCGGCTTTGCCCGCGATATTGCGCTATTGCAATTGGTGGGGATGCGCCCGGTGATCGTGCATGGCGGCGGCCCGCAAATTACCGGCTTGCTGGAACGCATGGGCGTCAAGAGCGAGTTCCGCCGTGGCATGCGGGTGACGGACGCGCAAACGCTCGAAGCGGTTGAGATGGCCACCGCCAAGATCAACCAGGAAATCGTGGGCTTGATCAATCGCAGCGGTGGCAAGGCTGTGGGCTTGAGCGGGCAGGACGGCCGGTTTATTCAGGCGCGCAAACTGCTGCTGCCGCCTGAAGCAGGCGAAACCGAGCCCGTCGATATCGGCGCAGTTGGCGAAATCGAACGGATAGATCCCGAAGTCATCAACTTGCTGCAGTCCCGCAGCTTTGTGCCGGTGATCATGCCCATCGGTGTGGGCACTGATGGCGAGGTGTACAACATCAATGCCGATCTGGTGGCGGGTACGCTGGCGCGTTCGCTCGATGCCGAAAAGCTGATCCTGATGACCAATACGCCGGGCGTGCTCAATAAAGCGGGCAAGCTGATCCCGAGCCTGACCTTGTCTGAAGTCGATGGCCTGGTGGCCGACGGCACCTTGTCGGGCGGCATGCTGCCCAAGATCAGTTCCGCACTGGATGCGGTAAGGGCCGGCGTTAAATCAGCCCACGTTATTGATGGCCGCGTCCCCAATGCCTTGCTGCTGGAATTGCTGACCAGTGAAGGCATCGGCACGCTGATCCGCCCCAATGGCGGCCCGCACTTTTTGACCGACAGCCAACGTTATTTCGGCGACCTGTAATCACGCGCCGCCAGCCGTCCAGCCGCCCGCTTCCAGTCCGGATCGCGGGCGTTTGCTTCTGGGCGGGCGCCGCCTGTTTTTGATCGCGCGGGCGGACGCGCTGTGCCTAATCGCTCTCTGGTAGAATCGCCCGCTATGGCTTATCAAGTACTCGCCCGCAAGTGGCGCCCCCGCACTTTTGCCCAGCTCGTGGGCCAGGAACATGTCATCAAGGCACTCGCCAACGCGTTTGCCAATGGCCGGTTGCATCACGCATGGCTACTGACCGGCACGCGGGGCGTGGGCAAGACCACCATCGCCCGCATCATGGCCAAATCGCTCAATTGCGAAACCGGCGTCACTGCGGAGCCGTGTGGTGTGTGCGCGGCCTGTACCCAGATCGATGCGGGGCGTTTTGTGGACTTGCTGGAGATCGATGCGGCGTCGAATACCGGCATCGACAATATCCGCGAAGTGCTCGACAACGCCCAGTACGCGCCTACCGCTGGCCGCTTCAAGGTTTACATCATCGATGAAGTGCACATGCTGTCCAAAAGTGCCTTCAATGCAATGCTGAAGACGCTGGAAGAACCGCCAGGCCACGTTAAATTCATCCTCGCGACCACTGATCCGCAGAAGGTGCCGATTACGGTGCTGTCGCGTTGTCTGCAGTTTTCTTTGCGGCAAATGACGCCGCAACAGGTTTCCGGCCATTTGCATCACGTGCTGCAAGCCGAACAGATTTCGTTTGAGCCGACCGCACTGGCGCTGCTGGGTCATGCCGCCAATGGTTCGATGCGCGACGCGCTCAGCTTGCTGGATCAGGCCATTGCGTATGGTGGCGGCGATGTGCGCGAAGAAGGCGTGCGCGCGATGTTGGGCGCAGTCGATCAGAGCTATCTGTTTGAGGTGCTGCGCGCCTTGGTGGCGCATGACGGCGTCGCCATGATGGCCGCCGCCGACAGTATCGCGGCTCGCGGTTTGTCGTATGAATCGGCTCTGCATGAGCTCGCGCATTTGCTGCATCAGATTTCGGTGGCGCAAGTGGTGCCGGCGGCGCTGGCGGATGATCTGCCGCAGCGTGGCGACATCCTGGCGATTGCCGATGCGATCAGCGCCGAGGACACCCAGCTTTATTATCAGATTGCAATTCACGGCCGCCGCGACCTTGCCCTGGCCCCGGATGAATACGCCGGTTTTTCAATGACGCTGATGCGCATGCTGGCCTTTGCGCCGGTTGGTGGCGCTCAGTTGGCGGCACTCCCCAGCCGTGGTGGCGCGACCCTCGCTGCGCCGGGTTCGGCTGCAGCACCTGCCGCTGCACCGGCACAAGCCGCCGTGGTTGCACCGGCCGTGGCGACCGCGCCGGTTGTCGCAGCGCCTGCCGTTGCGCCGGTAACTGCCGTTGCGGCGCCCGCGGCGATACCGGCTGCGGCTGCGGCGCCAGTGGCGGCAGCGCGGCCCGCGCCAGCACCAGCGCCCGTCGTCGAACCGGAAGACCCGAACGACATGCCGCCGTGGGAATCGCTTTCCACCGAGCCCCCCGCTCGCGCCGCGCTAAACCCGGCCGAGGCGGACCATCATGTTGAAGTAACCGTCAACGTCAGCGGCCCCGAACTCGCAGCCGTCACCGTCCACGTTGAGCCCGCCGCGGCACCGCGCCTGAGCGACTTTGATGGCGATTGGCGCGCGCTGTTGCATAGCATGAAGATCGGCGCGGCGTTGATGTTGGCGCACCAGGCCGAGTTGAGCAGTTGGGATAACGGCGTGTTTGTCTTACGCGTCAACAACGCCAACAAAAGCATCGCCACGCGCGATTTCCAGGACAGGCTGCGCGAGGCCTTGAGCCGCCATTTTGGCCAGGACATTGAAGTCAGCGCCACGCTGATCGAAGAAGAAATACACCACACGCCCGCGGCGATCATGCAACGCGAGCGTGCCGTACGCCAGGCACAGGCGGAAGACGCCATCCAGAACGATCCGTTCGTGCAATCACTGGTGCAGGATTTTGGCGCAACCGTGGTGCCCGGCACGATACAACCGGTGTAACCCGCGCTTTTACCGTTCAACAAGGAGCAAGCACATGTTCAATAAAGGCGGTCTGGGCAACCTGATGAAACAGGCCCAACAGATGCAGGAAAACATGGCCAAGGCGCAAGAAGCGCTGGCCACGGTGGAAGTGGAAGGCCAGGCCGGTGCCGGCATGGTCAAAGTGACCATGACGTGTAACCACGCGGTCAAGCGCATCCATATCGACGATAGCCTGCTGCAAGACGACAAAGACATGCTGGAAGACCTGATCGTGGCCGCGCTGAACGACGCCACGCGCAAGGTGGAGACCACCACGTCCGAAAAAATGGCGGGCTTTACCGCCGGCATGAGCCTGCCGCCTGGCTTCAAGATGCCGTTCTAAGCGCGCATCGCCCCGGGGGCAGAAGACCAGTGCTTCTGCCCTTGTTGTTTATACCCTCCTCCATCCACCCCGAGTCGCCTGTCGATGAGTACGCCGTCTTCTTTGCAGAACCTGATCGACGCATTGCGCGTGTTGCCCGGCGTTGGCCCCAAGTCGGCCAGCCGCATGGCGTATCACCTGTTGCAGCGCGATCAGCCTGGCGCCAATGATCTGGCGCATGCACTGATGCATGCGTTGGGCACGCTGCGCCATTGCCGCGACTGCAATACCTTTACCGAAGCCGAAGTCTGCGAGATTTGCGCGGATGAGCGCCGCACGCGTGAGCAATTGTGCGTGGTGGAAATGCCCACCGATTTGCTGATGGTGGAGCAAACGCTGGCCTATCACGGCTTGTACTTTGTGCTGATGGGGCGCTTGAGCCCACTCGATGGCATCGGCACGCAAGACATCGCCTTTGCCCGACTGCTGGAACGCGCCAGCGACGGCATCGTGCAAGAAGTCATCCTCAGTACCAACTTCACCGTTGAAGGCGAAGCCACCGCGCATTATCTGGCCGAGATGCTGCGCGCGCGCGGGCTGCAAGTCAGCCGCATTGCACGCGGTCTGCCGGTGGGCGGCGAGCTGGAACATGTCGACCCGGGCACGCTGGCGCAAGCGTTGGTGGAACGCCGCAAGCTGTAACCGCACCTCAGGCCGATCAGCTGCGGCGGCCAACACGCATAGGGTGGGTCATGACCCACCCATCAAAGGCAGCGAAAAAAACGCAAAGATCGCGGGTCTTATCAGTGGCTTTGAATGGTGGGTCATGACCCACCCTATTTGAAGCGCTGCCCGCGCAAAAAAAAGCCCCACCGGGTAACGGTGGGGCAGCTCTACTCCAGGAAGACCTCTTCAGGCACATTCCGTCGCCGGATTACTCCAGACGCAATTCAGTTTTCGGATCGAACAGCACTACCTTGCTCATATCCAGCGCCAGACGCATGGTTTCGCCCGGGCCCTTGGCATCACGCGGGTGCACACGCGCCACCACTTCTTTGCCATGGTGTCCGGGCCGGTCGGCTCGGTCAACACGCATAGGGTGGGTCATGACCCACCCATCAAAGGCAGCGAAAAAAAACGCAAAGATCGCGGGTCTTATCAGTGGCTTTGAAGGGTGGGTCATGCGCACCCTATTTGAAGCGCTGCCCGCGCAAAAAAAAGCCCCACCGGGTAACGATGGGGCAGCTCTACTCTAGGAAGACCTCTTCAGGCACATTCCGTCGCCGGATTACTCCAGACGCAATTCAGTTTTCGGATCGAACAGCACCACCTTGCTCATATCCAGTGCCAGACGCATGGTTTCGCCCGGGCCCTTGGCATCACGCGGGTGCACACGCGCCACCACTTCTTTGCCGTTGATTTTGGTAAAGATCATGGTGTCCGGGCCGGTCGGCTCGGTCAGGTTGACCTTGATGCTGATGGCGGCGCTGTTGTCTTCTGCATGCGCCACGTCCAGTTGTTCCGGACGTACGCCCAGGATCACTTCCTGGCCCACGCGGCCAGCCAGACGCTGACCATTCGGCAACGGCAGGAAACGCGCGTCGCTGTCGGTCTGCAGGCTCACGCCGATCTGGCCGTTTTGCTCAGCCAGGTGGCAATCGATGAAGTTCATCGACGGCGAACCGATAAAGCTGGCCACAAACAGGTTGCTCGGGCGCTCGTAGATTTCTTGCGGGCTGCCAAACTGCTGGATGATGCCGTCTTTCATCACGGCAATACGATCGCCCAGCGTCATGGCTTCGATCTGATCGTGCGTCACGTAGACCATGGTGGTCTTCAGGCGCTGATGCAGTTGCTTGATTTCAGTCCGCATTTCCACGCGCAGCTTGGCGTCCAGGTTGGACAGCGGCTCGTCAAACAAGAACAGGATAGGATCACGCGCCAGTGCACGGCCCATGGCCACACGTTGACGCTGGCCGCCGGACAGCTGGCCCGGCTTGCGATCCAGCAGGTGGTCCATCTGCAGCATCTTGGCCACGCGCTGGATCACTTCGTCTTGCTCTTTCTTCGGTACTTTGCGGGTTTCCAGACCAAACGCGATGTTCTGGCGCACGTTCATGGTCGGGTACAGCGCGTAGCTCTGGAACACCATCGCGATATCGCGATCTTTGGGCGAAATGTTGTTCACCACGCGGCCGCCGATATGCACTTCACCGGTGGTCGGGCCTTCCAGGCCTGCAATGATGTTCATCAGGGTGGACTTACCGCAGCCCGACGGACCAACCAGGATCAGGAACTGACCGTCGTCGATCTCGATATCGATGCCTTTGAGGATATGCGTGTCGCCAAAGCTTTTGGTGACGTTCTTGATGGCAAGTGCGCCCATCTTTTTCTCCAGTTCTGAGTTCGGGTACCGGGCTGCTGGCAAAGCGGGCATCGCCGTGTGGCTTGCTCCTGCGTTTGCCGCAGCGCTCGGGTTTATCTATGAAGGCTGGATCAGCCCTTGACCGCGCCAGCGGCCAGGCCGCGCACGAAATATTTGCCTGCCACCACGTAGACGAAGATCGTCGGCAGCGCCGCGATAATCGCGCCAGCCATGTCTACGTTGTATTCCTTCACCGACGTCGAGGTGTTGGCCATGTTGTTCAGGCCCACGGTAATCGGTTGCGAATCACCGGAGGAGAACACCAGACCGAACAGGAAGTCGTTCCAGATCTGGGTAAATTGCCAGATGAAGGTCACCATCACGATAGGCAGCGACATCGGCAGCACCACGCGGAAGAAGATACGCCAGAAGCCAGCGCCATCGAGGCGTGCGGCGTTGATCAGCTCGTCCGGGATACCGACGTAATAGTTGCGGAAGAACAGCGTGGTCGAGGCGATACCGCAGACAACGTGTACGAAGATCAGGCCCGGTGTGGTACCGGCAATGCCCAGATAACCTTCGGTTTGCGCCATCGGCAGCAGCAGCACCTGGAACGGGATGTACAAGCCATACATCAGCATGGCAAACACGATCTCGGAGCCGTAGAACTTCCACTTCGACAAGATGTAGCCGTTGATGGCGCCCATCGTGGTGGAGATGATCACGGCCGGGAAGACCATGCGCACCGAGTTCCAGAAGTACACCGACAAACCGGTACATTGCACGCCGGTACATGCCGTGCCCCAGGCTTTACGCCATGCGTCCAGCGTAATGTGCATCGGCAGCGACAACAGGTTGCCGGTGCGGATTTCGTCCGTCGTCTTGACCGACGTGGTGATCATGACGTACAGCGGCAGCAAGTAGTAGATAACCGCGTAAATCAGAACCGCATAAACCAGGATGCGGGCCCACTTGTTGTTATTAGCCATTAACGACTACCTCTGCGCAGTTCGGAATACAGGTAAGGCACGATGACGGCCGACACGCTCAGCAGCATCATCATTGCGCTGGCAGAACCCAGGCCCATTTCGCCACGGGTGAACGCCATTGCGTACATATAGGTTGCGGGTACGTCCGACGAGAAGCCCGGGCCACCACCAGTCAGCGCGACCACAAGGTCAAAGCTCTTGATGGCGATGTGAGCCAGAATCATCAGCGTGGAGAAGAACACCGGCCGCATGGCGGGCAGAATGATCTTCCAGTAAATACGCGGCAGGGTTGCGCCATCGATCTGGGCTGCCTTGATGATCGAATCATCAATACCGCGCAGGCCAGCGAGGAACAGTGCCATTACAAAACCGGACGATTGCCAGATGGCGGCGATCACCACGGTGTAGATCGACATGTCGGGATTGACCAGCCAGTCAAACGTGAACGTGGTCCAGCCCCAGTCATGCATCAGCTTTTCCAGGCCCAGACCCGGGTTCAGCATCCATTTCCAGGCGGTACCGGTCACGATGAAGGACAGTGCCATCGGGTACAGGTAAACGGTACGGATGAAGCCTTCAAAGCGGATTTTCTGATCCAGCAAAATGGCCAGGAAAATACCGACCAACATGCTGATACCGATAAACAGCACGCCAAACTTGAACAGGTTGAATACAGCCACCCACCAGCGGTCATTGGCAAACAGACGCGCATATTGGTGGAAACCGACCCATTCATATCTGGGCAACAGGCTCGAGGCAGTAAAAGACAGATACCCGTTCCAGACTACAAAGCCGTAAATGAATACCAGCGAGAGCAAGAACGACGGGGCAAGCACAAGCCGCGGAAGCCAGCGTTCCGCAAAGCCATACTGAGCTGGCCGGGTCGACTGAATCATGACAAATCTCCGATGTACGATGAGGTGGAGCCCCCTCTCCCACCTGGAACGGTGAGAGAGGGTTACTGCGGGTATTACAAGTACGGGTATTTCAGGTCAGTACCAGAGATGGCCTTGCGGCCATCCATGGATTAGTTGACCTTGGCAGCAGCAGCCAGCTTGGCGGCAGCTTGTTGGGCGGTCATGCTGTCGTCGTTCCAGAATTGCGAAACAACGTCGAAGATCGCGCCTTGGGTAGCCGAGTGAGCAGCCATGCCGTGAGCGAAGGACGGAACCAGCGAGCCGGACTTGTTGTCAGCTGCGAAGTCTTTGGCAGACTCTTTGCCGCAGTCATCAAACTTGGCCATGTCGGCGTCCAGACGAACCGGGATGGAACCCTTGTTCAGGTTGAACACTTGCTGGAATTCCGGGCTAACCAGGGTTTCAGCCAGATCGTTCTGACCCTTGGCACCGTCAGCATTCTTCAGCTTGAAGAAAATGAAGCTGTCGATGTTGAAGGTGTAGGACTTGGCAGTGCCAGGTGCCGGCACACACAGGAAGTCTTTGCCCGGTACCTTGCCAGCAGCCAGGAACTCGCCCTTGGCCCAGTCACCCATGAACTGCATACCGGCCTTGCCATTGATAACCATGGCGGTAGCCAGGTTCCAGTCGCGGCCAGCGGCGTTCTTGTCGGTGTACGGCTTGATCTTCTTGTAGGTTTCGAGTGCCTTGACCATGGTGGCGCCCTTCAGGGTTGCCTGGTCCAGTTGTACGAAAGCCTTCTTGAAGAAGTCGGAACCGCCTACGCCCAGAACCACGTCTTCAAAGACGGTGGAGTCTTGCCACGGTTGACCACCGTAAGCCACCGGCTGGATGCCGGCTTTTTGCAGCGCGTCAGCAGTCTTGAAGAATTCGTCCCAGGTGGTCGGAACTTTGGCGTTGGCTTTCTTCAGCAGCTCCGGGTTCACCCACAGCCAGTTAACGCGGTGAACGTTAACCGGTGCAGCCACGTAGTGGCCTTGATACTTCATCACGTTCTGCACAACCGGCGGCAGAACCTTGTTCCAGTTGTTCTTGTTGGCCACTTCGTCGATGTTGGCCAGAACGCCCTGGTCACCCCATTCCTGAATGGCGGGGCCTTTAACTTGAGCGGCGGAAGGCGGGTTGCCAGAAACCACGCGGGTCTTCAGCGCGGTCATGGCGTTATCGCCAGCACCACCAGCAACTGCGAAATCCTTCCACTTGTCGCCCTTGGCTTCGAGCATCTTCTTCAGCTCGCCAGCGGCCTTTGCTTCACCGCCGGATGTCCACCAGTGCAGGACTTCAACTTCTGCCGCATTGGCAGCGCATGCAACGGTCATCAAAGCCGCTGCGCAGAGCGTCATACGCAAAGTTTTCATTTTCTTCGGTCTCCTAGGCTGCGAGCCGCCCCATGGCTTCGCTCGCGCTAGAGACTCTAGTTGCAGGCCAATTCGGCCGAAATCAGGTGAACCCCTGACCAGGGCATATATGTACGGCGTATGCCTTATGAAACGGCGCAAAACCGCATGGATATTTGGTTTGCGCCCTGTTTGCGCGGGTGCAAAAGAGACACGCGCGGGCAAAAAAAGCCCCCGAATGATAAGACCACTTGATGTCGGATGTAGCTACGGCAATCTGATTACATCGGGCGGCACACCCGAGGGCGTCGCCGCATAAAAAAAAGGACGGCCTAAGCCGTCCTCAAACAAGATGTTGAACCGAAACGTTTAGAACGAGGTGTAGGTACCGATCATGACGCGCGAGCCATTGTCGGTGCCGGTCATCGAGACCCCATCCATCTGGCCGGACGTCGACACGGCCGGGCGGCCATCATCGGAACCGAACTTCTGATAGCGCGCTTGCAGATAACCCACGGTCTGCTTCGACAGCGAGTAGGTGTACTGGCCAAAGATCTGGTTGCTGTCAAAGTCGCCCGAATCAACATGCTGGCCGGCGACATTAACGCTCTTGTGGCCGTTGTACTTGTTGTTCAGGATGCCCTGCCAGCCCAGCGCCACCTGGTGCTTCTGCATGAAGTCATACGAAGCGGCGACCAGGAACTGATCGTTCTCTACCTTGAAGTTCTTGATCGCCTGAGCGCGACCGTTATCGTCGGTCCACTTGTTGTGCTTGTAGCCGCCACGCACCTGGAAACCACTGTTGGCAATCTTCCAGTTGCCCTGCACAAAGTAGAACTCTTGCTGCGTGCCGGTATCGCCACCGCTCTCGAACGCGTCGTCGATATTAAAGCCACCGCCGACCACGTTGCTCTGGTTGCCCTTGACGCCTTTCTGCAGCTGGTAGCCGGTCGAGACATTCACGCCATAGCCGTCATTGACGTAGCGTGCCACGGCATCAAATGCATAGGTCTGGCCCTGGGCGGTCTTGGTACCGAAGTCGTACATGGCTTCAGCACTGAAACCATCGAACTTGGGCGTGGCGTAGGTGATGGCTTCTTTAAACCAGACCCCATTGGCACCGTAGTCTTCCCACAGATTGCCGGCGCCCCACTGGAAGGCATCTAGCTCAAGATAGGACGGCGCAAACATGCGGCCCGAGCGGAACGAGCCCCAGTTGCCAGCCACGCCCACATAGGCTTCGCGGCTACCCCAGGCGGCCTGCGACGGCGTGGCAACCTTCTGGCCGATATGCCACAGCAACTTGTTGCCGTTATCGAGCTTGTCGACGCCGTCAAAGTTGATGATCAGATCTGTTTCATTGCCGAAAGCCGAGCCGCCACCATCTTTCAGCCCGTTTTTTGAGCTTTGTTGATGACCACGCACGTACAGATCCATTTCGGCCGAACCACTGATGGACACATCGGCAAATGCGGGCGCGGCAAATGCGGCGCTCATTGCGGAAGCGATAAGTACACGTTTGAACATGACAGGTTCTCCTGATTATTTTTGAATTGCGGTTGCACAACGCAGGCGGACATAAGCCGGATCGGTGTTCAAATCCAAACCGTCGGCTGTTGGGACCGGAGCTTAGGCGGGGCCGCTCTATCAGGACAACGCGTAAAAAAACCACCTTCCGGTGGTTGCAAATTGCGTATCGGCAATTAAATCAAACAAGCTATTAGCTTATGATTCTTAATGAGAATTTGAGAATTGATTGATCATTTGGTTAGCCAACACCAATACAACAGAACCAATTAAAAAAGGGCAGCTTGCGCTGCCCTTTTTATTAGCATTTAACCAGAAACGTATTTCTGATTAGAAGCCGGTCCAGGTACCAACCAGAACGCGAGCGCCGTTGTCGGTGCCGCTGGTAGCGGTGCCATCATATTGCCAGTTAGCGGCAGCAAGCGGACGAGCGGTGTCGCTCTTGAACTTGTGGTAGCGAACTTGCAGGAACGACACGGTGTTCTTGGACAGACCGTAGGTGTACTGACCGAAGTACTGGTTCAGATCATGGCTCTTTTGATCTTGACCGTTGATCTTGCTGTTCACGATATCTTGCCAGCCCAGAGCAACGCTGCTCTTGCCCCAGCTGTACGCACCGGCAACCAGGAACTGGTCGTTTTCTGCCGAGTTGTACACAGTGCCAGTGGCTTCGGACGGGGTGATGTTGGAGGTAGCGAGATCAGATTCCCACTTGTTGTGCTTCCAACCGCCGCGGACGCTGAAACCGTTACCGATGTCCCAGTTACCTTGAGCAAAGTAGAAGGTTTGCTTGTTGCCGGTGTCGCCGCCGGAGGTGTAAGCGTCATCCTGGTTGATACCAACTTGACCCTTCTGTTGTTGGTAGCCGCCAGCCAGGCTCAGACCGTTACCGTTGTAGGTAGCGATTGCGTCGATAGCCCAGGTTTGGCCTTGAGCAGTTTTGGTGCCCAGGTCATAAGCAACTTGTGCGCCGAAGCCGCCGAAGTCAGGCGTGGTGTAAGCCAGAGCTTCTTTGAACCATACAGCGTTCGCGCCGTAATCTTCCCACAGGTTACCGGCGCCCCATTGGAACGCATCCAGAGCCAGGTAGGACGGTGCAAACACGCGACCCGAACGGAAGGTACCCCAGTTGCCGGTCAGGCCGATGTAGGCTTCACGCGAGCCCCATGCAGCGGTAGCAGGCGTAGCTACTTTTTGTGCTACGTGCCAAATCAGCTTGTCGCCGGAATCCAGTTTGTCGGAGCCGTCGAAGTTCAAGGTCAAATCGGTTTCGTTCAGCAGGGCGGTGCTGCCGCCGTCGCCGCTGTTAGCGGACTGCTGGTGAGTACGTACGAAAATATCCATTTCCGCAGCGCCGCTGATGGTCACATCAGCGAATGCCGGAGCGGCGAATGTAGCGGTTACCGCAGCAGCAATCAGAGCACGCTTAAACATTTATAGGTCTCCTAGTTTGATAAGTGGTCGTTCAACCAGCTGTATTTGCAAGAATCGGCGTTACAGATGACGCGAACCTTGCTCTACCGTCAAAGCATACGGTAACGACCTTATGCGTCGCAAACCCGTACCAGGAACAACCTGATTATTGTCGTATGCGTGCAACATTCTTATGGATCAACTTTGTGAGAGCCATTCTCGACTAGTCAACCGTCTAGTTTTTTAACTGGATTTATTGCAATTAATTCAAATGATTAGCAGTAAAACATTAAATACGAATAGAGCATTTATTCAGCCGGATACATCAAAAAACAAAGGCCGCAAACGCGGCCTTTGTTTAAAACAAACAGCTTTAAAACGCTTATTTAGCGTTCCACAAAGCCTTGGTGGTATCGAGCATACGGTTGGAGAAGCCCCATTCGTTGTCGTACCACGACAGGACTTTAACCAGCAGGCCGCCATTGGTGACCTTGGTATAGCCTGCCTCGTAAGTTGACGAAGCCGGATCGTGGTTAAAGTCGTGCGATACCAGCGGCAGATCGTTGTAGTTAAGGATGCCTTTCAGTTCACCTTCAGAAGCTTCCTTGATGATGGAATGGATTTCTTCTTTGGTGGTGGCGCGGGCAGCGGTAAACGACAAATCAACCAGCGACACATTGATGGTCGGAACGCGCACGGCAAAGCCATCGAGCTTGCCATTCAGTTCCGGCAACACCAGACCTACGGCCGAAGCAGCACCGGTCTTGGTCGGGATCATCGATTGGGTGGCCGAACGCGCGCGACGCAGATCGCTGTGATACACGTCGGTCAGCACCTGGTCGTTGGTGTACGAGTGCACGGTGGTCATCAGGCCAGCCACGATACCGATCTTGTCGTGCAGCGGCTTGACCAGCGGCGCCAGGCAGTTGGTGGTGCACGATGCGTTCGAGATGACGGTGTCGCTGGCTTTGAGCACGCCATGGTTTACGCCGTAAACGATGGTGGCATCAACGTCAGCGCCGCCCGGTGCCGAGATGATGACTTTCTTGGCACCCGCAGTGATGTGGGCCGAGGCTTTTTCTTTGGTGGTAAAGAAGCCGGTACATTCCAGCACCACGTCCACGCCCAGGTCTTTCCACGGCAGTTCGGCCGGATTGCGCACGGCGCAAACCTTGATCTTGTCGCCGTTGACCACCATGAATTCGCCTTCCACGGCAACGGTGCCATTGAAGCGGCCGTGCACGGTGTCGTACTTGGTCAGGTGGGCGTTGGTATTGGCGTCGCCCAGGTCATTGATGGCGACGACCTGAAATTCGTTAGTCCGGCCCGATTCATACAGTGCGCGCAGCACGTTGCGGCCGATGCGGCCGTAGCCGTTGATGGCGATGCGGATTGCCATGACGATTTCTCCTGGTTGGTTTAACGATTGAGCCGCTGGGGCTGTCCCACCCTCAGCGGCTTGTGTACATATATATAGATAGTGCGACTGACCGGTCGGGCAGTATGCCAGCAACCGGTTCTGGCGTTCGGTGCGGTCGAATCAGGCGACAGTGTAATCCTGAGCAGATGGCGCTTCCATCCGGACATTCAACACGCGTCTTGTTTCAAACCTGCTGCCACCGCCTTCGCCGGCGCTTTAGCCGCGCAGTGCAGATGCGGCCTTGGCCAGTTCCGTGATCGCCGCCCAGTCGCCCGCCGCCAGTTTATCCTTGGGCGCCAGCCACGAGCCACCTACACATCCCACATTCGGCAGTGCTAACAGTTTGGGTGCCGACTCAGGCGTGACGCCCCCAGTCGGACAGAACAGCACTTCAGCCAGCGGGCCACCGAGCGCCTTGAGCATGCCGTACGAACCGGCTTGTTCTGCCGGGAACAGCTTGAGCGCATCAAAGCCTTCTTCCAGCGCGTAGATCACTTCAGACGGGGTCATCACGCCCGGCAACAGCGGAATGCCCGCTTCGCGCGCACCGGCCACCAGCTTGGGGGTCAGGCCGGGGGTGACGGCGAAACGTGCGCCAGCCTCGACGGACTGCTTGAATTGCTCGGGACGAATAACCGTGCCGACGCCGACGATGGCCTCGGGCACTTGTTCAGCGATCAAACGGACCGCTTCGAGCGCTGCTTCAGTCCGCAGCGTGACTTCCAGTACACGGATACCACCTGCAACCAAGGCTTTGGCCAAAGGCACGGCGTGTTCGGTCTTTTCGATCACCAGCACCGGCATCACCGGGCAGGAGCGCATGATTTCACGAATTTGCATGATCCTGACTTTCTAATAATTGCTCGTTAGTACCTACGGTCGCCCCGCGCATTCCGCTAGTTGGCACGTACGGAATAATGCGCCGGCAGGGTAACCCCCGATGCCTTGCGTTGACCGCTGCGCTCAGTGAGCCAGCCCCAACGACAAGGCGCCCTCTTCCGCGCCCGTGGCAGCGTGCCGGAAAGAAGCAAACAGTTCGCGCCCCATGCCATGCTGGTTTGCGTCCAGATCGGCCTCTGCCCGCTCGCGCGAGGCCCAGACCTGAGAATCGACTTTTGCCTGCAAAACGCCAGTGACTGCATCCAGCCGCACGATGTCGCCATCACGCAGCTTGGCCAACGGGCCACCAGCCAGCGCTTCTGGCGTGATATGGATCGCTGACGGCACTTTGCCGGAGGCGCCGGACATGCGGCCATCGGTGATCAAAGCCACCTTGAAGCCGCGGTCCTGCAGCACCCCCATCACCGGCGTCAACTTGTGCAGTTCCGGCATGCCCATGGCGCGCGGCCCCTGGAAGCGCAGCACCACAATCAAGTCTTTTTCCATCTCGCCGCGTTTGAAGGCTTCGAGTACATCGTGTTGATCGTGAAAAACCATGACCGGCGCTTCGACGATGCGATGCTCAGGTTGCACGGCCGAGACCTTCATCACCGCACGGCCCAGGTTGCCATCGAGCAAACGCAGGCCGCCGTCGGCGCTGAAAGGTTTGGTGATCGGCCGCAGCACGGATTCGTCGGCCGAATGTTCCGGCGCTTCGCGCCATTCGACTTTGCCATCGATCAAGAAAGGTTCACGCGTGTAGTGGTGCAGACCCTCGCCCATCACCGTGGTGACGTCGGCATGCAGGTAGCCGCCTTTGAGCAATTCGCGCGTCAGATAGCCCATGCCACCGGCGGCGTGGAACTGGTTTACGTCGGACGCGCCGTTGGGGTAGATCTTGGCCAGCAGCGGTACCACCGCCGACAAGTCATCGAAATCGCTCCAGTCGATGATGATGCCAGCAGCACGGGCGGCAGCGGTCAAATGCATGGTGTGATTGGTGGAGCCGCCAGTGGCCAGCAAGCCGACGATGCCGTTGACGATCGCTTTCTCATCGATCATGCGACCGACCGGAATAAAGTTGTTGCCCAGCGCGGTATTGCGCGAAGCCACCCGGCCCGCCTCGGCGGTCAGCGCGTCGCGCAATGGCGTGTTGGGGTGGACGAAAGCCGAGCCCGGCAGGTGCAGGCCCATGATTTCCATAAGCATCTGGTTGCTGTTGGCGGTGCCATAAAACGTACAGGTACCGGCGCCGTGATACGACGCTTCCTCGGAGCGCAGCAGCTCCAGCCGATCACACTTGCCTTCGGCAAACAGCTGGCGGATTTTCGATTTTTCGCCGTTGGAAATGCCTGAAGTCATCGGCCCCGCCGGAACGAAAACAGCCGGCAAATGCCCGAACTGCAAAACGCCTATAAGCAGGCCTGGCACAATCTTGTCACATACACCCAGCAAAGTGACGGCATCGAACATATTGTGCGACAGCGCAATGGCGGTCGACATGGCGATGACGTCGCGGCTGAACAGCGACAACTCCATACCCGGTTCGCCCTGGGTGACGCCATCACACATGGCCGGCGTGCCACCCGCAAATTGCGCGGTGGCGCCGACTTCATGGACGGCGTTCTTGATGATGGCGGGATAGGTTTCAAACGGTTGGTGTGCCGACAACATATCGTTATAAGACGACACGATGGCGACGTTGGGATGCCGCATTTCGCGCAGCATGATTTTGTCTTTTTCTGGCGCGGCAGCCCAGCCATGCGCCTGATTGGTGCATGCGAGCCCTTTACGCACCGGCTCTTTACTGGCTGCCTGATCCAGCCGCGCCAGATAGCGCTGACGGGATTCGCGACTACGTTCGACGATACGCCGGGTTACCTCGGTAAGCCGGGGGTGAACGGGGCTGACAGCAGGCATTGCAAGACTCCGGTAGAGATTTCGCGACAGGTTGGAAGGTGCTTTCTAACGGTGATGCTGAGGGCCCGTAAGGGGCTCGAAATTAGTTGCCGAGGCGTAGTTTTACTACAACCCCGATGGCTACTCAACTTTTAATATGACACAAAAGGGTGCTGCTGCGGTGCAACATAACCAAGTGTTCAGGGGTGATTTGATCCAGGACAAACTCTGCGTTCTTGCCCAGGAACCAACGCTGGCGATACCGTTTGCGCCGCGCTTTGTCGATGTAGTAAGATTACAAAGTCTTACTACGTCCAGCAGCGTTACAAGCCGAGCATAGTTGATATTGCGCTTTAAAACCGTGCATTTTCAATGTCGGCAAGAGGTACGGCGGGGTGCCATCCCCCGCCACGTCGCGCAGGCTGTAACGCATGCCGTAGCCTTGGCGCAGAGCCCGGAACAGTCCCACTGGCTGTTACAGAAACGGAGGCCGCCTGGCCTCCCGCATAAAAGGAAAAGGAACGTCCCTTATGACCCCCATCGACGCTTTCGACATGGTGCTGTTTGGCGGCACCGGCGATCTGGTAATGCGCAAGCTGTTGCCCGCGCTGTATCACCAGCACCGTGACGGCAATCTCCCCAAGTCTGGCCGCATTATCTGTCTGGGCCGCAGCGTGCCCGACAACGCCGCCTATCTCGACAAGGCGCACGGACTGGCCAAGGGTTATCTGGGCAAGGATTATGAAGAAGACGTGTGGGCCGCTTTTGCCGCGCGCGTCGAATACCTGAAGCTGGATGCCAACGATCCGGCCGAATACAGCAAACTGGCCGACAAGCTCAATGAGCAACAAGGCCGTTCACGCGTGTTCTATCTGTCCACCGCGCCCGATCTGTTTGCCCGTATCTGCAAAGCCTTGTCCGATGTGGGCCTGGCCCGCGTACCTAATACCCGTGTTGTGCTCGAAAAACCGTTGGGCCACGATCTTGAGTCGTCCAACGAAATCAACGACGCCGTCGCTGAATATTTTGACGAACAACAGATCTACCGGATTGACCATTACCTGGGCAAAGAGCCGGTACTGAACCTGATCGCCTTGCGCTTTGCCAACACGCTGCTTGAACCGTTGTGGCGGCGTGAGTGGATTCGCGATGTGCAGATCACCGTCACCGAACAGGTTGGCGTAGAAACGCGTGCTGATTTCTACGACAAGACCGGCGCGCTGCGCGACATGATCCAGAACCACTTGCTGCAATTGCTGACTATCGTCGCCATGGAACCGCCGGCCTCGATCGACGCCGATGCCGTGCGTGACGAAAAGCTCAAGGTATTGCGCGCACTCAAGCCGCTGACGCAAGAAGACGTACACACCAAGGTGGTTCGTGGCCAATACCGTGCCGGTGCCATCAATGGCAAGCCGGTGCCGGGCTATCAAGAAGAACCGGGCGTGCCGGCTGGCTCCAAGGCCGAAACCTTTGTCGCGCTCAAGGCTGAAATCCAGACCTGGCGTTGGGCAGGCGTGCCGTTCTTCCTGCGCACCGGCAAGCGTTTGCAAGAACGTATGGCCGAGATTGTCATCAACTTCCGCGAAGCACCGCACTCGATCTACGGCCGTGGCACCTCGCCCAACCGCCTGGTGATCCAGCTGCAACCGGATGAATCGGTGCGTCTGTATCTGATGGCCAAAGAGCCGGGCAACCAGGTGCGTCTGCGCCCGGTGCATCTGGACATGGACTTCAAGGAAACCTTCAAGACCCGTTCGCCCGAAGCCTACGAGCGTCTGCTGATGGACGTGATCCGTGGCGATATCTCGCTGTTTGTGCGGCGTGACGAACAACGCGCCGCATGGCGTTGGGTCGAGCCGATTCTGGATTCGTGGGAAAACAGTGCCGAAGGTCCCAAGCCCTATACGGCCGGTACCTGGGGCCCTGCGGCTTCTTCGGCGCTGCTGTCGCGTGATGGCCTGTCGTGGCACGAAGAGTCCTGATCCGGGCTTGTCCCTGAGTGATGTACAGAAAGCGCGCTCCAACCGGGGCGCGCTTTTGCCGATTTGTTGCGGGGTTTTTGATGCACTGCAACAAATGCAACAATTTCAAGAGGTAGTGAATGTCCGTTCAATGGCATGAATTTGCATCCAAAGAGCAACTGGACCAGCAACTGGCGCAAACCATAGCCCAGCAACTCAACCAGGCCATCGCTGCACGCGGCCAGGCGTCGCTGGCCGTTTCGGGCGGACGCACCCCGGCGGGCATGTTCAAGGCACTGAGCGAACTCGATATCGATTTCGACAAGGTGTACGCCACGCTGGTGGATGAACGCTGGGTGCCGGTCGACCATGCCGACAGCAATGAGCGCACCGTGCGCCAGAACCTGCTGGTGGGCAAAGCGGCCGCCATCCATTTTGTTTCGCCGGTTTCCAGTGCGGCTACCCCGCACGAAGGCCAGGCCGAAATCGAACAACGCTTCGCCACCCTGCCCGCGCCGTTTGACGTGTTGATTCTGGGCATGGGCGACGACGGCCACACCGCATCGCTGTTCCCGAATGCGCCTGAGCTGGAAGCCGCTTGCAGCTCGACCGATCTGGTGGCTGCCGTTACGCCGCCGGTGGCGCCGCACCAGCGCATTACGCTGACGCTGCCCACCATCGCCAAAGCGCATAACGTGATCGTGCACATTACGGGCGTAGGCAAAAAAGAATTGCTGCAAACCGCACTGACCGAAGACAAGCCGCTGACGGCGCAATACCCGATCCGTCGCGTGCTCGATGCCGTCAAGGGCAACAAGTCCGTGTTCTGGACGGCGTAATCCGTACTGCTTAATGGGGCCGTACTACAAGGCCCGAAACCCCCAACCGCGCCTCCGCCAAAAGCCAGGGCGCGGACACATAACAAAGTGATGGAGTGAGACGCTAATGCTCGAACGCATCAAAACGATGATCGATAGCCTGTCCAGATCGGAACGCAAGGTTGCCGAGCTCGTACTGGCCCAACCCAACCTGGTGGCCAACGCCCCGATCGCACAAATTGCCGATCTGGCGGACGTGTCACAACCCACGGTCATCCGTTTCTGCCGCTCACTCAATTGCTCGGGCTTGCAAGACTTCAAGCTGCGCCTCACGCGTAGCCTGGTGTCGGGCGTGCCGTATGTGCATTCGATGGTATCGGCCGACGATTCGGCGCACGACCTCGCCAAAAAACTGTTCGACAACAATATTTCGCATCTGCTGCGTTGCCGGAACGAACTCGACACCGATGCACTCGAAAAGTCGATCAAGATCCTGGCCAACACGCACAAGATTGAAGTGTGGGGTCAGGGGCAGTCCGGCGCGGTGGCCATCGATGCGCAAAACAAGTTCTTCCGTCTTGGCGTGCCCACCGTGGCCTACACCGATCCGCACATGCACGGCATGAGCGCATCGATGCTCAAACCCGGTGACGCGGTGGTCGCCGTATCCAATTCGGGCCGTACGCTCGATTTGATGCGCTCGGTCGAAATTGCCCGTGATGCCGGTGCCGACGTGATCGGCATTACCCACAGCAAATCGCCGCTGGCCAAGCGCTGCTCGATTTGTCTGTACGCCGACACCATGGAAGATCCGGATCTGTACACGCCGATGATTACCCGTATCGTTCACCTGGTGATCATCGATGTGCTGGCGGTCGGTGTGGCGCTCAAGCGCGGCCCGGAATTGATCGACCAGCTGGAAAAGATGAAGCGCAACCTCAAGGAAAAACGCGTGCGCGGCCACGAAAGCTGAGCACGCCCGGCATCACGCAACACGCACTACCCGGCGCGCAGCGGCCATCTTGCTGCGGGCGCGCCACGGCCCCCTGCCACCGTATCTGCTGACCCGGGCCCCAAGACCCGGGCACTGATGACGAGGGCCATCCACAAAGATTTACCGTGAGTTTCAGACATCAGGCCCGCCGCGGCGGGTATCAGTGCCACTGAGAAAAAAGGAACCCAGACATGTCCAACCTGACTCAATCCCCCGCATGGCTCGCGCTGGCGGAACACTACAAAGAAGTTGCCCCGCTGCACATGCGCGATCTGTTCAATGACGATCCGCAGCGCTTTGAAAAGTTTTCGCTGGAATCGGGCGGCCTGTTCTTTGATTACTCCAAGAACCGCATCACGCCCAAAACGCTGGAACTGCTGTTCGATCTGGCCCGTCAGGCTGGCGTGCCCGAAAAAATCAAAAGCATGTTTGCCGGCGACAAGATCAACATCACCGAAAACCGCGCCGTGCTGCACGTGGCATTGCGCAACCTGGACAGCAACCCGATCCTGGTCGATGGCGAAGACGTCATGCCCAAGGTCAATGCGGTCAAGGAAAAGATGTTCAAGTTCTCCGACGAAATCCGCTCGGGCGAACGCGTCGGCTACACCGGCAAGGCCTTCACCGACATCGTCAACATCGGTATCGGTGGCTCTGACCTCGGCCCGCTGATGGTGTGTAACGCGCTCAAGGCATATGGCCACGAACGCCTGACCATGCACTTTGTGTCCACGGTCGACGGCGAACAGATCAGCTCCATCCTCAAGCGCCTGAATCCGGAAACCACGCTGTTTATCGTGGCGTCCAAAACCTTTACCACGCAAGAAACCATCACCAACGCGCACACCGCGCGCAAGTGGTTCCTTGAGCGCGTGGGCAACGAAGCACATATCGCTCGCCATTTTGTCGCGCTGTCCACCAACGCCAAGGCGGTGGCCGAGTTCGGTATCGACGTCGACAACATGTTCGAATTCTGGGATTGGGTCGGCGGTCGTTATTCGCTGTGGTCGGCCATCGGTTTGCCGATCGCCATCTACCTCGGCAAGCACGATTATCAAGACTTGCTGCATGGTGCTTACACCATGGACGAGCATTTCAAGAACAAGCCGTTCGAACAGAACCTGCCGGTCATCATGGGCATGCTGGGCGTGTGGTACATCAATTTCTTTGGCACCAAAACCCATCTGATTTCGCCGTACAACCAGTCGCTGGCGCGCTTCCCCGCGTACCTGCAACAGCTGGATATGGAATCCAACGGCAAGTCGGTGACGCTCGATGGCAGCCGTGTGGATTATCAAACCGGCCCGGTGGTATGGGGCGATGCCGGCATCAACGGCCAGCACGCTTACTACCAGATGCTGCATCAGGGCAGTCAGATTGTGCCGATCGACTTCATCAGCTCGATCGAACATCCTGACGCGCCGGAACCGCACCCGGCCATCCTGATGGCCAACGTGTTTGCGCAAACCGAAGCGTTTATGCGCGGCAAGAACGAAGCCGAAGTGCGCGCCGAGCTCAACAAGGCCGGCATTACCGGTGAAGCGCAAGACAAGCTCACCCCGCACAAGATCTTTGAAGGCAACCGCCCGACCAACACCATCCTGATGCAGCGCCTGACGCCGCGTCGCCTGGGTGCGTTGATCGCGCTGTACGAACACAAGATCCTGGTGCAAGGCACCGTGTGGAATATCAACTCCTATGATCAATGGGGCGTCGAGTTGGGCAAGCAGCTCGCCAAAGCCATTGAAGCGGATCTGACCACACCGGGGCTGACCACCAGCCATGACTCGTCCACCAACGGGCTGGTCAACTACTACAAGCGCAATGCATCGCGCTAAGTCACACGCACTCACGTCCCCACTATAAATACCGCACTGCGGACTGATCGCCCGGCCAAAAGCCGGGCGATGCACCGGATGGATACGACAGACCGGGCATTAACCACATCAAAAAGGTATGGCAATGGCAGAGCAGATTCACGACCAGGACCCTCAGGAAACCCGTGAGTGGCTGGAAGCGCTGGATGGCGTACTCGAAAACGAAGGTGCTGAGCGCGCGCACTATCTCGTTGAAAAACTGATCGATCACGCACGTGCTGACGGCGTCAATATCCCGTACACGGCCACCACCGCTTACATCAACACCATCCCCGCCCACCTCGAGGCCAAGAGCCCGGGCAACCATACGTTTGAAGAGCGCATCCGCTCTTACACGCGCTGGAACGCAGCGGCGATGGTTGTGCGTGCGGGCAAGATCAACCCGGACCTGGGCGGCCACATCACGTCGTTTGCCTCGGCCGCCACGTTGTATGACGTGGGCTGGAACCACTTCTGGCACGCCCCCAGCGAAAATCACGGTGGCGATCTGATTTACTTCCAGGGCCATAGCGCCCCGGGCATGTATTCGCGCGCCTTCCTCGAAGGCCGTATCTCGGAAGAACAACTGGTCAAGTTCCGCCAGGAAGTCGATGGCGCGGGTCTGTCCAGCTATCCGCACCCGTGGCTGATGCCGGACTTCTGGCAGTTCCCCACCGTTTCGATGGGCCTTGGCCCCTTGATGGCCATCTACCAGGCCCGCTTTATGAAGTACCTGGACGACCGTGGCTTCAAGCAACAAGGCGATCGCAAGGTCTGGTGTTTCTGCGGCGATGGTGAAATGGACGAGCCGGAATCGCTGGGCGCGATCTCGCTGGCAGGCCGTGAAAAGCTCGACAACCTGATCTTTGTGATCAACTGCAACCTGCAGCGTCTGGATGGCCCGGTGCGCGGCAACGGCAAGATCATTCAGGAACTGGAAGGCGACTTCCGCGGTTCGGGCTGGAACGTGGTCAAGGTGGTATGGGGTTCCGGTTGGGACGCCCTGCTGGCCAAAGACAAAAACGGCCTGCTGCAAAAACGTATGATGGAAGTGGTCGACGGCGAATACCAGACCTACAAATCCAAAGATGGCGCGTATGTGCGCAAGCATTTCTTTGGCGCCTACCCGGAACTGCTGGACATGGTTTCCAACATGTCCGACGACGACATCTGGCGTCTGACCCGCGGTGGTAACGATCCGCACAAAGTGTTTGCCGGCTACAAAGCCGCGTCTGAACACAAAGGCCAACCGACGCTGCTGCTGGTTAAAACCGTCAAGGGTTACGGCATGGGCGCGGCCGGTGAATCGCAGAACGTGGCGCATCAGACCAAAAAACTGTCTGGCGACGACCTGCTGCATTTGCGCGACCGTTTCCGCATTCCGCTTACCGATGACGAAGCCCGTGCCGCCACGTTCTATCGCCCGGCCGCCGATGCGCCTGAGCTGAAGTACATGCACGAACGCCGGCAATCGCTGGGCGGCTATCTGCCGTCGCGCAAGCCGGTGAACGAGCCGCTGGAAACCCCGGCGCTGGACGCCTTCAAAACCCTGCTGGAAAGCAGCGGCGAACGCGAAATGTCCACCACCATGGCCTTCGTGCGCATACTGTCCACGCTGGTCAAAGACAAAACGTTGGGCAAGCGCATCGTGCCGATCGTGCCGGATGAATCGCGCACGTTTGGTATGGAAGGCATGTTCCGCCAACTGGGTATCTGGAGCCACGTCGGCCAGCTGTACGAGCCGCAAGATGCAGACCAGCTGATGTTCTACAAAGAGTCGACCACGGGTCAGATTCTGCAAGAGGGCATCAACGAAGCGGGCGCGATGGCCGACTGGATTGCCGCCGCCACCGCCTACGCCAACCATGGCGTGACGATGATTCCGTTCTACATCTATTACTCGATGTTCGGCTTCCAGCGCATTGGCGATCTGGCCTGGGCTGCGGGTGACCTGCGCGCACGTGGCTTCCTGGTTGGCGGTACCGCGGGCCGCACCACGCTGAACGGCGAAGGTCTGCAGCATCAGGATGGCCACGGTCACCTGTTTGCCGAGTTTGTGCCTAACTGCGTGTCGTATGACCCGACCTTTGCCTATGAACTGGCAGTGATCGTGCAGCACGGCATGAAGCGCATGTATCAGGATCAGGAAAACATCTATTACTACCTGTCCGTGATGAACGAAAACTACGCGCACCCGGCCATGCCGGAAGGCGCGGAAGCCGGCATCATCAAGGGTCTGTACAAGTTCCGTCCTGCCGCCAGCACCGGCGAGCTGCATGTGCAGCTGATGGGTTCGGGCACCATCTTCCGCGAAGTGATTGCCGCGGCTGATCTGCTCAAGAACGATTTCGGCGTCGAAGCCGATATCTGGTCCGCCCCGAGCTTTAATGAACTGAAGCGCGACGGCATGGCCGCCACCCGCCACAACATGCTTCACCCGCTGGCCGAGCCGCAAGTGCCGTTTGTAACGCAATGCCTGAAAGACGCGGTGGGCCCCACCATTGTGGCCACCGACTACAAGCGCACCTATGCCGACCAGATTCGTGAATACGTGCCGGGTCGTTATGTGGTGCTGGGCACCGACGGCTTTGGCCGTTCGGATGGCCGTAGCCAGCTGCGCAGCTTCTTTGAGGTTGATCGTTACCACGTGGTCGTCGCCGCGCTCAAGGCGCTGGCCGACGAAGGCAAGCTGCCGGCCGCCAAGGTGGCGGAGGCGATTGCCAAATACGGCGTCAATGCGGATCGTCCAGCCCCCTGGACGGTTTGAACGCGTGAGGCACAGCCCCCGGTCTGATCGGGCGGGGGCTGTACCAGGAACGGGGCTAAGGCGATACCGGCCCCGCTGCTCACCCAAGACAGGTACAAGAAGCCATGAGCAATGTTATTGAACTGAAGATTCCCGACATCGGCGGCCATGACGGCGTCGATGTCATTGAAGTCATGGTCAAAGCGGGCGACGTGATCGAAGTCGAGCAATCGCTGATCACGCTCGAAACCGACAAGGCCACGATGGAAGTGCCGGCCACTGCGGCTGGTACGGTCAAAGAAGTAAAGATCAAGACCGGCGATAAAGTGTCGGAAGGCGATGTGGTGGTGTTGCTGGAAGTGGCCGATGCGGCTGCAGCACCAGTCCCGGCCGCTGCCCCGGCACCTGCGGCTGCGCCAGCCCCGGCGGCAGCACCCGCGCCCGTTGCAGCACCGGCCCCGGCCCAGGCTCCGGCCGCAGCCCCTGCCGCCAGTGGCCCGATTGAAGTGCGCGTTCCTGATATCGGTAACTTCGACGCCGTCGAGATCATCGAAGTCAGCGTCAAGGTGGGCGATACCGTGGCGGTGGACGATTCGCTGCTGACGCTCGAATCCGACAAGGCCAGCATGGAAGTGCCCTCACCCGCCGCTGGCGTGGTCGAGAGCATTGCCGTCAAGGTGGGCGAAAAGATTGGTGAAGGCGCGTTGATCCTGACGCTGAAAGGCGTAGCTGGCGCGGCTGCTCCGGCACCCGCCGCTGCGGCACCCGCACCCGCTCCGGCGGCGGCCGCCCCTGCGCCCGTCGCTGCCCCGGCACCCGCGCCCGCTGCTCCGGCTCAAGCCGCAGCTGCCCCGACGGCGGCCAGCACCAGCTACAACGAAGAAGGCTTCAAGCGCGCGCACGCCAGTCCGTCGGTGCGCCACTTTGCACGTGAACTGGGCGTGGATTTGTCACGCGTCACCGGCACCGGTCCCAAGGGCCGCATCCTGCACGAAGACGTGCGCGGCTTTATCAAGACCGCCTTGTCCGCTGCAGCGGCGGCACCGACTGCAGCTCCGGCGGGTAGCGGCGTGGGTCTGGATCTGCTGCCGTGGCCCAAGGTCGACTTTGCCAAATTTGGCCCGGTCGAAGCCAAGCCGCTCAGTCGCATCCAGAAGATTTCCGGCGCCAATCTGTCGCGCAACTGGGTGATGATTCCGCACGTCACGTTCAACGACGAAGCCGATATCACCGAGCTGGAAGAATTCCGCAAGTCGATCGGCAAAGAGTGGGAAAAGAGCGGTCTCAAGCTCAGCCCGCTGGCCTTCATCATCAAGGCCGCCGCCGAAACGCTGAAGGCGTTCCCCAACTTTAATTCCAGCCTCGATGGCGACAACCTGGTGCTCAAAAAGTACTACCACATCGGTTTTGCCGCCGATACGCCGAATGGCCTGGTGGTGCCGGTGATCAAGGATGCCGACAAGAAAGGCCTGAAAGAGATCGCCAAAGAGCTGACCGAACTGTCGGGTCTGGCGCGTGAAGGCAAGCTCAAGCCCACCGACATGCAGGGCGCGACGTTTACCATTTCCAGCCTGGGCGGCATAGGCGGCACCAGCTTTACGCCTATCATCAATGCGCCCGAAGTGGCCATCCTGGGCGTGTGCAAGAGCCAGATCAAACCGGTCTGGAACGGCAGCGCATTCGAGCCGCGCTTGCTGTGCCCGCTGTCCTTGTCGTTTGATCACCGCGTGATTGATGGCGCGGCAGCAGCACGCTTTACCGTGCATCTGGCCCGCCTGCTGGCCGATCTGCGTCGTCTGATTCTGTGAGGCGCGTGACGGGCGCCACCGCGCCCGTCCGTGCTGGTCTGCGCGGCCCCGTACGCCGGTGCCGCGCGCCCACCCTCCCTCGCACAAAGGTAATGCCATGAGCAATGTAGACATTAAAGTGCCCGACATCGGCGGTCACGAGAACGTCGAAATCATCGAAGTGATGGTCAAGCCCGGTGACGTGATTGAAAAAGAACAATCGCTGATCACGCTGGAAACCGACAAAGCCACGATGGAAGTCCCGTCCACGCACGCAGGCACCGTGGTGTCGGTGGCCGTTAAAGTGGGCGACAAGATTTCCGAAGGTGGCCTGGTGATTACGCTGGAACAAGCCGCAGCCAGCGCCGGTACGCCGGTCGCCGCGCCTGCGCCGGCCACAGCCGTGCCGTCGCCACAACAAGCTTCCAGCGCCTCGCAACCGGCCGCTGCGCCGCAAGCGCCGGTCATTTCGGGCGATGTGGTGGAATGTGATGTGCTGGTGCTGGGCGCTGGTCCTGGCGGCTACACCGCTGCCTTCCGCGCGGCCGATCTGGGCAAGAAAGTGGTGCTGGTCGAGCGCTACGCCACGCTGGGCGGCGTGTGTCTGAACGTGGGTTGCATCCCGTCCAAGGCGCTGCTGCATGTGGCCAAGGTGCTGACCGACGCCGAAGAAATGCGCTCGCACGGCATCGACTTTGGCGCGCCCAAAATCGATATCGACAAGCTGCGCGGCTTTAAGGACGGCGTAGTTACGCGTCTGACCAAGGGCCTGAGCGGTCTGGCCAAGCAACGTAAAGTGACGGTGCTGACCGGCAACGGCCAGTTTAGCGGCCCCTACACGCTGAATGTGACGGCCGAAGATGGCTCGGTTAAAACCGTGCGCTTTGCCAATGCCATCATCGCCGCCGGTTCTACCGCCTTCAAGATTCCGGGTTATCCCTACGATGATCCGCGCGTCATTACCTCCACCGGTGCGCTCAAGCTCGAAGGCATTCCCAAGCGCATGCTGGTGGTGGGCGGCGGCATTATCGGTCTGGAAATGGCCTGCGTGTATGGCGCGCTGGGTACCGAAATCAGCGTGGTGGAACTGGGCGATGGCCTGATTCCCGGCGCGGATCGCGATATCGTCAAGGTGCTGCAAGACCGCATCAACGGCCGTTACAAGATCATGGTCAAGACCAAGGTCAGCAAGGTGGAAGCGCTGCCGGAAGGCCTGCGTTGCACCTTTGAAGGCGATTGGGCCCCGGCCGAGCCGCAGGTGTACGACAAGGTGCTGGTCGCCGTCGGCCGTCGTCCTAACGGCGGTTTGATTGGCGCCGAGTTTGCCGGCGTCAAGGTCGATGAGCGCGGCTTTATCAGCGTGGATAACCAGTGCCGCACCAACGTGCCGCACATCTTTGCCATCGGCGATATCGTCGGCAATCCGATGCTGGCGCACAAAGCCACGCACGAAGCCAAATGCGCGGCCGAAGTCATCTCGGGCATGAAGAGCTATCTGGATTACCGCGCGATTCCGTCGATTGCGTATACCGACCCCGAAGTGGCGTGGATGGGTCTGACCGAAACCGAAGCCAAGGCCAAGAACATCCCCTACGAAAAAGCCGTATTCCCGTGGGCGGCTTCAGGGCGTGCACTGGGCAACGGCCGCGATGATGGTCTGACCAAGATCCTGATCGATCCGGAAACGCACCGCATCCTCGGCGCCGCCATTGTGGGCGTCAACGCTGGTGAGTTGCTGGGCGAAGCGGTGCTGGCCTACGAAATGGGCGCGGATATCAACGACATTGTCGGCACGGTGCACGCGCACCCGACCCTGTCCGAGACCGTGTACATGGCGGCCGAGATTGCGCATGGTTCGATCACCGACTTGTATATTCCGCGCAAGAAATAAACGTGCGGCATGCGTAGGTGCAGCATGGAAAACCCGGCCTCGGCCGGGTTTTTTTATGCCTGAGCGCGCGACGTGAGAAGCTTTTTTAAGACCGGATATTTATATGGAATATGCCAAAAGCATTAATTCGCGTATAAACAACAGCATCGGCGGGTCCGTTATTAGGATATCTCCGATAATCGTTATGCTGCGGCTGTCCCCTTAACCAAGGTCTACCCCATGCAACGTCTACTCGCTGTTGTTGTCTGTGCCACCCTCGCCGCCCCGGTCTGGGCTGATCCTGTCGTCCTTGGCGGCGGCACCATCCAGTTTGTCGGCCGTATCGTAGAAGACGCCTGCACCGCCACCGCACCCGCCGACGGCAGCGCGCGTCCGCAACTGAGCGGCTGCAAGCCCGAAGTGGCCAGTCGCACGCAAATCAGCGTACAACCGCTGACCCGGCCAGTGGCCAATCCGGTGGTCAAGCAAATCAGCAGCACGCCCACGGCGGATCATAAAGCCGCTATCGTCACCATCGAATATCTGTAACCCGTACGCCCGGCACCGCGTTGGTACCGGGCGCTTTGACCACCCCCAGCCTGACCCTGCCCTCGCCATGAATCTGCGTTCTCGCTTGCCCGATGTCGGTACCACCATTTTCAGTGTGATGAGCCAATTGGCGCTTGATCACGGCGCCATCAATCTATCGCAAGGTTTTCCTGACTTTGCCCTGGACGCCGCCCTGCTCGAACACGTTAACGACGCCATGCGCCAGGGCCACAACCAGTACGCGCCGATGCCGGGCTTGTTGGCGTTGCGCGAAGCTATCGCGGGCAAACTGGCGCTAAGCCAGCAAGTGAGCGTAGACCCGGTCAGCGAGATCACGATTACCGCCGGCGCCACGCAGGCGCTGTTTACCGCACTGGCAGCGGGGCTGCACGCGGGCGACCAGGCGCTGGTGCTGGATCCCTCCTATGACAGCTACGCGCCGGCCATCGCCGCCCTCGGCGCCGAGCCGATCCGGATCAAGCTGGCCCCGCCGACCTTTGCACTGGATTGGCAACAGATTGAAGACGCCATCACGCCGCGCACCCGCGTCATCATCATCAACAACCCCGGCAATCCTTCCACCCGCATCTGGTCCCGCGTGGATCGGGCGGCGCTGGCGCAACTGGCCGAGCGCCACGATTTGCTGGTGATCGCCGATGAGGTTTACGAACATCTGGTTTACGACGGCGCGCAGCATCTCAGCGTGCTGGCCGAGCCCGCTTTGCGCGCACGCAGCATCGCGGTGTATTCGTTTGGCAAGACGTTTCATGCCACCGGCTGGAAGATCGGCTATATGGTGGCGCCCGCGGCAATCACGGCGGAGCTGCGCAAACTGCATCAATTTCTGGTGTTCTCGGTGCATACGCCCGCGCAATTTGGTCTGGCCGCGCATTTGCGCGACGCCGCGCACTGGCAGAATCTGGGCCGCGAATACCAGGCGCGCCGCGATCACCTGGCCGCCGGGCTCAGCGCCGCAGGCTTTGATTTGCTGCCGTGCGCGGGCACGTATTTCCAGTTGGCCAGCTATGCCCGTATCCGCCCCGATCTGAACGAACTCGAATTTGCGCAATGGCTGACCATGGAATACGGCGTCGCCAGCATTCCGCTTAGTCCGTTTTATGGCGATGGCGCCAACCACCAACTGGTGCGCTTCTGCTTTGCCAAGCGCCCGGAAACGCTGGATGCGGCGCTGGCCCGGCTAGCGCCACTGGCCCAGGCCGCCTGAGCCACCACGCCGGGGCCGCCGTACTGCGGTTTCCGGCAGTTGCCGCGCGCACGCTGGCCCGGCAGACTTGCGCTTATCCGACCCGGAGAACCCGCATGAGCGCGCCCGCATTCCAGCCTGTGATTACATCGCTGCTGGATACCGATCTGTACAAGTTCACCATGATGCAAGAGATCCTGCATCACCATCCCGAAACCAGCGCCGAGTACGTGTTCAAGTGCCGCAACCGGCCCGAGCTGCCGCTGTCGGCCCTGAAGCAAGAAGTCGAAAAACAGCTTGACCATCTGTGCACATTGCGCTTTAACGACGTTGAGCTGGACTACCTGGCCGGGCTGCGCTTTATCAAATCGGACTTTGTCGATTTTTTGCGGCTGTTCCATCTGCACCGCCAGTTCATCCACGTGACTATTCCGGAACATGATCCGGATGGCCTCGAAATCCGTGCCGTCGGCCCGATGCTGCATGTGATGTTGTTTGAGATCTACGTGCTGTCGACGGTCAACGAGCTGTATTTCCGCCAGTTTCCACAAGACGTTGCCATTGCCGAGGGCCGTCGCCGCATCGCCGACAAGCTGACGCGTCTGGATGCCTTTGCGCAAGAACCGCCCTGCCGCTTTCCGTTTGTGATGTTCGACTTTGGCACGCGCCGCCGCTTCTCCCGCGCCTGGCATGAAGAGATCATCGCCGGTGCCGCCGCCCGCCCTAACTCGTTTATCAAAGGCACCAGCAACGTTGAACTGGCGCGCATCTATAACCTGACGCCCATAGGCACCATGGCGCACGAATATCTGCAGGCGTTCCAGTCGTTTGGCTCGCGCTTGCGCGACTTTCAGAAAAACGCGTTGGAACATTGGGTGCGCGAATACCGGGGCGATCTTGGCATTGCGCTCACCGACATCGTCGGCATGGACGCGTTTTTGCGCGATTTCGATCTGTATTTCTGCAAGCTGTTTGACGGGCTGCGCCACGATTCGGGCGACCCGTTTGTGTGGGGCGAAAAGGCAATCGCGCACTATCACAAGATGCGTATCGATCCGCTGACCAAGATGCTGGTATTCAGCGATGGCCTGAATGTGGACAAAGCCATCACGCTGTACCGCCGCTTTGCCGATCGCGCCCGCACCGGCTTTGGCATCGGTACCAATCTGACCAATGACTGCGGCATCACCCCGCTACAGATCGTGATGAAGATGACGCGCTGTAACGGCCAGTTTGTTGCCAAGGTCAGCGACAGCCCCGGCAAGGGCATGTGTGAGGACCAGAATTTTCTTAACTATCTTGGCGACGTATTCCACATCGACAAGGCCATGCTCAATCACTGAGCGCGGCCCGGCGTAAGCGGCTCAGGCGCGCGGCGGTGTGTTGCAACACGCCGCCGCCTTGAGCGTGGATTGCGCCGCCAGATTGCTGTCCTGATTGTCATACCAACCCGCGCGCCAACGGCTGAAGCCGGTGGTTCTGGCTTGCAGCCAGTTGAGCAGGCGGCTGTAGTGCCAGATGCGCACATCGTAAGTCACCGCCACCCGGCCACCGTGCACCGGCTCGATCTGCAACACGCCCTCTTGCAAGGCCAGTTGGTTCAGCTGCGTACGCTGTTCGTCCGACAAAGCTCGCCCCAGCGCCAGCACGCGGCGCACTTGCCAGAGCGGCGTGCTGTTGGCGACCTCCGCTTTTTTTGCTCGCGCCATGGCGCCCTATCCTTTCAGTTTGCGTACCACATCGATCAATTCGGCAATGGCGTCATCGCCCCCGCCGTCGGCAATGGCCCGCGCCACACAACCGTGCGCGTGGTCTTCCAGCAACTGCATTGCCACCGAATCCAGTGCGGCCCGGATGGCAGTGATCTGGGTCAGGATATCTACGCAATAACGATCCTGCTCCACCATACGCCCCACGCCGCGCACCTGGCCTTCTATGCGATTGATGCGGCCGAGCAAACGTTTTTTTTCCGGCTGCACTACCACCCGGTCGGGATCGCCAGGTGTCAAAGCCTCGGCACCAGCCCCATCAGCACAGTGCAGACAACCTTCACCGGACGTCATAACCGGCATCCTCAATGGCCTGGCGGAACTCATCCGGGCCGGTGGCTGCGGCATCGTAATCGACGGTGGCACGCGCGGTTTGTTGGTCCACCACGGCACTATGCACGCCGGGGATAGCGGACAACACGCGGGTCAGGGTGGCAACGCAACCGCCGCAGCTGATGCCGTCGATTTCAAGGGTTGTGGTTTGCATGATCGGAAGCTCCTGGTTGAGGGTCGGCAGACGCGAGCGCAGGCGGCTGCCAGCCTCGCAACGCATTAAGCAGCACTGAAACCGAGCTCAGCGCCATGGCTGTGCCGGCGACGGCCGGGCTTAACCACCCGAACGCAGCCAGGGGGATACCCAGCACATTGTAGATAAAAGCAAAAAACAGATTCTGGCGGATACGGCGGAGCGTGGTACGCGACAACGCCAACGCTTGCGGCAAGATACGCAAATCGTTGCGCAGCAGCGTCACATCGGCGGCTTCAACCGCCACATCGCTACCGCTGCCCATGGCAAAGCTGACATCGGCCGCGGCCAGGGCGGGCGCATCGTTGATGCCATCGCCGACCATAGCCACACGGCCACCTGCCGCCCGCAATTGCGCAATCACGCCGGCCTTGCTGCCTGGCATGGCTTCAGCGTGGATAGCGCTGATGCCCACTTGCTGCCCCACCCATTGCGCAGTGGCGCGACGGTCACCGGTCAACATCACCGGCCGGATGCCCATATCGCGCAAGGCGGCGATGGCGGCGCGGGCGTCGGGCCGGATCTGGTCGGCCAAGGCAAAGGTCGCCAGCAACCGGCCGTGCTGCGCGATGGCGATCAGGGTCTCGTCTTGCTGGCCATCTGGCGCAGGCTGACCCGGCGCTAGCCAATCGGGGCGACCCACTTGCCAGCCCGCCTGGTCGGCGACCCTGCCACTCACCCCCAGACCGGCATCGACCTTGAACTGCGTAACTGGCAGCAGGCCAAGCTGGCGTTCACGCGCGGCGTCGATCAAGGCGTGCGCCAAAGGATGCTCGCTGCCGGCTTCCAGGCTGGCGGCGATCTGCAATAACTGCTCCGCGCTGTGGTCGGTGTCGAGCACGTCTATGCGACGCAAAGCCGGGCGGCCCGTGGTCAGCGTGCCGGTCTTGTCGAACACCAGCGTATCCAGCGCCGCCGCATGTTCCAGCGCACTGGCATTGCGAAACAGCAAGCCCAGCCTGGCCCCCCGTCCCACACCAACCATCACGGCCGATGGCGTGGCCAGGCCAAGCGCGCATGGGCACGCGATCACCAGCACCGACACCGCATGTATCATCGCGGGCACCAGCGCCCCCAGCCACCACCAAGCCAGCACAAACACCAGCAAAGCAATACCGAGCACGCTGGGTACAAACACGGCTGAGATCCGGTCTGCCAGGTGTTGAATCGGCGCGCGCGAGCCCTGGGCGGCGCTGACCAGGCGGATGATCTGCGCCAGCTGCGTGCCGGAACCGGTGGCGGTGACGAGACAACGCAACATGCCGTCCTGATTGCGGGTGGCGGCGTACACGGCGTCGCCTGCCACTTTATGCACGGGCAGGTTTTCGCCGGTGAGCATGCTTTCATCGACGGCGGCCGCGCCTTCCGTCACCACGCCATCCGCCGCGATCACTTCGCCATGCCGCACGATCAGTACATCGCCCTGCTGCAGCAGGCTGATTTCAACTTCGCTGATCTGCCCGTCACGCTCGATCCGGGCAGTTTTGGGCTGCAATTGCAGCAAATGCGACATGGCTTGCGAGGCGCGTTGGCGGGCGCGCGCTTCCAGCCATTTGCCAAGGCAAACCAGCGTGATGACGGTGGCGCTGGCCTCAAAATAAACCGGCTGCGCATCCGCCCTCAGCACAACCACCAGCGCACTGAATAACCACGCCACGCTGGTGCCGAGGGCAATCAGCACATCCATATTGGCCCCGCCCCCGCGCACGCTCTGCCATGCGCCACGATAGAAGCGCAGGCCGGGGCCAAACTGCACCAGGGTGGCCAGCGCCAGTTGCCACGGCCGCGGCAACATTGCGCCATGCCAGCCGCCCAGCATCGCCAGCATGTCCAGCCATAGTGGGGCCGTCAGCACGGCGGGCAGAAGCCACACCGCCGCACTGGTGCGTTTTTCATCGGCGCTGGGCGGGGTTGCGTCGGCCAACAGCCGGGCCTGGTAACCGGCCTTTTGCACCGCAGCGATCAGTTGTTCGGTGGAATGTTGCGCTGCGGTCTGCTCAACCTGCGCGACTTCGGTGGCCAGATTGACCTGCGCCACCACGCCCGGCAGGCGGTTAAGCACTTTCTCGATGCGCGCGGCGCAGGCGGCACACGTCATGCCTTGGATGGCAAACGATTGCGTTTGGCGGGGCGCGCTGGCAAGCGGGGTTGAGGGGGTCATGGCAATAGTCCAGAAATACCGGCAGGGGGTATATTACGCCGCCGTATTGATCGACATCAAGCCAGGGCAGAACGGTGATTTCAGGCTTTACGCTATACGGCAGGGGGGTATAGGCTTTGCGGCGCTTTGTTCGGCCACGCCAGCAATTTGCCCGCGTTGCGCCAATACTGATGCCTATCAAGATGACGACACAAACGGTGGCGCCTTATCCGGTGCCACCCGGAGAACGCGCATGAACCGCAGAGATTTTCTGTATTACGCCGGCGCCGGCCTGAGCTTGCTCACCTTGCGCCAGGCCGCCATGGCCATGGACATGGCCCAGATGGCGGGCATGGACCATACCGCCCATGGTAAAGCCGCGGCCAGACCTGCTGCCGGCAAAACCATCACCCTGCCCCGTGGCGCGCCGCTGCATCCGCTAATGCGGCTAAAAAACCAGAGCAAAAAGCCTGGCCAGTTTGTTGCCACCCTGCGCGCCGCACCCACGGTGGTGCAACTGAAGCCGGGCCTGCGTACGCCGGTGTGGGCTTATAACGGCAGCGTGCCGGGCCCGCTGATCGAGGTGCACGAAGGCGATAGCGTCAGCATCAAACTGATCAACCAGCTCAAACAGCCCACCACCATCCATTGGCACGGCCTGCCGGTGCCGCCGGAACAGGATGGCAACCCCGGCAGCGAAATCGCACCGGGCAAATCGCGCACTTATCGCTTTACCTTGCCGGTGGGTAGCGCAGGCACTTACTGGTTCCACCCGCATCCGCATGGCCACACTGCGGAACAGGTTTACCGCGGTCTGGCCGGGCTGTTTATTGTGCGCAGCAAAGCTGACCCGCTGGCACATCTGCCGGAGCGGCATCTGGTGTTTTCTGATCTCAAGCTGCAGGCCAACGGGCGCATTGCGGACAACGAGATGGACGACTGGATGAATGGGCGCGAAGGCCAGTTTGTGCTGGTCAACGGCCAGTGGCAGCCCACGCTGAATGTATTGGGACGTCAGCGCTGGCGCCTGTGGAATGCCTGCAGCGCGCGCTATCTGCGGCTCAAGCTGCCGGATCAATCCATGATCCAGGTCGGCACGGATGGCGGTTTGCTGGCCGCGCCGGTGCCGGTGAGTGAATTGCTGCTGGCGCCGGGTGAACGCGCCGAGGTGGTGGTGTCCGGCGACGGCAATAGTGCGCTGACCGCGCTGGCCTATGATCGCGGCAAGATGGGCGATGTGGCGCCCGAGCACGATGTGATCCTGCTGCATGCGCATTTCCGCATCGGCGTGCCGACCGAATTGCCGCAGCAATTACGCGCTATCGAAGCGCTCGGCCAGCCGGTTGCGAACAAGGAACTGGTGTTCAGCGAAGACATGGACAACATGACCGATGACCCGGCGTCGATGAAGTTCATGATCAATGGCAAGGTGTTTGATATGAACCGGGTCGATCTGACCAGCAAGGCAGGCGAGGTCGAAGCGTGGACCTTGCGCAATGACTCGGATATGGACCACCCCTTTCATCTGCACGGCACGCAATTTCAGGTGGCCGAACGCCGCTTCAAAGGCCAGACTACCCCGGAGAAATTGTTGGCCTGGCGCGACACCGTCAATGTGCGGCCACAAGAATCCGTGGTCATCCATACCGTGCAAAAAGACAAGGGGCGCCGCGTCTATCATTGCCACATCATCGAGCACGAAGACCTCGGCATGATGGGCCAGATGGATGTCATCTGATTTGCGCTTGTTTTATTACAAGCGGATACATGAGAATGGACGAACGTTACGGTGAACCGGTGATCAGCTTTCTATGCTGGTTGCAACGTCAACGTCCAGTTGATAAACCCAGGAGAAAAAAACCATGAAAAAGCTTTTTGCTGCAGTGCTCGCCCTTTCGATTTTCGGTTCCGCTGGTCTGGCTTTTGCTGAAGAAGCTGCCGGCACCGCTGATGCTGATCCGGCTGCGAAATCTTCGCAACACGTGAAGCATCACAAAAAAGCCAAGAAAGCCAAGGCTAGCGCCGCTTCCGCTTCTTGATAGAACGGTAGTGCGCTCCCCCAAAACCGGCCCCAGGGCCGGTTTTTTAATGCCCGCTCGTCACGCGCATACGCTGCCGGGTGCGCCTGCGTTTGCTACACTTGCGCCATTCTCAGCCACACACAAGACACTGCAATGGCCCAATACGTTATGTCGATGCTCCGCGTGAGCAAAATCGTCCCGCCTAAACGTCAGATCATCAAGGATATTTCGCTCAGCTTTTTCCCCGGCGCCAAGATCGGTTTGCTGGGCCTGAACGGCGCGGGTAAATCCACGGTGCTGCGCATCATGGCTGGTGCCGACAAAGAGTTCGACGGCGAAGTACAACATCTGGCCGGCGTGAAGATCGGCTATCTGCAGCAAGAGCCGCAACTGGACGCCAGCAAGACCGTGCGCGAAGAAGTCGAAAGCGGCATGGGCGAAGTGATGGATGCGCAAAAGCGGCTGGAAGAAGTCTATGCCGCCTACGCCGAACCGGATGCCGACTTTGATGCGCTGGCCGAAGAACAAGGCCGACTGGAAGCCATCATCTCGGCCGGTGCCGGCGACAATACCGCGCTGCAACTCGAACTGGCCGCGGACGCGCTGCGCCTGCCGCCGTGGGATGCGGTGATCGGGCATCTGTCCGGCGGTGAAAAGCGGCGCGTGGCATTGTGCAAACTGCTACTGTCCAAGCCCGACATGCTGCTGCTGGATGAGCCGACCAACCATCTGGACGCTGAATCGGTGGAATGGCTGGAGCAATTCCTGGTGCGCTTTCCGGGCACCGTGGTGGCCGTCACCCATGATCGCTACTTCCTTGATAACGCCGCTGAGTGGATTCTGGAACTGGACCGCGGCCATGGCATTCCATGGAAGGGCAATTACTCCAGCTGGCTGGAGCAAAAAGAAGCGCGCCTGAAGCAGGAAGAATCAACCGAATCGGCCCGCCAGAAAGCGCTGAACAAAGAACTGGAATGGGTACGGCAGAACCCCAAAGGCCGCCAGGCCAAATCGAAGGCACGGATTGCGCGCTTCGAAGAACTGTCCAGCTTTGAGCATCAAAAGCGCAACGAAACCCAGGAAATCTTTATCCCCGTGGCCGAGCGTCTGGGCGATAAGGTCATCGATTTCAACGGCGTCTCCAAAGCCTTTGGCGACCGTCTGCTGATCGACAACCTGAGCTTCTCGGTACCTGCTGGCGCCATCGTCGGCATCATCGGCCCCAACGGCGCGGGTAAAACCACGCTGTTCAAGATGATCGCCGGCAAAGAGCAACCCGATAGCGGCAGCATCGAAATCGGCCAGACCGTGCAGACCGCGTTTGTTGAACAATCGCGCGACAGCCTCGAAGACGAAAAGACCGTGTTCGAAGACGTGTCCGGCGGCCTTGATAATCTGCAAGTAGGCAAGTTCGAGATGTCCAGCCGCGCTTATCTGGGCCGCTTCAACTTCAAGGGTGGCGATCAGCAGAAAAAAGTCGGCATGTTGTCCGGCGGTGAACGCGGCCGTCTGCATCTGGCCAAAACGCTGCTGCAAGGCGGCAATGTGTTGTTCCTGGATGAGCCATCCAACGATCTGGACGTGGAAACCCTGCGCGCGCTGGAAGACGCGCTGCTGGAATTTGCCGGCACCGCATTTGTGATCAGCCATGATCGCTGGTTTCTTGACCGCATCGCCACGCACATCCTCGCGGCTGAAGGCGACAGCCAGTGGACCTTCTTTGATGGCAACTACCAGGAATACGAAGCGGACAAGCGCAAGCGTCTGGGTGAAGAAGGCGCCAAGCCGAAGCGTATACGCTACAAGCCCGTCACGCGTTAATGGCCCAAGCGGCGGACTGCAGGGCCGCCGCAGAATGCCCACAAAAAAGCCGCCTCATGGGCGGCTTTTTTACGTCGGGCACAGCGGGGGCGTTACTTGAGACGCGCCCAAGTCGCCAACGCGGCTTTCTTGTTCGGCTCCGGGCTGCTGATGGCGCTGCAATTGCCATCCTTGCCAAATTTGCTGCACTGAACCCAGACGCGATTAGCGCCAGCCTTGCAGATTTTGCCGGGGGCGCCACAGCGTGGACAGGGCACGGGCGTGGCAACGGGTTGGGCAGCAGCGGGCTCAGACATAGCGGTCAAATCTTTTGTCAAGGTTTGTTGCGGTACGCGCAGAAACCCGGGCGCGGCCCGATTTTGGGATGATTGCGACAGGTATTGGGGCGCAAGTCATAGATGGTACAGCGCCGCGTTTCGGCGTGCAGATAGCGGCAATCGCCACTGGCGCGCTGGGCCAGCGTAAACACTTCGTGTTTGAAGTTGAAATGCTGGATCACACCGGCTTTCTGCAAGCGCTTGGCAATCTGCTTGGCGGCTTCATGCTCGGCCTCAAACGCATCCACCTCGCCCATGCGAACCAGATCAGGCAGGCGCACCTCAACCGGCATGGTGCAACAGGACGCCTGGCAATCGATACACAGGCTGGCGCGATAGCGCGCCCAGGTATCCAGATTTTCCAGCGTCGAAAGGTGTATCAGTTTCTTGGTGATCATAAGCAAACAGTCCAGTGCGGCGCGCATTATCAGTGGCCCGGGGGGCCAGACGCAATGCAACTGTGCTGGACGGTAGCGCCTGCCACGCCTGCGGCCAGGCGCTTGGCCGCGTACAATCGCGCTTTTGCCTGCCGGATCGTCGTATGCATAACCGTTCGCCACTGCCGCATCGCGATGGCGTCGCCCCCAGTTTTGTGGTGCTGCCCGAACAAGGCGAGTGGCCCGATCTGCTCACTTTTTTGCTGCAACGTTTTCCGTTTTTGCCGGCCGGGGTGCTGGCGCAACGCCTGGCTAACGGAGAGATGGTGGATCAGCATGGGCAGCCGGTGCGCGGCGATATGCCGTATCCGCGTGGTGGTCGGCTCTGGTATTACCGCGACGTGCCCGACGAGATCAAAGTGCCGTTCGAGATCAACATCCTGCATCGCGATGAGCGCCTGCTGGTGGTGGACAAACCGCATTTTCTGGCCACCATCCCGTCGGGTCGCCAACTGCGGGAGACCGTGGTGGCGCGTTTGCGCCAGCAGTTTGATCTGCCCGAACTGACGCCAGTGCACCGGCTGGATCGGGAAACGGCGGGCGTGGTGCTGTTCTGTTTACATCCGCCCAGCCGTGGCGCGTATCAGGCTTTGTTCCAGCACCGCCAGGTGCAAAAGGAATACGAAGCCGTGGCGCCCTACCGCGCTGAGTTGCTTGCACCGCATACCCGGCATAGCCACATCGCGGCTGGCAGCACGTGGTTTACCATGCAGGAAATTGACGCCGAGCCCAATTCGAGCACGCATATAGAAATGCTGCACCCATTAGCCGGATCAAATCCGCAACTGGCTCTATATCGATTAAAGCCGCACAGCGGACGCAAGCATCAATTGCGGGTGCATATGGCCGCTTTGGGTGCGCCTATTGTCAATGACCCGTGGTATCCCACGCCATTGGGCGACAAGGCCGATGACTTTAGCGCCCCATTGCAATTGCTGGCACGGGCAATTGAATTTATCGACCCCTACAGCGGCGAATTGCGAAAATTCTGCAGCCAGCGCAATCTGGCATTAGCCGCTGATTGCCAATTCTGATTGCGCAAATAAACGCCCGAATTAATCGGGCCTTTATTTGCGCCTGGCCTAACCGCCGCCTTTGTCCGAGGTGTCGGGCGGAAACCGGGTGACGTGCACATTGTGTCTATGCGTAAACGCTTGCAGAAAATGCAGCAGCGCATGCCGTCGCACCCGGTTAAGGTCTTGAAACGCGTCGATCAAGGCTTGTTCTTCCGGATCCAGCGGCAGCGGCTCGCGCAGCGGAAACCCGCCACCCTCGGCAGTGCCCAGTCCGGTCAATAACCAGTCGGTCGATGCACCGAGCAAGCTGGATATGCCCATCAGATTGGTCAACGTTGGATCGGCCTCATCCGATTCCCAGGCGCTGACCGAGGGTTGGGTTACATGCAAACGATCAGCCAACCAGCCCTGGCTGCGTTTCCGGGTTTTGCGCACCATGCTGATGCGAGAGCCTAATGTATTCATGAAGTGGATATTAGCGGGTTTGTTGCATGCGGCAGAATTGTCTTTAAAGATACGAGATGCTATAGCGCAAGGCGATTTGCTTATAGTCATATATAGGAATAGCCCGAATCATTACGCATTAAAAGAATAGCAATGCGTGGCCGTATTTTTGACAGCGGCTTTGCAATTGGCAATCCATTCAATTAAATCAGCAATTAATTCAGAATTATCTTGTCGGCCGCTGCACATCGGGCAAACAGCGCGCTAGAATGGCTGCCTCTGATCCCGTCAAGCAAGGAAGCAAACCATGAACATCGCCAATGATGTAACGGCTTTGATCGGCAATACCCCGCTGGTGCGCCTTAACCGGCTGCCCGCCAGTGGCGGCGCCACGGTGGTGGCCAAGCTGGAATATCTGAACCCCAGCCACAGCGTCAAAGACCGTATCGCCGTTGCAATGATGGATGCGGCCGAACGCGATGGTTTGATCAACGCAGACACCACCATCGTCGAACCAACCTCGGGCAACACCGGCATTGGTCTGGCCATGGTGTGCGCGGCGCGCGGTTACAAACTGATTTTGACGATGCCCGAAACCATGTCGCGTGAACGCCGCGCCCTGTTGCGCGGCTATGGCGCGCAACTGGTGCTGACGCCAGGGCCGGAAGGCATGGGCGGCGCCATCAAGCGCGCTACCGATCTGGTGGCTGAAAACGCCAATCACTTTATGCCGCAGCAGTTCGAAAACCCGGCTAACCCGGAAATCCATCGCAAAACCACCGCCGAAGAGTTGTGGCGCGATACCGACGGCCAGATCGACATCCTGATTGCAGGCGTAGGCACCGGCGGCACCATTACCGGCGTGAGCGAAGTGATCAAGGCCCGCAAGCCTTCATTCAAAGCCATTGCTGTTGAGCCGGATGCCAGCCCGGTGCTGTCTGGCGGCGCCAAAGGCCCCCATCCGATTCAGGGTATCGGCGCGGGCTTCGTGCCCAAGGTGCTGTCGACCAGCGCCTATGACGAAGTGATCCGGGTGAAGAACGAAGATGCCTTCGCCACGGCGCGCGCATTGGCGACGCAGGAAGGCATTATGGGCGGCATCTCGTCCGGTGCAGCGGTCTGGGCTGCACTGGAAGTAGCTAAACGCCCGGAAAATGCCGGCAAGCTGATTGCGGTGATCATTCCGTCGTTTGGCGAGCGCTATCTGTCGACACCGCTGTTTGCCGATCTGGTGGACTGATCGCGGCTACCCGCGCGCAACGGCGGGTGGGTCGGCTGACCCACCCCTGTCGCCCTACGCTTAGTGGGTTTCGTGGCCGATCACGCCACCAACGGCAGCACCGCCCACGGTGCCCACAGCCGAACCATTAGTCAGCACCGAACCGGCAACCCCGCCCACTGCGGCACCGACGGCCGTGTGTTTGGTGGTGCTGTCCATGTCGGCGCAGCCGGTCAATGCGGCAGCGAGTGTGGCGATAAGGGCAGCGGTACGTAGCATGGTGGTCATGATGTTCTCCGGGATGTGATTAGAGGTGTATTGCCATACCAGTAAGACGACGCGGCCAGCGGCCGGTTGCGGCGCAAAGTCCGCATTGCACGTGGGGCCAGTGCGCGAAAAAATGTCAGCGTTGACCTGCGTCAGCCGAAGTCCTCGCCAACAAAAACCACCTTGCTGACTGCCACCGCGGCCCAGCGCGTTTTACAATGGCCGCCACCGCCATAAGAGCCCGAACCCCGTGACGCGCCGCCTGCTTACTACCCTCAGCCTGATCACGCTACTTGCCGCGTGCTCCAGCAATCCCGCCACAGACACCCCACCTGCCGGTTATTACCGGGTGCAGAAGGGCGACACGCTGTACCGCATTGCGGTCAACAACGGCCAGAGTGTCAACAATCTGGTGCGCTGGAACAATCTGAAAGATGCGACCAGTCTGGAGGTGGGCCAGGTATTGCGCGTCACGCCAAAGAACGGCGACCGCCCTGCCCCCACCAGCACGCGGCGTCCGGCTAGCCCAGCTGCCAGCGAGACCACGGCGCCGGCCGAAGTCGCGCCCAAAATCAGCCTGATCTGGCCCGCCAAAGGTCAGGTGCTGAAATCGGGCGACCGGAATAACGGCATCGATATCACGGGCAATCGCGGAGACGCGGTGTTGGCCGCCGCGTCGGGCAAAGTGGTGTACGCCGGGGAAGGCATCCGCGGTTACGGCAAATTGCTGGTGATCAAGCACAGCGAGGTTTATCTGACCGCCTACGCGCACAACGATGCACTGGCGGTAAAGGAAGGCGACGACGTTAAACAGGGCCAGCGCATCGCCAGCATGGGCGACAGCGGCGCTGACCGCGTCGCGCTGCATTTTGAATTGCGCTACAAGGGCAAAGCCATTGATCCGACCAGCGCCCTGCCTTGAGCGCTGGACCGGCGGGGGCAGGATTAACGCCCGCGCTTAGTGCGCATCCAACCCGAACTTGATCACAAACAACAGCGCCACCACCACCACGCACCACGGCAATTCGCGATAGCGGCCCGTGCCCAGCTTCATCACCGCATAGGCGATAAATCCGGCGGCGATGCCTTCGGTGATGGAGAAGCAGAACGGCATCATCACCGCCGTGGCAAAGGCCGGCACCGCCTCTGTCAAATCATCCCACCGCACTTTGGTCAGTTCGGACGTCATCAGCACGCCCACGTAGATCAGCGCGCCTGCTGCCGCATAGGCAGGCACCATCGCCGCCAGCGGGGCAAAGAATACCGCCAGAACAAACAGCAAACCCACGGTCAGCGCCGTCAATCCGGTACGGCCCCCGACCGCCACGCCAGCCGAGCTTTCGATATAGGTGGAAATGGCCGACGTCCCCATAAACGCACCCAGCACCGACACGCTGCTATCCACCAGCAAAGCCTGCTTCATCCGCGGAAAACGCCCGCTGGCATCGCTGAGTCCGGCACGGCCGGTAACGCCGATCAAGGTGCCGGATGAATCAAACAAGCTGACCAGCAAGAAGGCAAAAATCACACTCGCCAGCGGCCATTGCAAGGCGCCGCGCAAATCAAGCTGACCCAGGATGGGGGCCAGGCTGGGCGGACTGGCCACCAGTCCAACGTAATGCACATTGCCCAAAGCCCAGCCCAGACCGGTGGTGACCGCCATCGCAATCAAGACCGAGGCATGGATGCCGCGCGCGGCCAGAATGGCGATCAGAAAGAAACCGGTGGCGCCCAGCAGGCAAGGCAGCGAGGTCAGATTGCCCACCGTCACCATGGTGACCGGGTTGGCCACCACGATGCCCGCGTTATGCAAGCCCATCAGCGCAATCATCAAGCCGATGCCCGCACCGATGCCGACACGCAAACCATGGGGAATGCTGGCAATCAGCCAGTACCGCACCCGTAGCACGGTCAGGATAAAAAAGCCGACCGCGCCCCAGAAGATGGTCGCCATGCCGGTCTGCCACGTCAGATGCATGCCCCCGACCACCACAAAGGCAAAGAAGGCATTCAGGCCCATGGCGGGTGCCAGCGCAATCGGCAGATTGGCCACCAGACCCATCGCGATACTCCCCACCGCCGCGATCAGGCAGGTGGCCACGAATACCGCCTGCTGGTCCATGCCGGCATTGGCGAGAATCTGCGGATTAACAAAAATGATGTAGACCATGGTCAGAAAAGTAGTCAGACCGGCCAGCAATTCGGTACGCACGGTGGTGCCGTGGGCACGCAACTGGAACACGCGTTCCAGCACAGATGGAGGAGTTGGGGACATGAATCACCAGAATCAAAACAAGGGGAAGGCCAGAGCGCGGCAAGCATAACAAAGCCCGGGCCGCGCGTGGTCCTTGCACAATTACCGCTGCGGCGCGGCTTTACTGAGGATAGTCGATGGCGTGCTGCAGAATGAAATCAGCGATGGCGCTGATCTGCTCCAGCCCGAATTGTGGAATAGACGGCGGCACCGGCGGGGTGTCTTCGGTGGCCAGCACGATGATGTCGTCAAACTGCAAAAAACGCGGCGGCTTGCCATTGGCCTCACGCCAGACTTCCAGCTTGGGGAAGGGGCTGCTGCGAAAACCTTCCAGCAGCGTTAGATCAGCGGGTGCCAGCCGCGCCAGTTGCGCGGCCAGATCGGGCTCGGCTTCGTCGCGTAGCTCATGCACGATGGCATAGCGATACGGCGACACCACCATCACCTCGCCCGCGCCGGCGGCGCGAAAGCGCGCGCTGTCCTTGTCCGGCGGTTCCAGCTCGATATCGTGATGCGAATGCTTGATGGCGTTAACGCGCAAGCCACGGCCGGCAATTTCGGCGATCAGTTTTTCCAGTAGCGTGGTCTTGCCACTGCCCGAGGTGCCCACCAGCCCGAATACACGCATCTAACCGCCTGTTTGCGACATAAAACGAATGATCTTGCCCGGTTCTTCGCGGAACTCATGCCGCTCGGGCTTTAACTCGATGGCGACGCGGATGGCGGCTTCGAGTTCGGCATCGCTGGCGCCATCACGTAACAGCGGGCGGAATTCAAAGCGCTCTTCCTGCCCCAGACACATATATAGCGTGCCATCGACCGCCAGCCGCACCCGGTTACAGGTGGCGCAGAAATGCTGCGAAATCGGCGTAATAAATCCGATGCGGCCGCGGCCGTCGCCGGTGGTCCAGTAGCGCGCCGGGCCTCCGCCCAGTTCCAGCGTTTCCGGGCGCATATCAAAGCGCTGCACCAGTTGCTCGCGCACCGGGCCCAGATCGAGATACTGCGCGTTGCGACCGGTCGAGCCCATCGGCATCGCCTCAATCAGGCGCAGGATAAATCCGTGTTCCATGGCAAATTCGGCCATACGTTCGATCTCATGATCGTTGACGCCCTTCATTGCCACCATATTCAACTTGATCGGCGCAAAGCCCTCGGCCCGCGCGGCATGGATGCCCGCCATCACCGCGCCAAACGTATCGCGCCCGGTAATGTGTGCGTTACAGGCGCCGTCCAGGGTATCCAGACTGATGTTCAAACGATCAACCCCGGCCTGGCGCAAGGCCCGCGCATGCTTGACCAGTTGCGTTGCATTGGTGGAAAGCGATAGATCATGCAGCCCCGGCAGCGCCTTTAACTGGCGCGCTAGCTCCGGCAGACCACGGCGCAACAGAGGCTCGCCCCCGGTCAGCCGGATGCGCCCAACGCCCAGGCGGGCAAACGCGCCGATCAAGCGTTCGATTTCGGCAAAGGTCAGCCAGTCGGCCGGTTCTTCAAAGCCGTTAAAGCCTTTGGGCATGCAATAAGAACAGCGCAGATCACAGCGATCAGTGACCGAAAGGCGCACGTAGTCCACCCGTCGACCAAAGCGATCAACGAGAGCAGGACGAAGCGGATGCGGTGCGGGTGCGTTCATGGTGAGCGATATTGTAGGCCGTAACTCTTACTTCGGCATCAGCCGCTATTTTTACAGGGCCAGCAGTCGGCGACCAGGGGCGGAACGCCTGGATCGCTGTCAGATCATGGGCAACCGGCAGCCGCTCTGGCACACTGTTGCACCCCGCAACTCACGGTTGAAACAATGAATAAACGTACGTTTCTGCTGCGTGGCGCCGCGTTGCTGAGCACGGTGCCGTTGACCGCGCTGGCGCAAAGCAAAGCCCACAGCAAACCGCGTAAACCCGCGCCAGCGCCAGTCGGTGGCCCGGCCGTACTGACCGTGAGCGGTGCCATCAGCCGCAGCAACCGCGGCGCCGTCGACCCGGCGCTCGATCCGCTTTTCAATAAACTGGCCATTCATTTCGACAAAGCCTGGACGCTGTCCTGGCCCGAACTGGCCGCCATGCCCGCCAACGACATCCACACCACGCTGGCGTGGGACGGCAAAGTGCATAGCCTGCGCGGCCCGTATCTGGCGCAATTGCTGGCGACGGCCGGTGCCGCCACCCGCGATGGCACCAAGGTCTTGTTGCGCGGGCTGGATGGCACCAGCGCCAGCATCAGCCTGGGCGACTTGCGCAAATATCGCTATATCGTGGCGACGCATATGGACGGCCAGCCGCTGGCGCTGGGTGGATTCGGCCCGCTGTGGGCAATCTTTGCCGCCGACCAGTTTCCCGAAGTCATGGCCAGGCCGCTGGCCGAACGCTATCTGAATTGCCCCTACGCCTTGTTTCATATCGAAGTGCAAACCGGCTAGGCCTGCGGGAGCGGGTGCCCGAGGCCCTCAAAAGCATCTTGTCGACCCTCGGCATGTTCGCCATAATGCAACACTGTTGCAAATAATGAATCTGCCGATGTCCGCTCCCGCTCCACAGGCGCCCGCCGCGCCCCATGCTCATGATGCTGCCCCCCATGCCGGGCACAGCCACGCGCATGGTCCCGACCATAACCACGCAAGCCACACCCATGGCCCACGCCAGAAGGCGGCGCGCCCTCCTCTGGCGGCGCGGCTGTTTGCCGCCGGGGCTGCGCAACGCTTGCTGATCGCCATCGTGCCATTGGCCCTGGTCTGGGCGCTAACCTGGTGGGCGCTGCAATGATCCGGCTGGACGATGTCACCGTTTGCTATCGCAAACACCCGGCCGTGCACCATCTGACCGGCTCCTTTACTGCGGGTGGGCTGACTGCGGTGGTGGGCCCCAATGGCGCCGGCAAAACCACCTTGCTGAAAGCGGTGACGCGGCAGCAGCCGTTAACCACGGGCACCATTACGGTCGATGGCGATATCGCTTATCTGCCGCAACTGGCTGAGCTGGATAGGCAGTTTCCGCTGACCGTCAGCGAGCTGGTACTGGCTGGCGCGTGGAAACGCCGGGGCGGCCTGCGCGCCCTGGCCGGAGAAGAGACCGCACGCGCCGACGAGGCGCTGCAACGGGTCGGCCTGAGCGGGTTTGGTCAACGCACCATCGCCACGCTGTCCGGCGGCCAGTTACAACGTGCGCGCTTTGCCCGGCTGCTGGTGCAGGACACGCCCATCATCCTGCTGGACGAGCCCTTTAATAACGTCGACACCCGTACCCGCGACACCTTGCTGACCATCCTCGCGCACTGGCGGGCACAGCAACGTACCGTCGCGGTGGTGGTGCACGATATGGGCCTGGCTCACGAACATTTTCCTGAGACGCTTTTGCTGGCGCATGAAGTCATCGCCTGGGGCGACACCGCCAGCACGCTGTCTGAAGACAATCTACAACGCGCTCAACAAATGACCGAATACTGGCAAAACGACGCCCCCTGGTGTGCCCGCCCATGACCTTGCATGAAATGTTTCTGGCGCCGGTCACTGACTACGCCTTTATGCGCCGTGCCCTTGCCGGTTGCATCGCTCTGGCCACCGGCTGCGCGCCGATGGGTGTGATGCTGGTGTTGCGCCGCATGAGTTTGATGGGCGACGCCTTGTCGCATGCCGTGCTGCCTGGCGCCGCCATCGGCTTTATCTTTGGCGGCTTTGCGCTGCCATGGCTGGCGGGCGGCGGCATTGTCGCGGGCTTGCTGGTGGCCCTGCTGGCGGGCCTGGCCAGCCGCTTTACCAGCCTGAATGAAGACGCCAGCTTTGCCGGCTTCTATCTGGTTTCACTCGCCATCGGTGTGGTGCTGGTCTCGCGTTACGGCAGCAATGTCGATCTGATCCATTTGCTGTTTGGTTCCGTGCTGGCGATTGATAACGCTGCCCTGTACATGCTGGCAAGCATCGCCACGCTGACCTTGCTGTGGCTGGCCATCAACTATCGCGGCGTGATTCTGGAATGCGTCGATCCGGGTTATCTGGCCGTCACCGGTGGGCGCGGCAGTCGTTATCACCTCGGTTTGCTGGTGCTGACCGTGCTTAACCTGGTGGCCGGGTTTCAGGCCATGGGCACCTTGATGGCCGTCGGCATGATGATGTTGCCCGCCACCATCGCCCGTTTGTGGGCGGATACGCTGGCCGGATTGTTATGGTCGGCCTGGCTGGCCGGGCTGGCCGCCAGCGTGGTCGGGCTGCTGCTGTCGTATCACCTGAATTTGCCATCCGGCCCTGCGATCGTGCTGGTGGCTGGCGTGTTGTATCTGCTGTCATTGTGGCTGGCGCCGCACGGCTGGCTGGGCCGCCGCGCCAGCAAGACCCACTTGCAGCATTAAATGCGCGACTACTGCTTACTTGTCACCCTCAGGAAGTCTTGCCATGCGTCGCTTTGTTGTCGCCTTCAGTGTATTGCTGGGCGCGCTCGCCCTGCCCGCACATGCCGCTTTGCCGGTTGCGGCCAGTTTTAGTGTGTTGGGCGATCTGGTTAAACAGGTCGGTGGGGATCGGGTCGACGTCGTCACCCTGGTTGGCCCGGACGAAGATGCCCACGTGTTCCAGCCCACGCCCGGCAATATCGCCAGCGTGGCACGGACGCGCCTGTTCTTTGTGAATGGTCTGGGCCTGGAGGGCTGGCTGACGCGCCTGCAGCAAGCCGCTAGCTACAAAGGCACGGTGGTCACGGTCAGCACCGGCGTGGTGCCGCTGACCATGAGCGAAGAAGGCAAAACCATCACTGATCCGCATATCTGGCAAGACCCGGCGCAGGTCAAACTGATGGTCAACAACATCGCCGCCGCCCTGGTCAAAGCCGATCCGGCCGGTGCCAGTGCTTATCAGCAACGGGCCGATGCGTATCAAAAACAACTGGATGAACTGGCTGCGTGGGCGACCACGCAGTTCAATACCGTACCGCAAGCAAAGCGCGTGATCCTGACCTCGCATGATGCGTTCGGCTATCTGGGTAAGCGTTTCGGTATCAAGATCCTGTCGCCGCAAGGCGTTTCCACCGACGCGGAACCGAGCGCCAAAGACGTGGGCAAGCTGATCGATGAGATCAAGAAAAGCGGCATCCATGCCGTGTTTATGGAAAACATCAGCAATCCGAAGATGGTGCAGCAAATTGGCAGCGAAACCGGCAGCCCGCTGGGCGAGCAGTTGTACTCGGACGCCCTGTCCAAAGACCCGCGCGCCAATCATTACCTGACGATGTATCGCCACAATGTGACGTCGCTGGTGGCTGGGATGAAGTTGAATCGATAGCACGGCCCGACCCGCGCCCCCCAAACCGGTGCCTGCTGCAGACACCGGTTTTTTTATTGCCGCAAGGGCAAGATTTCTAAATACAACACTATTGCTGCAGCAAAGTTATGGGGCAGCTTTCAGCGTTGCCAGCTGTTATTGGTAGTGTAAAAATCCCGCCGCTTACTCCGGACCAAAGATACAAAAAGACATATCAAGAAAAAATGCCACGACCGCATCGGAGTCCGGGGGGCATATCCAGATACAAATAACGAGTCAAGATCGTTCAAGGGGAACAGGGATGTACGCAAAAAAATTGTTGGTGCTTGCAAGCACGGTATCGCTGCTGGCGGGTTGTGCCGCTGTACCGATGGGTGACCCGGCGCAAGATGCGTCGTTGAAGAAATTTAACGCGCCGCAGGACAAAGCAGCGCTTTACGTGTATCGCAACGAGACCTTTGGTGCCGCGGTGAAGATGGGCGTCGTGCTCGACGGCAAGATGATCGGTGATACCGCAGCCCACACCTATCTTTATAAAGAGGTCGATCCAGGCCACCACACCGTAGTTTCCAAATCGGAAGAAGATTCGGAAGTCAACTTTGATGCCGTCGCGGGCCACGTTTATTACGTCTGGCAAGAAATCAAAATGGGACTGTGGCAACCCAATAGCAAATTGCATCTGGTCGAAGCCAAAGAAGGCCAGGCCGGCGTGACGGAATCAAAACTGGTGGTCGGCGCGCATTAATCTACTGCACGGCTGATGCCGAAAAAAATGCCCGCGCATTGCACGGGCATTTTTTATTCAGCGTGTGGTCACCGCATCAAACCTTGGGCTTGCCCAGATCCTTCGAGCTGAAAAACGCGTCTGAATAAAACTCGTCTTCCGGCAAACCGCGCGATACAAAATGCGTATAAGCCGCCTCCACCATCACTGGCGCGCCGCAGGCATATACCTGCCAGCCCGACAGATTGGTAAAGTCCTCCATCACCGCCTCGTGCACCAGGCCAGTCCGGCCTTGCCATTGGTCTTCGGGCTGCGGATCGCTCAGCACCGGGATAAACGTAAAATGCGCCAATTGCTGCTGCCATTCGCTCGGCAAATGCGGCATATACAAATCCTGCAGACTGCGGCAGCCCCAATACAGAATCATTTCGCGCTGGATGCCTTTGTTAATGGCGTGCTCGATAATGCCTTTGATCGGGGCAAAGCCGGTGCCGGTAGCGATAAAGATGATGGGTTTATCGCTGTCTTCCCGCAGAAAGAAAGAACCGAGCGGGCCGGTAAAGCGCATGATTTCGCGCTCTTTCATTTCATTCCAGACGTAATCAGAAAATTCGCCGCCGGGCATACAACGAATATGCAATTGCAGATATTCGCTTTCATGCGGTGCATTAGCGATCGAAAAACTGCGCTTCTTGCCGCCTTTGGTATGCAGGTCAATATATTGGCCCGCCAGAAACTGCATGCGTTCGGTGGTGGGCAATTTGAGCGATAGCACCGCAACATCGTGCGAGATCTTGTCAATCTGCTGCACGCGGCAAGGCAAGGTCTTGATCTGGATGTCCTTGGTGGCGGCCACTTCGCGGCATTCGACCGTAATGTCGCCCTTGGGCACCGCGCAGCAATACAACGCCAGACCGCGCTCGCGCTCCATATGCGGTAACGCCGATTCGGCGTAGCCATCGGGATAATCGACATCGCCGCTGATGATCTGGCCTTTGCAGGCGCCACAGGCACCGTTCTTGCAGCCATAGGGCATGTTGAAACCGGCGGCCATGGCGGCGTCGAGGATGGTCTGATCATCCTGCAGGGTAATTTGCTGGCCGGAAGGCTGAATGGTAAGTTGCTTGGACATCTTTTCCGTCTTCGATAAATAACCGTGTCAGGCCGTCACTTGCAGCGATCCCCTCGTCTCACTCTCCGCCCCCGCCTGTTGATCATAGGCTGCGGCGACGTCGTGCAACGCGCACTACCCTGGTTACTGGCGCGGTTTGAGGTGTATGCGCTGGTGCGGCGTCCGGAACAAGCGGCGTTGTTACGTGCTGCGGGCGTCCACGTGGTGGCGGGCGACCTGGATCAACCCGCCACCTTGCGGCGGCTGGCGGGATTGGCCAGTTGGCTGATCCACAGCGCGCCACCGGCAGGCGATGCCAGTCTGGACCTGCGCACCCGCCATCTGGTTCAGGCATTGACGCGGCCACCCCGACGTCAGGCGCAAAAAGCCGCGACGGGGCCACAAAAGCGGGCAATTTTAACACAGCCCCCCGCGCGCGCCGTCTACATCAGCACGACCGGAGTTTATGGTGATGCGGGCGGTCGATGGCTCAGCGAATCCAGCCCGGTGCAGGCGGGCTCGGCACGCGCACAACGGCGCGTGGACGCCGAAACAGTGCTGCGCGCGTGGGCGCGGCGACGCCAGATCAGGCTGGGTATTTTGCGCGCGCCGGGCATTTATGCGGCGGGCCGGCTGCCGCTGGCCCGCGTGCAGCGCAGCGAGCCCGCCTTGCGTGCCGAAGAAGACAGCTGGTCCAACCACATTCACGCCGATGATCTGGCCCGTGCGCTGGGGCTGGCTTTGTTCCGCGCGCGGCCGCTACGCAGCTACAACGTGGTGGACGATCAGCCGCTGCGCATGGCCGACTGGTTTGATCGGGTGGCCGACCATGCCGGCCTGCCACGCCCGCCCCGCATCAGCCGGGCGCAGGCGCAACAGGTGCTGTCGCCCGCGCTGCTGTCTTACCTGAATGAATCGCGTCGCTTGCGCAATACGCGGCTCAAGCGCGAGTTGCGGATCGGCTTGCGCTGGCCGGATGTCGATCAGTTTTTACGGAACATTCCTGAATCTGCGCTGGATCAATAAGCCGCATCTGATACCGCGCTAACGTTCTTGCTGTTTTGTCGCCCGTCCCCGGGTGCATACGCAATACAGGAGAACCGTCATGACTACTGCATCACGTGCTGCTGTTGTTCGCGCCTTTGGCCAACCGCTTGAAATTACCACTGTTCAGATTCCCGACCCCGGTCCCGGCCAGATCTTGATCCGTCTGGTTGCGTGCGGGGTGTGCCATACCGATTTGCACGCCGCGCATGGCGACTGGCCGGTCAAGCCTAATCCCCCGTTTATTCCCGGTCATGAAGGGCTGGGTGTGGTGGTCAAAGTCGGCGCTGGCGTGAACCGCGTCAAAGAAGGCGACCTGGTGGGCTCGCCATGGCTGCATGAGGCGTGTGGCTGCTGCGAATATTGCGTCACAGGTTGGGAAACACTGTGCGCCGAGCAAACCAACACCGGCTACTCGGTTAACGGCGGGTTCTCCGAATACATGCTGGCGCCGGCCGATTATGTGGCGCATATCCCCGCTGGCCTCGATCCGCTGGCTGTAGCGCCTATCCTGTGCGCCGGTGTTACCACTTATAAAGGCCTGAAAGAAACCGATACCAAACCTGGTGACTGGGTGGCCATTTCCGGTATCGGCGGTCTGGGCCACGTGGCAGTGCAGTACGCCAGAGCAATGGGTTTGCGCGTCGTGGCGATTGATGGCGATGAAGAAAAACTACAACTCGCACGCGACCTGGGCGCCGAACTGGCCTTCAATTACAAATCCGCCGATATGGTGGCGCAGGTTCAGGCGCAAACCGGTGGCGGCGTGCATGGTGCGTTGGTCACGGCGGTATCGCCGGCTGCCTTCAAGCAAGGCATCGATCTGCTGCGTCGTGGCGGAACGATTGCCCTGGTCGGCTTGCCCCCGGGCACGTTTGAAACGCCGATCTTCGATGTCGTGCTGAAACGCATTACCGTGCGCGGTTCGATCGTCGGAACGCGCGAAGACCTGCGTGAAGCGCTCGAATTTGCCGCAGCCGGCAAGATCAAGACGCACTACAGCAAGGCCAGACTGGAAGACATCAACCAGATCTTCCAGGACATGGAAGCAGGCAAATTGCTCGGCCGCGTGGTGCTGGAGTTTTAACTCAGGCCGGCCGCCAGGCACGCGATAAAAAGACCGGGCGGGCATACCAACGATGGCATGCCCGCCCGGCTTTTTAAATGCAGCAACACAATCCCTAAAAGCTGATCAGCCCGTCAGCGCTTTGCGCTCACGCTCCAGTTGCGCCATCAAGCGTTGCAAGGTGGCCTCGCCCGCCCGGCTGGTATTCACAAACTTGAAGCCGACCAGATAAATCTCCTGGCCCGAGCCTCGCACCGTCACCCGTTTGGAGCGCATTTCCAGATCAACTTGCAGCATGCCATTCGGGCCCAGTTCCAGTTGCGCCCGCTCCAGCACCATCCCGGGCACCAGCGGCAGCGCCACTTGCGGCAAAGCCCAGGCACCGATGCCGCCCAAAGACAGATCATGCAGTTCAAGCCCTACCCGCTTGCCCTCTGGCAAGGTGACTTCGCAAATATAGGGTCGGGTCAGCGGCGTCTCGATCCGGAAAAACTCGCGTCGCTGCAGCTTGATCAAATCCGTCGGAAACGCCGCGGCAAACGCCGGGGAGCCATCAAATCGGGTCGGGCGAATCTTGCTCAGCACAAACTGGATTTTTACGCCGTCGGGCGTGCCCACAATGATATTGCGATCGGAGTTGAGGAGCGCTTTGTTGGTTTCTTCGTGACCACCCACGTCGAGCACGAGCTCGCGCTTGGGGACATCCACCGCCAGCAGGCGCGAGAGCATCAGTTGGCGGCCGTGCGCAAAATAAATCGTGACGTTATCGCCGCGCAGCACCAGTTGGCGCAATACAGCGCCAATCTCCAGCGGATTGGTCAGCTGGTAGGGGCCGATATCTTCGCCTTCAGCAACCGGCGTTTGGGGGTGTTCTAGCGGCTCGCTCATGCAAGCTCATTCCTCGATCAATAGCTTCAGGTCGGCGACCAATGTAGCCACAGGCGCGCCGTAGTTTTCCAGCACGCGCAGATGTCCTTGTTTGTCCAGCAGATAGCTGCCGGCACTGTGGTCCAGCGTATAGCCTGGCCCCTCACCCTGTTTCTGATAGACCACCTTGTACTGCTTTGCGACCTCGGCAATCTGCGCATCGCTGCCGGTCAAGCCGATAAAGGCCGGATTGAAGGCGGGCACATATTGCGCCAACAGCGCCGGAGTATCGCGTGCCGGGTCCAGGGTCACAAACAACACCTGGACGTCTTTGGCCTGGTCGCCGAGTTTTTTCATGACAGCCGCATATTCTGCCATGGTGGTGGGGCAGACATCCGGACAATGCGTATAGCCAAAAAACAGCGCCACTACTTTGCCTCTGTCGTCAGCCAACCGATGCGCTTTGGCGCGATGGTCTTGCAGCACAAAGTCGCCGCCAAAACTGGCCCCGGTCAGATCCGTGCCCTGGAACACCGGTTTGCTGCATGCCGTCAGCAGCAGCAAGGCCAGCAGCAGCAAGGGCCGCAAGGCCGTGCGCAAAGGTCTAAAGCAGGTATTCATGTGTATCCTGGCAAGATGGGCGACAGTGTGCGCCGCCTAAAATTCTTACGCAAGCATTCAGACTAGCGAGCGCACGGTTTCGTCCGACAGCCGCTGCGTCAATGCCTGCGGACTGTGGCGTATTTCACCCAGTAAGGGTGCGGCGATGCGTTGTTGCAAGGTAGCCAGATTCTCCGGGTAACGTGACATGGCCGGATCCACCTGGTTGGCAATCCATCCCGCCAGCGGCACCCCTTGCGCCGCAATCGCTTGCACCGTCAGCAAAGCATGGTTGATACAACCCAGGCGCATCCCGACCACCAGAATCACCGGAAAACCCAAGGCGCTGGCCAGATCCGCCATGCTGGCCGTTTCGTTAAGAGGCGCCAACCAACCGCCTGCGCCTTCCACCAACATCACGTCCGACTGCGCCGCGATCTGCTGCGCACAATCGAGCAAATGCGACAACGAGACCTCGATCCCGGCATCGCGTGCCGCGAGATGTGGCGAGATGGGCGGCAAAAAGCGGTACGGATTGGTCAGCGTCGCGGGCAAGTTCAAATTACTGGCCTCGGCATGGGCCGCGACGTCCGCGTTCCACCAGTATTCATTCCCCTGAGCGTCTAGCCGCACTTCGCAACCGGACGCCACCGGCTTCATCGCCGCCGTGGCATAGCCATTGGCCACAAAGGCGCGCAGCAATTGCGCCGTCGCCACGGTTTTGCCTACTTCGGTATCGGTGCCGGTAATAAACCAGCCGCGCGCGGCGCTCACGCCTGGCCTCGCGGACGGAATTCAATCACCTGGCTGCCATCAGCGCGTTTTTGCGGCGGCGCAATTTCGGGCTTCCATGCATGACCATAGACCACCTCATAGGTGGCTGGCAGCTCGCCATCGCGGCGGAAGCGTTCGTACGACGCCACCATGCGTTGCCATGTCGACTTGCCCATCAGGCCACTGCGGCGGCCCAGCGTCGCGTTCTGCGCACCAATCCCCTTGAGATCAGCCAACAGCGGCTTGAGTTCAGGATAGGTCAAGGTGATGTATTCCATATCCATGACCGGCGTGGCAAAGCCGCTGTTGACCAGCGCATCGCCCAGATCGTGCATATCGATAAAGTGATTGACGTGGGTGGCGCCGTCGACATCGGCAAAGGCGGCACGCAACTCTTTGAGCGTATCCGGGCCCAGCGTGGAAAACATCAGCAAGCCGCCTGGCTTGAGTACACGCAGGAATTCCTTGAATGCCGCGTCAGGGGTGTTGCACCACTGCAGCGCCAGATTGGACCAGATCAGGTCCACCGATGCCGTGGCCAGTGGCAGTGCTTCGATATCGCCACACAGCTGCAGCGGCTTGCGCCGGTCAAACAGCGCTTTCAGGCCACTGCGCTGGTCACGCGCCACGCGCAACATGCCGGGCGCCAGGTCCAGTTCAAGCAGTCGGCTTTGCGGATAACGCTCACGCAGCATGGCGCTGGCGTAGCCGGTGCCACAGCCTGCATCGAGCACGCGCTCGGGTTGCACCCGGATGTATTGCAAACGTTCGCCCATGCGCTGGGCGATTTCGCGCTGCAGAAAAGCCGCCGCATCGTAAGTGGTGGCGGCTTTATCGAATGCAGCACGGACTGCAGTCTTGTCGGTGTAAAACGCTTCGGTCATGCCTTACCTAATTTATGACGTGCTACTTGCAGCATCATCGGCACGAACGAGAGTGCCACGATGCTGATGATCATGATGGACAGATTCTGTTTGATAAACGTGATGTTGCCAAAGAAATAACCCAGCGCCACCAGTCCACCCACCCATGCCACGGTGCCCGCCACGCTAAAGGCCAGGAAACGCAGATAGTTCATATGGCCCACGCCCGCCACAAACGGTGCGAACGTCCGCACGATGGGCACAAAGCGCGCCAGCGTAACGGTCTTGCCGCCATGGCGTTCATAAAATTCATGGGTGCGGTTCAGATAATCGCGGCGGAAGATTTTTGAGTTGGGGTTGCTGAACAGTTTTTCACCCAGCAGGCGGCCGATCAGGTAGTTGGTACTGTCGCCAAGAATAGCCGCGGCCATCAGCGTGGTGGCCAGCACAAACGGGTCCATGCCGCCCAGTGCGGCCACGGCACCGCCCACAAACAGCAGCGAGTCGCCCGGCAAGAACGGTAGAACCACCAGACCGGTTTCGCAGAAGATGACGCCAAACAACAAAGCGTAAACACCGGTACCGTATTGCTGCACCAGTTGGGCCAGGTAAACGTCGAGGTGCAGAAAGATGTCGATGGGACTGAATTCCATGATTTGACTCCGTAATGACGTAAAAAACGCCGGCGATGGCCGCCGGCGTCGGTAACATCTATTTGCCCCACGATCCTTAGTGCAGACCTGGCGGGAGCAAATAATGCAGAGCAAAAATCAGACCACGGCTTCTTGTTTCACTTTGACCGGTTTGATCATGTTTTCGCGCGTTACCCCAAACATCAGTAGAAGCGGCGACGCAACGAGCACTGACGAATAGATACCGAACAGAATACCAATTGTAAGCGCCGTGGCAAACCCATGTAATGCAGGACCACCAAAAATAAGCATGGAAAGCACCATCACTTCGGTCGAACCGTGGGTAATGATGGTCCGGCTCATGGTGGCGGTAATGGCGTTGTCGATGATGGCGGGCACTTCACGACCGCGCATTTGCGGCTTGCGGAAGTTCTCGCGAATCCGGTCAAACACCACCACCGATTCGTTGACGGAGTAGCCCAGCACAGCCAGCACCGCAGCCAGCACCGTCAGCGTGAACTCCCATTGAAAGAACGCAAAGAAGCCCAGGATGATGACCACGTCATGCATGTTGGCGAGGATGGCCGATACCGCAAAGCGCCATTCAAAGCGCACTGCCAGATAGGCAACAATACCCACGCAAACCAGCACCAACGCGGTAATCCCGTGCGACACCAGTTCATCGCCCACCGACGGGCCGATAAACTCGACGCGGCGCATTTGCACATCGGGGCGATCTTTCTTCAGCGTGGCCAGTACGGCATCGGAAATCTGCGCCGCGGTGTGCAGCCGGGTGGCAGGCAGACGCACCATCACGTCCCGCGTGGTGCCCAGCGCTTGTACTTGCGGGTCGCCGTATTTCATGGCGCTGACCGAATCACGAATCTGGTTCAGATCCGCGCTTTGGCCGTATTGCAGCTCCATCACCGTACCACCGGTGAATTCCACACCGAAGTTCAGACCCTTGTAACCCAGGAAGAACACCGCCACCAGAAAGGTGACCAGCGAAATCGCCGTGGTGAGCTTGCCATAGCTCATAAACGGGATATCGCGTTTTACATGAAAGAACTCGATCATTTTCAGCTCCCCTCGCTTACACGGCCAGCGAGGACAAACGGCGGCGATAGCCGTAAATCAGATTGATCAGGCCGCGCGAAACAAATACGGCGCTGTACATGGAGGTCACGATGCCGATGCAATGCACCCAGGCAAAACCGCGCACGGCACCTGAGCCAAAGATCAGCAGGGCCAGACCGGCAATCAGGGTGGTGACGTTCGAATCCAGAATGGTGGCAAACGCATGGGCGTAGCCGTTCTGGATGGACATATGCGGCGTCATGCCATTGCGCATTTCTTCACGCACCCGCTCGTTGATCAGCACGTTGGAGTCGATGGCCATACCCAGCGTCAGCGCGATTGCCGCGATGCCCGGCAGCGTCAGGCTTACGCCCAGCATCGACAGCAAGGCCAGCAAGAACAACAGGTTGCACGCCAGCGAGATGGCAGACACCACGCCGAACACGCGGTAGTAAATCATCATGAATACGGCGACGGCGAGGAAACCATACAGCGTGGAGTGGAAGCCTTTTTCGATATTGTCTTTACCCAGGCTCGGGCCGATGGTGCGTTCTTCCACAATATTCATCGGCGCAGCCAGCGAACCAGCGCGCAACAGCAGCGCGGTGTCATTGGCTTCTTGCGAAGTCATCGCGCCAGAAATCTGCACACGGCCGCCAGTAATCTCGCTGTTGATGGTCGGCGCGGTAACGACTTCGCCCTTACCCTTCTCCACCAGGATCATGGCCATGCGCTTGCCGACGTTTTCACGGGTCAGCGTGCCAAAGATTGAAGAGCCGGCCGAATCCAGATTCAAATGCACAGCGGGTTGGCTGTGGTCATCAAAGCCTGCTTGCGCATCGTTGATGTTATCGCCCGTCAGTTCCACGTCTTTTTTGACCAGGATCACGCCATTGCCACGGCTGCCTTGTTCCGGCAACAGCTCGGTGCCTTCGGGCGGATTGCCTTTGAGCGCAGCGTCGATATGACTCGGGTCGCTATCCACCATGCGCACTTCCAGCGTCGCGGTACGGCCCAGAATATCTTTGGCCTTGGCCGTGTCCTGCACGCCCGGCAGTTCGACCACGATGCGGCCTTCGCCTTGCTGCTGGATCACCGGCTCGCTCACGCCGAGTTCATTCACCCGGTTGTGCAGCGTAGTAATGTTCTGTTTAACCGCATCGGACTTCAGTTGTTGCAGACCTTGCGGGGTAAAAGTCACCGTTACCGTGTAGTTGTCGGCCGCTTTCGATTGTTCCAGGGCCAGGGCCGGCAGCGCCGTACGCAGCGCGTTGGCGGCGTCATCGACCGTTTGCGCATCACGCAATTGCACCACCACCGAATCACGCACCCGGCTGATTTTGCCGTAGCGGATCTTGCGATCGCGCAGTTCGCGCTTGATATCGCCAGCGGTCTTGTCCAGTTGCTTGCCCAGCGCCGCATTCATGTCGACTTCCAACAAGAAATGCACGCCGCCGCGCAAATCCAGGCCCAGCGACATCGGCTTGGCGTGCAGCGAGATCAGCCATTGCGGCGTCTGCGGCAACAGGTTCAGCGCCACCGAATAGTCATCGCCCACCGCAGCTTGCACGGCGTCTTTGGCTTTGAGTTGCGCGTCGGTGTCCTTGAAGCGGTATTTGACCGAATTGGCATCAGCAATCGTGGCTTCGGGGGTCAGGCCAGCCTGTTTGATCGCGGCCAGCGCACGCGCTTGCAACGCATCATCCACCTTGGCGGACGAGCGCGCGGTCGAGATCTGCACCGCCGGGCTTTCGCCAAACAGGTTGGGCAGCGTGTAGAGCACGGCCACCACGAGGGAGACCACGATCAGAAAGTATTTCCACAACGGATAACGGTTCATGTTCAGAGCCGGTAAGACAAGCGGCAGTCTTGCTGCCGCTCATCGGGGTTACTTATTTGTTGTTTTTGATGGTGCCTTTTTCCAGGCGCTGCGTGATTGCACCGCGCTGGACCAGCACTTCAACACCGTCAGCCAGTTCGATGGTCAGAAACTGGTCGGTCGTTTTGGTGATACGGCCCACGAGGCCGCCGGTGGTCACCACTTCTTCGCCCTTCTGCAGTGCTTGCAGCATGGCCTGGGTTTCTTTAGCGCGTTTTTGCTGCGGACGGATCAACAGAAAATAGAACAGCACGAAGATCACGATCATCGGCAGGAACGACATCAGGCTGCCCAGAGGGCCAGCAGGTGCGGCGGCTGCGTCAGCGGCAAACGCGCTAGGAATCAGCGAAAACGACATAGTGGTGAGTCTTCCGTATTTGTAAATTAAATAAAGCGGTACGCGAAAGCCGCCCATTCTAGCCCGCGACCTGAGGTAAATCCATCACGGGTAGCCGCCCGTATCAGGAATGGTGCACCGGGGGCCGGATGAGCGGCGCGTGTCAGACGTTTGCCCCGGGCAATCAGTTCCCGTTGCGGCCGGGCTTATTCGGTGCCGCGGGCCCGATCGCTGTGGAACTTCGCCACAAACGCCGGGAAGGCATCCGCTTCGATCGCGTCACGCATCTCGGCCATCAGGATCTGGTAGTAGCGCAGGTTATGGATGGTATTGAGCTGAGCGCCAAGGATTTCGCCAGCGCGGAACAAATGGTGCAGATAGCCGCGGCTGAAATTGCGGCAGGCGTAGCAATCGCAGGTTTCGTCGAGCGGACGGGTATCGGTGCGATGGCGCGCGTTCTTGATCTTGATATCGCCGTAACGGGTAAACAGCATGCCGTTGCGCGCATTACGCGTCGGCATGACGCAGTCGAACATATCGATGCCCTGGCTTACGCCGTACACCAGATCTTCCGGCGTACCCACGCCCATCAAATAACGCGGTTTGTGTACCGGTAACCGTGGGGCGGTGTGCGCCAGCACGCGATAGAACTCTTCACGCGGCTCGCCCACCGACAAACCGCCGATGGCCATGCCATGAAAGCCGATCTCATCCAGCCCGGCCAGCGATTCATTGCGCAGGTCTTCATACATACCGCCCTGCACGATGCCGAACAGCGCATTCGGGTTTTCCAGCCGATCAAACTCGTCGCGCGAACGGCGGGCCCAGCGGGCCGACATCCGCATCGAATCCGCGGCTTCCTGGCGCGTGGCCGGGTACGGCGTGCATTCATCAAAAATCATTACGACATCGGAATTGAGCGCGCGCTGGATGCGCATCGATTCTTCCGGCGTCAAAAACAGCTTGTCGCCATTGACCGGGCTCTGGAACTTGACGCCTTCTTCGGTGATCTTGCGCAACTCGCCAAGGCTGAATACCTGAAAGCCACCGCTATCGGTCAGGATGGGTTTGTCCCAGCCCATAAAGGCATGCAGGCCGCCGTACTGGCCGATGATGTCGACGCCCGGGCGCAACCACAGGTGGAAGGTGTTTCCGAGGATGATCTGGGCTTCGATCTCGTTCAAATCGCGCGGCGTCATCGCCTTGACCGTGCCATAGGTGCCCACCGGCATGAATACCGGCGTTTGCACCACGCCGTGGTTAAGCGTGACCTGGCCGCGCCGCGCGCCGCCACTGGTGGCCTTCAGCTCAAAATCGAGGCCGTTAAAGGTTGTTGCCATTGCTGTATTGCTCCTTGCTACCGGAAAACAGTCCGATGCATGTGGGTGAAAATGCGGAGGGATGGTGCCCGACTACTTGCCGTTAGCGTGTTCAGTTGCTTTGCTTTTCCAGCAACATCGCATCGCCATAACTAAAGAAGCGATATTCCGCCGCCACTGCGTGCGCATAGGCCGCGCGCATGGTGTCGAAGCCGGCAAAGGCCGCCACCAGCATCAACAGGGTGGATTTGGGCAGATGGAAATTGGTCACCAGGCGGTCGACCACTTTGAACTGGTAGCCGGGGGTAATGAAAATATCGGTATCGCCCTGCGGCTCGCCTAAAAATGCTTGCTGGCTGGCGGCCTCTAGCGCACGCAAAGAAGTGGTACCGACGGCGATGATGCGGCCGCCTTCCGCGCGCACGCGTTTTAATAGAGCGACGGTTTCGGGCGCGATGCTGTAACGCTCATGATGCATTTTGTGCTCGGCCACGTTCTCGACCCGGACCGGCTGAAACGTGCCGGCACCAACGTGCAAGGTCAAAAACGCGGTGTGCACGCCCAGCTGCCGCACCTGTTGCAGCAACTCATCGGTAAAGTGCAGGCCGGCAGTGGGTGCGGCGACGGCGCCGGGATCACGGGCATAGACGGTTTGATAGCGCTTGGCATCTTCGTCGTCCGGTACATGCGTGATATAGGGCGGCAGCGGCAACTGGCCCGCTTGCTCAAGAATATCGAACACCGGCGTTTCTGCTGCGAACTGCAGCAAGAACAACTCGCCCTGGCGTTCGACCATGGTGGCGACGTGGTCACCATTAAAGATGATACGGCTGCCCGGCTTGGGCGATTTGCTGGCGCGGATATGTGCCAGTGCATGATGGGCATCGATCACGCGCTCAACCAGCGCCTCGACCTGGCCGCCACTCTCTTTCTGGCCAAACAAACGCGCCTTGATCACGCGCGTGTCGTTAAACACCAGCACATCGCCTGCCCGCAGATAGTGCACAAGATCGGCGAACATGCGGTCTTCGAGTGTGGCGCCGGCCACATGCAACAAGCGGCTGCCACCGCGCACTTCAGGCGGAAATTGCGCGATCAGATGCTCGGGCAAGTGGTAATCAAAGTCAGATAACTGCATAAGGTGCTTCTAATCCAGCAATTTTCAAATGGCGCGAGTATACCAGCGTCACCCGCGCGCAGCCCGCGCCGGTGTTGATTCAAACACCCTTTCAAACGAGCGTTTTAGCGCGAAAATGCCGGTAATTTCGCCGAATTTACTAGACAAGGTGGGGTTGCCTCGGCAAACTCCCGCCGATGACAGGGAACACTCGATCCGGGGAGACCATGACGCACAGCCGTAAAGTACTGGTTTTGCACGGCCCCAACCTCAACCTGCTGGGCGTGCGTGAACCGCAACATTACGGTGCGGACACACTGGCCAGCATCAATGCCCGCCTGAGCGAACAAGCTCAAGCCGCAGGGGCTACCCTGGAGGCGTTTCAGTCCAACCGCGAATTCGAGCTGATCGAACGCATCCACGCCACGCTGGACGACGGCACAGATTACATCATCATCAATCCGGCAGCCTATACCCACACCAGTGTCGCCCTACGCGATGCGCTGGCTGCTGTGAAAAAACCGTTTGTTGAAGTGCATTTATCCAATGTGCATGCGCGGGAAGCGTTCCGGCATCACTCGTTCTTTTCTGATCTCGCCGTCGGCGTGATCTGTGGTCTGGGCGCCCGGGGCTATGAATATGCTCTGGCCTTCGTCTTGTCCCAGCCCGTCAAGACGCCCTGAGACGGCGTCGCTTCATTCCAAAACACGTTCTAAATCAAAGAAGGGTTGCCATCAATGGACTTGCGCAAACTCAAAAAGCTGATCGACCTCGTTGAAGAGTCGGGCATTGCCGAACTCGAAGTGACCGAGGGCGAAGAAAAAGTACGCATCACACGCGTTACCCAGTCGGTACAACCGACGTACATCGCATCAGCCGCACCGCAGTTAATGCAACAGCCCGCCGCCGCCATCGCGGCGCCGGTTGCCACCTTGCCGGCCGCTGCGCCCGCACTGGAAGGCACCGTGGTTAAATCGCCGATGGTGGGCACGTACTATCGTGCACCGAGCCCTGGCGCCAAAAACTTTGTCGAAATCGGTCAGCAAGTGAATGTCGGCGATACGCTGTGCATCATCGAAGCGATGAAACTGCTCAACGAAATCGAAGCCGAAACCAGCGGTGTGATCAAAGCCATCCTGGTTGAGAACGGCCAGCCGGTTGAATTTGGCGAACCGCTGTTTGTCATTGGGTAATTCTGTGAGTGTGAGGCATGAGGTGCAAGGCAGACGCCGGCATCCCGCGCCAGACCCTCACGTCTCACGGAGTTGAGCCATGTTTAATAAGATTTTGATCGCCAATCGCGGCGAAATTGCGCTGCGCGTGCTGCGCGCCTGCCGTGAAATGGGCATCAAGACCGTGGTCGTGCATTCCGAGATCGACCGCGAAGCCAAGTACGTCAAGCTGGCCGATGAATCGGTCTGCATCGGGCCGAACCCGTCGGCACTCAGCTATCTGAATATTCCGTCGCTGATCGCCGCGGCCGAAGTAACCGAAGCCGAAGCCATCCACCCCGGCTACGGTTTTCTGTCTGAAAACGCCGACTTTGCCCAACGCGTGGAAGAATCGGGCTTTGTCTTTATCGGCCCGACCCCGGAATCGATACGCCTGATGGGCGACAAGGTTTCGGCCAAAAACGCCATGAAGGCCGCCGGCGTGCCATGCGTGCCCGGCTCGGACGGCGCACTGCCCGACGACGACGCCTCGGTGCTCAAGCTGGGCCGCGAAGTGGGTTACCCCGTTATCATCAAAGCCGCTGGCGGTGGTGGTGGCCGGGGTATGCGCGTGGTGCATGCTGAAGAAGAATTGCTGCGCTCGGTTGAGATGACCAAGAGCGAAGCGCAATCCGCGTTCGGTAACCCCGTGGTTTACATGGAGAAATTCCTGCAAAACCCGCGGCACATCGAAATCCAGGTACTGGCCGACCAACATGGTCACGCCATCTATCTGGGCGAGCGCGATTGCTCCATGCAGCGTCGTCACCAGAAAGTGATCGAAGAAGCACCGGCGCCCGGCATTACCGATGCGCAACGCAAACGCGTGGGTGAAGCCTGCGCCGAAGCGTGTCGCAAGATTGGTTATCGCGGTGCGGGCACTTTCGAGTTCCTGTTTGAAAATGGCGAGTTCTATTTCATTGAAATGAACACGCGCGTGCAGGTGGAACATCCGGTCACCGAATTGATCACCGGCATCGACATCGTGCAGGAACAGATCCGGGTGGCTGCGGGCGAACAACTGCGTTACACGCAGAAGGACGTCAAGCTCAAAGGCCACGCCATGGAATGCCGGATCAACGCCGAAGACCCGCTCAAGTTTGTACCGAGCCCGGGCCGCATTACCAGCTACCATGCGCCCGGTGGCCCTGGCGTACGCGTGGATTCGCACGTGTACCAAGGCTATTTTGTGCCGCCCAACTATGACTCGATGATCGGCAAGATCATTACTTATGGCGACACGCGCGAGCAGGCCATGGCCCGCATGCGCATTGCGCTGTCAGAAACGGTGGTGCAAGGCATCCACACCAACATTCCGCTGCACCAGCAATTGTTGCTCGACGCCGAATTTATCAAAGGCGGCACCAGCATCCATTATCTGGAGCACAAGATGCCGGAAATCCGCGCGCTGGTTGAGGCGCAAACCGCCCAGAACGCTTAAGCGCGCTGGTGGTGACTCGCAACGGGGCCCTGTGGCCCCGTTTTGTTTTTTCTACTCTCCATTTGCTGCGGCATCCGCAACTGCATCTAACGCCATGCTTTTCTTAAGCAATGCTGCGATGCGAGAATGGTCATTTGGCTCTGAGGTCGCACATGCCTTGGCAAGAACTTCGTATTGAAACTGATTCCAACCGTGCCGAAGCATTGTCTGACGCCTTGTTCGATCTGAGCGCGCTTGCTGTCTCGATCGAAGACGCCGCTGCCGGCACCGCCGACGAGAAGCCGATCTTTGGCGAACCCGGCGAACCGGTGGATCAGATGTGGGACCACAGCGTGGTAGTGGCCCTGTTTGATGAAGGTATGGCGCCTGAATTTATCGTCGCCGCAGCCGCCAACGCCATCGGGCTGGCCCAGCCGAAATTCAGCGTGTCCATGGTGGAAGATCAGGATTGGGTGCGCCTGACCCAATCACAATTCGAGCCGATCCGTATTTCTGATCGGCTGTGGATTACGCCGACGTGGCACGAAGCGCCGTCCGGCAACGCCATCAATATCGCGCTCGACCCCGGTCTGGCCTTTGGCACCGGCAGCCATCCCACCACACGTTTGTGCCTGAAATGGCTGGATCGCAATATCGTCGGCGGCGAAACCGTGCTGGATTATGGTTGTGGCTCGGGCATCCTGGCGATTGCCGCGCGCAAGCTGGGCGCCGGTGCCACCGATGGCGTGGATATCGACGCGCAAGCGATGATCGCCTCGCGCCAGAACGCCGAACAAAACGGCGTGCAGGTTGATTTCTATCTGCCCGATGCCGCACCGCATCGTGAGTACGATGTGGTGATCGCCAATATCCTGACCAATCCGCTGAAGACCCTCGCACCGTTGCTGGCCGGCCGTGTGCATGCTGGCGGGCATATCGCGCTGTCGGGCATTCTGGAAGAACAGGCGGATGAAGTGATGGCGATCTACGGCGTGTGGTTCAACTTCTTGCCGCCCGCTGCGGAAGAAGGCTGGGTGTGTCTGTCCGGCACCCGCAAAGCCACCGAATAACGGCATGGGGTGGGTCTAGCGGGAGGATTCCCAAGTATCTCGGATCCTCGCAATTGGCTTTGGATGGTGGGTCTTGACCCACCCTATCGCCGCAGCGATTTCAGCAGGCGGCAATGCGACGGATTACCGCATCGGGTGGGTCTCGACCCACCATCCAGAGCCATCAAGAAGAACGCGAAATGGGTAGGTCTCACCCGCAGGTTTGGCGGGCCCCGCTGGTCTAGCTGGTCTAGCTGGTCTAGCTGGTCTAGCGGGAGGATTTCCAAGTATCGTGGTTCTGCGCAATTGGCTTTGGATGGTGGGTCTAGACCCACCCTATCGCCGCAGCGCTTTCAGCAGGCGGCAATGCGACGGATTACCGCATAGGGTGGGTCTCGCCCCACCATCCAGAGCCATCAAGAAGAACGCGAAATGGGTAGGTTTCACCCGCAGGTTTGGCGGGCCCCGCTGGTCTAGCTGGTCTAGCTGGTCTAGCTGGTCTAGCTGGTCTAGCTGGTCTAGCTGGTCTAGCTGGTCTAGCTGGTCTAGCTGGTCTAGCTGGTCTAGCTGGTCTAGCGGGAGGATTCCCAAGTATCGCGGTTCTGCGCAATCGGCTTTGGATGGTGGGTCTGGACCCACCCTATTGCTGCAGCGTTCTCAATAAGCGGGGTAGTTGCGTGGCCAGCGTTACGCCGCGCAGCGCCATAAACAGCATCAGCGCCAGCCATACCCCATGGTTGCCCCACAGCGGCGGCAAGGTCAGCATGCCCAGCGCCAGCGCGGCCACGCAAAGCGCCATGCAGCGCATCAGCGTATGCGTGCGCGTCGCGCCGATAAACACGCCATCCAGCATGAATCCCCACACCGAAATCACCGGCGTGAGCACGGCCCAAGGCAGATAACGCAGCGTCATCGCGCGCACCGCAGTCTGGTCGGTCAGCAGATTGATGATGCCCGCCCCGGCCAGGGCGTACAGCGCGCTGAAGATCAGCGCCAACACCAAAGCCCACAGCACGCTCAAGCGGATAGCCGCCACCAGACGCGAGCGGTCCCGTGCGCCGATGGCCTCGCCGGTCAGCGCTTCCACCGCATGCGCCAGGCCGTCCAGCCCATATGCCATAAACGTCTGGAAATTAAGCAGCAAAGCATTCGCCGCCAGCGTAATCTCGCCCGCTTTGGCGCCCGCGTGCGCAAACCAGCCAAATGCGCCCAGCAGCAGCATCGTGCGCAAAAACAGATCGCGGTTTAACGCCGCCAATCTGCGCCACGCCGCTCCATCGCGCCACAGCGCTGCGCGCAAGGCGGGGGCAATGCCGCGCGGGCGTTGCTGCCACAACAGCATGAGTCCACTCACACAGCCCAGCGCATCGGCAATGGCGGTCGCGGCGCCGATGCCCGCTACGCCCAGACCGCTGCCACGCACCAAGGCAAATACCGCCGCCACATTGGCCAGATTGATCAATAACTGCAGCGCCAGCGCCAACCGCACCTGCTGCACGCCGATCAGATAACCCAGCACCACATAGTTAGCCAGCGCCAGCGGGGCGGACCAGATGCGCGCGTGCACATAAGCGCGCGCTGCGTCCTGCACCGCCGCGGAACCGCCCAGCAAATGCAGCGCCAACGTCAGCAAGGGGCCGCGCAGCGCAATCACCATCACGCCGAGGCCCAGCGCCAGCAACAAGGCGCGCACCACCGCATCGCGTAACGCCAGCGTGTCGCCCGCACCGTGGGCCTGCGCCACCAGGCCGGTGGTGCCCATGCGCAAAAAGCCAAAACCCCACAGCACAAAATTGAAAAACACGCCGCCCAAAGCCACGCCGCCCAGCGCCGCCAGTTGCGGCAAATGCCCGGCCATGGCGGTATCGACGGCGGCCAGCAGCGGCTGCGTCAGATTGGCCAGGGCCATGGGTAATGCCAGCCCCAAAACGCGGCGATGTGTAACGGGCGGCAGGCTGGAAGCGGTCAGCTGGATCGTCATGGCCGCGATGATCGCATAGCTGACTCAGGTGCTGGCCCTGGCGTGCGCGTTGGCGTTGCAATCACACTGCGGGTTAATGACCGGCGGCCCGTTTACCGGCTAGAATCGCGCACTATGAATCACGTCACGCGCTGCCCCAACTGCCGCACCGCCTTCAAGGTCTCCGACACGCAACTCGCCGCTCATGGCGGCAAAGTGCGCTGCGGCAAATGCGCATTCGTCTTTAATGCACGTGACTGCCTCGAAGAAGCGCCGGCACCTGCGCCAGTGGTGGCGGAAGCTGCGCCCGCCATCACCATGCCAGCGCCGGCAGCGCTTGCCATCCCGGCCCCGGCGCCCGCTCCAGTATTTGCGCCGGAGCCAGAACCCGCGCCGGTGTTCGTCCCCGAAGCCGAGCCTGCCTTGGCGCCGCCAGCGGAACCCACCGTCGAGCCTGATTTCGCGGCAGCCGCGCCAGCACCCCAAATCGCGCTCGAAGCCACGCCGCAAGCCGAACCCGCCGACGAAGCCGAACCTTTTCCGGACAAAGCCGAACGCTTTGATCTGCGCACTGAAAGCCTCAGTCCCGATCACGCGCCCGCTGAGGCCGCCGATGACGCGCATCTGGATGAATTCAACGCCGCCATCGAAGCGGCCTACCGCGATGCGCTCGATCAGATGCCGGCCCACGCCGAACTACTGGCAGCCAGCACATCCGCGCCCCCGTCGCACAGCAATGCCGAAGCGGATGGGCAGCCCGAATCTGCGGCGCGCCCCGGCGCTGACCAGGCCGCCGAAGAATCCGTCAGTGACTGGTTGCAGCATGCCTATGTGCCTGCCGTGGCGGCGATGGCGGCCGAAGCCGAGGCGCTGGACCACGATCCGGCCACCGCCCCCGAGGCCGTGGCCACGGTGCTGGTGCATGGCCAGCCTGCTGCTGCGCTTGCGGCGCCGGCGACTAACCAGTACCAACCCATCCACACCGCCGAAGATGACGCGCTGCTGGCCTTGCCCGTACAACGCTCGCCACTGCGCTTTTTGTTAGTCCCGTTGGTGTTGTTATTGCTGGCCGCCTTGTTGCTGCAACTCGGCTTGCGTTATCGCAATACCATCAGCACCGATTTCCCCTGGCTGCGGGCGCCGCTGGTGAGCGTGTGTAGCGTGCTCGGTTGCGCCATGCCCTTGCCGCGCGATGCCAATCTGCTGCGCAATGAATATTCCGAACTGGTGTTTGTGCCGGATCGGCCGGATCTGATCCAGCTATCGGCCTCGCTGCGCAATCTGGCGCCGTACGACCAGGCCTTGCCTGCGCTGGAATTGACGCTGACCAATGCCGCGGATGAAGTGGTGGCAAAGAAAGTGTTCAAGGCCAGCGAATATCTGGCCGCCAATGAAAAGAAACGCAGCGCAGTGGGCGTCAACGATGAGCTGCATGTGTTTCTGCAACTCGATGCCGGCGCGCTGCATTCCACCGGTTATACGCTGAACTGGTTCTATCCCTAGCCGCCCGCCCGGCTTGTAATTGCGCGACGGCATACCATACTGGAAGGCACATAAGACCCGCCCCAAGGAGGCCCGTCATGGCGACCGTTATGCTCAATGGCACACCCATCAGCGTGGGTGGTCGTTTTCCCCGCGTTGGTGATCCGGCTCACAGCTTCATGCTGGTCGATACCAATCTGCAAGATGTCCCGCTCTCCCGCTTTTACGGTCGCCGCAAAGTCATCGGCGTCATCCCCAGCATTGATGCCTCGATCGGCCTGACCATCGCGCGCCGGCTCGAAGGCGTGGCGTCGGCGCTCGATAACACCGTGGTGCTGGTGGTGTCGGTGGATACGCCGTACGCCTTGTCGCGCATCATCCAGCAAGAAGGTTTTCACCGTGTCCAGCTGTTATCCACGCTGCGCGGCCGTGATTTTCATAAGGACTACGGCGTCATGATCACCGACGTGCCGCTGTCCGGCTTGATGACCACCGCGCTGATCGGACTGGATGTAAACGACAATGTGGTGCATGCCGAACTGGTCTCTGATCTGAACAAAGAACCCGATTACGAAGCGCTGGCCGCAGCCTTGATTCCGCCGGTGCCGCAGAACCCCAGCCTGGTGGTCTGAGACGCTGGGGCATGACAGGGCGTGAGCTCGTACATTTGATCATGCATTTGTCATAGATTGGGCGCTTGAAATAACCTGGGCTGGCCGCACGTAAGTGCCGCCAGCCCGGATTTGGTTGTGGGTCCGCCCACGCTGAACTGAGGCTGGCGCAGAGCGCTGCTCAAAAAAAGGCGCCAACAAAATCTACAAAGGACGGCGGCCCCACCGGGGTCGCCCACAGAATTCCAACTCCAGGAGAACGTTAGATGTCTCAAGTGACTCTCGGCGGCAACGCCATTCCGGTTGACGGCGCTTTCCCGGCCAAAGGCGATGCGGCCAAACCGTTTACGCTGGTGGGCAAAGACCTGGCCGACGTGTCGCTGGCCAGCTTTGCCGGCAAGAACAAAGTGCTGAATATCTTCCCGAGCATCGATACCCCGACCTGCGCGACATCGGTCCGTCGTTTCAACGAAGCCGCCTCGAAACTGGAAAACACCGTGGTGCTGTGCATCTCGGCCGATCTGCCGTTTGCGCAAGCGCGTTTCTGTGGCGCCGAAGGCCTGGCCAATGTGGTTACGCTGTCGGCCATGCGCGGCCGTGAATTCCTTAACGATTATGGCGTGGCCATTGCGGGTGGTCCGCTCAAGGGCGTGGCAGCACGTGCTGTGGTCGTGGTCGATGCCAACGACCAGGTGCTGTATTCCGAGCTGGTGCCCGAAATCAAGAACGAGCCGGACTACGATTCCGCTCTGGCCGCGCTCAAGTAACAGCTCGACCTTACGCAAAATCAACGACGCGCCACCGGCAACGGGGCGCGTCGTTTTGTTTGTATTGCCCCGGCCGCGACCACCTGGCCAGGTGCGCCAGGACTTTGAGACTCGTCTTATTCGCCAATTTTCTCGGCTCCGGACAATAAGCACTCCGCTCGGCATACGCCCAGCGATCACTTATTCCGAGGGCCATACCGTGCAACGTTCTACCCTGTCTTATCTGATTGTGCCGTTCGCCTGCGCTGTGCTCAGCGCTTGTGGCGGCGGTGACGAACGCATCGGCAAGCATGTCGAGCTACCCGATTCCGGGCCCACCCCGGTCGCCCAAACCGCCGTGCTGGGCGATATGACGATCGGCGACGCCGAAATCTACGCCGACATCCCTTACAACAATATTTTCACCACCCCCGACTCCACCACCACGCTGACCAACACGCAAAAGCTGCATACCGAAATGCGCCGCCACAATGGCCTGGGGCCACTGGTGTGGACTTCGCCGATCAGCCTGGGCACCAAGGTCGTCTCCGCGCCGGAGATCGTTTTGCGCATGGGAGCCGAACGTATGGACTACCGCCTGCTGAATCCAACCGCCTATGCCTCGCTGCAACACATCCTGTGGGAATACACCGATGGCAGTGCACAGATGGGCATGTCTACCGCCGGTTATGAAACCCCCAACTGGCGCACCGCCTTCGCGGGCAAAACCGGCACCGTGGCCTATGTCGGCGAGGCCTACCAGGTGGTCATTGATGACAGCGGCAACAGCACCGCGGCGCCGCACACCGATTTGCACCAGATCTACACCAGCAATGTCAGCGCCGTTTACGACTACGCCACCAACACCATGACGGTCAGCCTTGGCGCCGCACCGCGTCTGCTGGATGCCGGCCGCAGCACACTCAATGTGGATCCCAAGCAGTTCGGCATCGAGGCGAAGCTGCTGATGCAGCCGGATGACAACAACTACGGCAAGCAAGAACACGTGCCGGAATTCCATTCCGCCGAAGGCATGTTCTTTGGCCCGGACGGCAAGGAATTTGGCGGCGTTATCCACAAGACCGTGCTGGATACCAACGGCCTGCGCCGGACATTGATGACCTCATTCGCCTTGCGGCAGAGCAAATAATTTCAGTCGCAACCGCATCATCAGAACAATCTGATTCTGCACCCCGCCCCACCAATGCAATAGTCGCCGCTCTTCAAGTCTGGAGTACGGCGCATGCAACGGTGGGGCAATTTATCCAGTACGGCTTTATGCATGCTGCTGGCGTTATATATCGGCGCTGTGCTCAATCTGCCGATGGCGTGGCAGCGCCTGGGCAGCATGGCGGCGCTCCGGCAGCCGTGGCAGCGCGTGGGCCTGATGTTGCTGGAGCTGGGCGCGCTGGTGCTGTTCAACTTTGTGTTGCTGCGGCTGTTCTCGCTGGCGGGACGCCGCGTCTTCAAGCTGCTGGCCACCGTGGTGGTGCTGATCTCGGTGGCGGCCGCCTGGTATATCCAGCAATTCAAGCTGGTGATCGGCTACGGCGTGGTGGCCTCGGTGCTGACCACGGACATTGATCTGTCGGTTGAAATACTCAGTCTGGAATTTGGCGCCTGCTTGCTGGCGTTCGGCGTGCTGCCCCTGGCCTTGATTGCACTGAACCGTTCGCGCGCCACGCTATTGCAGCAGAGCCGGCACAAACAATCCGCTTTGCGCGCCTGGGCGCAACTTCTGCTGGCGGTACTGCTGCTCGCGTTGCCGTTGCGCGCGCTGAATGCCTGGCAAAAGCAGGCCGAGCGCGCTGCCAATACCGATCTACCCGATTACGCCGGCACACTGGCCTATAGCTATCTGCCCATCAACTGGTTAAGCGCCACCGCCTTGTTCAGCTATATGACGCTGCAAGAGCGCTACAACGGCCCGGCCCTGTTCAACCCGGCCAGCGCATTTAACTACCAGCCTCCCGCCGATATCGACCAGCTCTACCTGGTGTTTATCATCGGCGAAACCACGCGTTGGGATCATATGCAGTTGTTGGGCTATCCACGCGCCACCACGCCCCTGCTGGCCGCCGAGCCCAATCTGGTGGCGCTGCGTGGCGTAGCGTGCGATACCGCCACCAAGCTGTCGCTACGTTGTATGTTCGTGCGCCCTGGCGGTGCCGCCGACAATGCGCAGCGTACCTTGCAGGAAAAGAATATTTTTGCCGTGCTGCACGACCTGGGCTTTAGCTCGGAATTGTTCGCCATGCAAAGTGAGGTCTGGTTCTACAACCAGGTCGAGCCTGAGCAGTACCTGTATCGCGAAATGATCGCCGCCGAGCCGCGCAACAAAGGCAAGCCGATTGATGACGCCTCCTTGCTGCCGGAACTGTCCGCTTCGCTGGCGCGCCATGCGCAGGGCAAACACCTGGTGGTACTGCACACCAAGGGCTCGCATTATCAGTACTCGCAACGCTATCCGCGTGCCTTTGCCCGCTACACGCCGGAATGCCTGGCCAGTGAAGCGCGCTGCAGCCTGGGGCAATTGCGCAACGCCTTCGACAACAGCGTGCTTTACACCGACCACATCATCTCCCGCGTGATTGATCAGTTGCGCGGCAAACGTGCACTGATGTTTTATGCCGCCGACCATGGCGAATCGATCAGCGAAAACGCCCATCTGCACGCCACGCCGCGCCAGATTGCCCCGCCCGAGCAATTGCGCGTGCCCCTGCTGGTGTGGGCCTCGGAGCCGTTCTTGCAACAGCCCGCCCATGCCGCCGATTTTGCGCGCCTGCGTAGCCTGGCGGGGTCGGTACAGCCGCATCAGGATTTGTTCGATTCGGTGCTGGGTTGTCTGGGCTATCGCTCCGCCGACGGCGGCATCGACGCCACGCGCAACTGGTGCGCCCCGGTCCGCTAGATCACCAGCCGGTAACCCACGCCCGACTCGGTGAGCAAATGCGCCGGTCGGGCCGGGTCGGCCTCCAGCTTTTGCCGCAAATGGCCCATATAGATGCGCAGATAGTGGCTGTGCTCTACATAGGCCGGGCCCCAGACTTCAAGCAATAACTGGCGGTGCGTCAGCACTTTGCCCGCGTGGCGGATCAGCGTGGCCAGCAGCCGGTATTCCGTCGGCGTCAAATGCACCGGCTGCCCCGCGCGCGTTACCGTGCGCGCCACCAGATCGACGCTGACATCGCCCAGCGTTTGTGCCGCCGTGCCGCCCTGGCTATCGCGTGCATGCCGCCGCAATAACACCCGCACCCGCGCCATCAATTCATTGGTGCCGAAGGGCTTGGTCAGATAATCATCCGCCCCCGCGTCCAGCGCGTTGACCTTGTCCGCTTCCTGGCTGCGCGCCGACAACACCAGAATGGGCACGGCGCTAAAGCCGCGGATTTCACGGATCAAATCCACGCCGTCGCCATCGGGTAAGCCGAGGTCAAGAATAATCAGATCGGGTTGGCGCGTACCGGCCTCCACCAGGCCCTGGCGTGCCGTGGCGGCATGCCACAGTTGCAGGCCGGCCGCTTCTGCCGTCATCGTCACAAAACGGGCGATTTGCGGTTCGTCTTCGATCAGCACCAGCGTCGGCGCATTAGGCAGGGCGGTCATGGCAGCGGGCTTTCCAGATCAGCTAAGGGAGGGAGTTCGCGCCGGGGCAGCACAACGCGAAAGGTGGCGCCATGCCCGGAATGCGCGCTGATCGTACCACCGTGCGCCTCGACGATGGCGCGGCATAAGGCCAGCCCCAGGCCGACGCCGGTGGTGTTGGATTCGCTCTGGCCGCGCACAAATTTCTGGAATAGCGCGTCTTCTTGCCCGGGCGGCAAACCGGGGCCATGGTCGACCACCTCCAATATCATTTGCCCCGGCGCGGCCTGCGCGCGGATCTGGATCAAGGTGCCAAACGGCGTGTATTTGATGGCGTTGTCGATCAGATTGACCAGCACGCGCTCCATCAGCACCGCGTCGCACTCCACCAGCGGCAAATCGGGTGGCACGGCCAGCTCAACCGGATGTTGTTCCAGCCGCAGTTCCAATGCTCGCAAGCTGGCGCCGACCAGCTCTTCCACCGATTGCCAATCCATGCGCAATTGCACTTCACCCGCCTGCAACCGCGCCATATCCAGCAAGTTGTTGACCAGATCGCTCATGCGGCGAATTTCGCCGGTGAGTTGTTGTGCGATGGCGCGGGCAGGCGGCGCGGCGTAGGGGCTTTCGGTCAGCGTGCTGGCCAGGCCCAGCAGCACGGTGATCGGTGTGCGCAAATCGTGCGAAATCGCCGCCAGCAGATGATTGCGCAGGCGTTCGCCTTCCATGCTGACCAAGGCGTTCTGCGCCACTTCAACAAAATGCACGCGCTCCAGCGCCAGCCCGATTTGCGCCGCGCAAGTCTGCAGAAAACGATGTTCCTCGGTATCGATTTCGGCCTCGGCGCGCAGGGCCAGCACGCCGCGCACCCGCATCGGCGCGGTCAGCGGCAGATAAAACGCCTGCGCTGCGGGCAAGGTATCGGTGCCACGCCCCGCTTCGGCGCCGTGGCGATAGACCCAATCGGCCACCGCCAGATCGAGCGCCATACCACCGCCCTGCTCCAGCTTTTCATCCAGCGTCGGCACAGCCAGCCCGACCTGGCCGTTAAAGCGCGGGGCCAGATGCGCCAGCGCGATTTCGGTGACCTGCTCGCGCATCAAGGCACCGGCCAGCGCGCGCGCCAACGCATACAAAGCGGCGGTGCGGCGTTCACGGCCGCTGGCGGCGTCGGCCTGAAAACGCAGCCGCGCCGACAGCTGGCTTAAGGTCAGCGCCACGGTCAACATCACCGCAAAGGTCAGCAGATATTGGGTATCGGCCACCGTGAACGACAGCCGGGGCGGCACAAAGAAATAATCAAACGCCGCCACCGATAACAAGGACGCCAATGCCCCAGCCAGGCGGCCAAAGCGCACCGACACAAACAGCACCGCCAGCAGATACAACATGATGACGTTGGCCAGATCGAATACCCGGCTCAGTTGCGCTGCCAGTACCGTGCTGAGGCCCGCTGCCCCCAGCGCCCACGCCACCCCGCTCCAGCGGCGGCGGAGCTGACGTTGCAGTTGCCATGGGGATGCCACCGGCGCATCGACGGCCACGGTTTGCACCGCCAGTTGCGGCGCAAAGCCGACCACACGCGCGGCCATATTCGGGCGCCACCAGCGTGCCGGCGGCTGCCCCAGCAACAAGGTGCCGACCCCGCGATCGGCACACCACAGCGCCAGCGTTTGCGCGGTATCCATCCCGCTGAGCAAGGCGGTTTCCGCACCCAGAGTGCTGGCCAGTTGCAGATGTTGCTGCGCGCTGGCGTGGGCCCGGGCGTTGCGCAACAGCGCGGGTGTTTCAACCACGATGGCAAACCAGGCCGTCTTGAGCCGCGCCGCCAGCCTGGCCGCATGGCGCACCAGCAATTCGCCCGCCGGACCGGGCGGCACCGCCACCGCCAGCGTGTCACCGGCCGCTACTCCGACCGCAGGCGTACGGCGCAAATCGGCGTCGACGCGGTCGGCGGTGCGGCGCAAAGCCAGTTCGCGCAAAGCGATCAGATTGCCTTTGCGAAAAAAATGCTCGCGCGCGCGCTCGGCCGCGTCGGCCAGATATACCTTGCCTTCGCGCAACCGTTGCAGCAGTTCATCGGGCGGCAGATCGACCAGCGCGACTTCGGTGGCGGCATCAAACACATGGTCGGGCACGGTCTCGCGCACACGCACGCCGGTCAGGCTGCCCACCACATCGTTCAGACTTTCCAGATGCTGCACGTTGATAGTGGTGTAAACGTCGATGCCCGCCGCCAGCAGTTCTTCCACATCCTGCCAACGCCGCGCATGGCGGCTGCCGGGTACATTGCTGTGCGCCAGCTCGTCCACCAATATCAATTGCGGCGCGCGCGCCAGCGCCGCATCCAGATCGAACTCGGTCACCGCGTGCCCGCGCCAGTGCAAGGTGGCGCGCGGCAACACGTCCAGCCCGTCCAGCAAGGCGGCGGTCTCGACGCGGCCGTGCGTTTCCACCAGACCAACCAGCACATCGACGCCATCGGCGCGCTGCCGTTGCGCTTGTTGCAGCATGGCAAAGGTTTTGCCGACGCCCGCGTTGGCGCCAAAAAAAATCTTCAGCCGCCCACGCTCGGGCGTTTCGGCGCGCAATTGCGCCAACAACTGGTCGGGATCAGGGCGTGATGCTTGCACGCGGTTTCCTTGTCAGATCAGGATGCAGCCAGGTCGAGATTGAGTTCGAGCACATTCACCACCGGCTCGCCAAACAGCAACGGGGTGTCAGTATGCCGTCTAACCCGTGCGATGACCTCCTCCTCTGGCAGGCCGCGCGCCTGCGCCACGCGGTGGACCTGATACAAGGCCGCAGCCGGTGAAATATGCGGGTCCAGCCCGCTGGCCGACGCGGTCACCAGGTCCGCCGGTACCGCGCCATACTGCCCCGGCTGGATGGCCTTGAGCGCAGCAATGCGGGCTTTCACCGCATCCTGCAAGGCCGGGTTAAGCGGGCCCAGATTGCTACCCGATGAGGCCAGGCCATTGTCGGGCATGGGCCCGGTGGCGGAGGGTCGGCTCCAGAACAACGCCGCGCCTTCAAAATGCTGGCCGATCAGGCTGGACCCCACCACCTGGCCATTGCGTTCTATCAGACTGCCGTTGGCCTGGGCGGGCATCAGCGCTTGCGCCACACCCGCCACTACCAGCGGATACGCCACCCCGGTCAGCAGCGTCAGCAAGGCAAACAAGGTGACTGCCGGACGTACCATTTTTAACGTGCTCATATTCAGATCCCCTGTAGCCAGCCGGTGGCGCCCAGCGCCATATCGATCAGTTTGATGCCCACAAACGGCACCAGAATGCCGCCCACGCCGTATACCAGCAGATTGCGCCGCAGCAGCGTGGCCGCGCCCAGCGCACGATACCGCACGCCTTTTAGCGCCAGCGGAATCAAGGCCATGATGATCAGCGCATTAAAGATCACCGCCGACAGAATCGCCGTGGCCGGGCTGGTTAAATGCATCACGTCCAACGCTTTCAGCTGCGGATACGTCACCGCAAACGCGGCCGGGATAATGGCGAAATACTTGGCCACATCATTGGCCACGCTAAAGGTGGTGAGCGCGCCGCGCGTCATCAGCATCTGTTTGCCGATTTCGACAATCTCGATCAGCTTGGTTGGATTGCTGTCCAGATCGACCATATTGCCGGCCTCTTTGGCCGCCTGCGTGCCCGAGTTCATTGCTACCGCCACATCGGCTTGCGCCAGCGCGGGCGCGTCGTTGGTGCCGTCACCGGTCATGGCCACCAGCCGGCCCGCGTGCTGGTGCTCGCGGATCAGCGCCAGCTTGTCTTCCGGCCGCGCTTCGGCCAGAAAGTCATCCACGCCCGCTTCGGCCGCAATCGCGGCTGCGGTCAGGCGGTTATCGCCGGTGATCATGATGGTTTTGATGCCCATCTGGCGCAGCTCGGCAAAGCGGGTTTTGATGCCGCCTTTGACGATGTCTTTCAACTCCACCACGCCCAGCACGCGCGCGCCTTCGGCCACCACCAGCGGCGTGCTGCCACGGCGCGCGGCGTCGTCCACGCTTTGCGTAACCGCATCCGAAAACACCCCGCCTTGCGCCAGCACGTATTGCTTGATGGCGCTGGCGGCGCCTTTGCGAATCTGGCGCGTGGCGGCTTTGGTATCGACCGCCACATCGCCCTCTTCCGCCATTGCTGCGGCTACACCGCCAATATCCACACCCGACATGCGGGTTTGCGCGGTAAACGGGATAAACACGGCGTCATGCAAAGGACGGCTGCGCAAATCGAACAATTGCTTGGCCAGTACCACAATCGAACGGCCTTCCGGCGTTTCGTCGGCCAGCGATGCCAGTTGCGCGGCATCAGCCAGTTGCTGCTCGCTGATACCGGGGGCCGGGATAAACGCGGCGGCCTGGCGGTTGCCCAGCGTGATGGTGCCGGTCTTGTCCAGCAGCAGCACATCGACGTCGCCGGCCGCTTCCACCGCGCGGCCCGAAGTGGCGATCACATTCGCCTGCATCATGCGGCTCATACCCGCCACACCAATCGCCGACAACAAGCCGCCGATCGTGGTTGGAATCAGACACACCAGCAGCGCCACCAATACGGTGATGCTGACCGGCGCACCGGCCCCAGCGGCGGCCACGCTGTAGATCGAGAACGGCAACAGCGAGGCGCACACCACCAGAAACGTCAGCGTCAGCGCCACCAGCAAAATGGTCAGCGCCACTTCGTTCGGCGTTTTTTTGCGCTTGGCGTTTTCCACCATCGCAATCATGCGGTCGAGAAACGCTTCGCCCGGATTGGCCGTCACGCGCACCACCAGCCAATCCGACAGCACGCGCGTGCCACCAGTCAGCGCCGAAAAATCACCACCCGATTCGCGGATTACGGGGGCCGATTCGCCGGTAATGGCCGATTCATCTACCGAGGCCACGCCATCCAGCACTTCGCCATCGGCGGGCACGATATCGCCCGCTTCCACCAGCACCAGATCGTCCTTGCGCAGCGAGGCCGAATCCAGCACCTGCACTTTGGCGCTACGGCTGGGGCTAGCCAGTTTTTTGGCCACCACATTCTTGCGCGTGGCGCGCAATGCGGCGGCTTGCGCCTTGCCGCGCCCTTCGGCCAGCGCCTCGGCAAAGTTGGCAAACAACACGGTAAACCACAGCCACGCGCTGATACTCCAGATCAGCCCAGCTGGCGCTTCGCCATGGCCCAGGCTGGCCTGCACGCCCAGCACCGTGGTCAGCACACTGCCCACCCACACCACAAACATCACCGGATTACGCCACTGTGCGGTGGGTGACAGTTTGCGTAATGCGTCCACCAAGGCGGGCACGGCCAGCGTGCGATCAAATAACGCCAGATTTTTAGAGTGACTCATCGCGCCACCTCCCCAAACAACTGCAAGTGTTCAACAATCGGGCCCAGCGCCAGCGCCGGGATATACGTCAGCGCGCCCACGATCACCACGGTGCCAATCAGCAAGGCAGTAAACAGCGGACCGTGCGTGGGCAAGGTGCCGGCGGTGACGGCCAGACGCGGTTTGCTGGCCAGGCGGCCGGCAATCGCCAGCACCGGCACGATGACGGTAAAGCGCCCCACCCACATCGCAATCGCCAGCATCAGGTTGTAATACGGCGTGTTGGCGCTCAAACCGGCAAAGGCGGAGCCGTTGTTATTGGCGGCCGAGGTAAACGCATACAACACCTCAGAAAACCCATGCGCGCCCGGGTTGGCCATGCCAGCTTTGCCCACGTCCAGCATCACGCTTAATGCCGTGCCGCCCAGCACCAGCATCGGCGTGGCCAGGATGGCAAAGGCCACCATTTTCATTTCGAAGGCGTCGATTTTTTTGCCGAGGTATTCCGGTGTGCGGCCTATCATCAAACCCGACAGAAACACCGCCAGAATCGCGTAGATCAGCATGCCGTAAAGGCCCGCGCCCACGCCGCCAAACACCACTTCACCCAGCTTCATCAGCCACATCGGCACCAGCCCACCCAACGGCATCAGCGAGTCATGCATGGTGTTGACCGCGCCGCACGAGGCCGCCGTGGTAATCACGGTAAACAAGGCAGAGGCAGCCAGACCAAAGCGCGTTTCCTTGCCTTCCAGATTGCCGGCGTGGCCATCCATGCCCAGATGCACCAACAGCGGATTGGCATGGCTTTCGGCCCAGTATTCGACGCCAACCATGGCGACAAACAACAAGGTCATCGCCGCGATTATCGTTGCGCCCTGACGCCAATCGCCCACCCAGCGCCCGAACATGAACACCAGCGCGGCCGGAATCAGAAAAATCGCCAGCATTTGCAGAAAATTGGCCAGCGGCGTCGGGTTCTCATACGGGTGCGCCGAGTTAGCGTTAAAGAAGCCGCCGCCATTGGTGCCCAGCATCTTGATGGCTTCTTGCGACGCCACCGGGCCCATCGGCAAGGTTTGCGTGCTGGCTTTAACGGTCTCCAGCACCGGGTTGCCTTTGGCATCTTTCAGCGGCTGGCCATCCGCGCCGGTTTTGGGCTGCTGATACACCACGGCCTCGGTCAATTGCGCGGTCTGGTTGGGCTTGAAGTTCTGGATTACGCCCTGGCTGACCAGCGCCAGCGCCAGCACAATCGACAGCGGCAGCAGCAACCACGTGGTGGCGCGATGCAGATCCAGCCAGGCATTGCCCACGCCACTGGCTTTGCGCCGTACAAAACCACGAATCAGCGCGCACACCACGGCAATCCCGGTCGCGGCCGAAACAAAGTTCTGCACCGCCAACGCCAGCATCTGCGTCAGATTGCTCATGGTCGATTCACCGGCATAGCCCTGCCAGTTGGTATTGGTCAGAAACGAAATCGCGGTATTGAACGAGGAATCGGGCGAGATGGCGCCCAGTTGCTGCGGGTTGAGCGGCAGCACGCCTTGCAGCCGCTGCAGTGCATAGACAAAGAAGGTGCCGACCACATGGAACAACAACAGCGCCATGGCGTAACGCCACCAGCTCATGTCTTCGTCCGCATCACTGCCCAGCACGCGGCACACCGCGCGATCAATGCGACCAATCCAGCCATGGCGCGCGGCCAGGCTGCCGTCCAGCAAGCTGGCCAGATAGCGGCTTAGCGGCCACGCCAGCGCGGCCAATAGCAATAAGTACAGACCAGTCTGAAACACGATGGACGAGTTCATGCCACGTCCTCCGCGTTAAACAGCGCGTACACCAGATACGCCAACAGCAAAACGAACAAGGCCGCGGCCAGCAAATAGAGCCAGTTCATTGGCGTGCCTCCAGGTAATGGCACAACGCCATCACCCCCCAGACCGCCGCGCAGAACACGGCGATCAACCCCAGATATACAGCGTCCATGTGCTTATTCTCCAGAACCCTCCGCCCGGTCGAGATGCCGGGTCGGAGAACACGCTGGACTGTAGGCGTGGCCACATAAACATCGGGTAAAGGCTGGGTGGCGCGCTGTAAATGAAATATAAAAATGCCGGGCACACGCAGTTTTTACGGCTTTTTTATGCGCGCTTGTCCAGGCTGGGCGCATCTCGTTACGCAAGGAGAAACGCGTATGGCCACCCTGGCTGATCTGTGTCCGCTGCAGCACATCGTGCTGGATGCCCCCTTCAATGACCGCAACGCGCTGCTGGCGTTTTGCGCCGAACTGGCCGGGCCCGCCACCGGCGTGCGTGCCAGCGTATTGCTGCAGCAGTTGCAGGATCGCGAACGCATCGGCCCCACCAGCCTGGGCCGTGGCGTAGCGATACCGCATGCGCGCGTTGCCGGGCTGAATGCGCCGTACCTGCTGTTTGTGCGCAGCGCGCAAGCGCTCGATTGCGATGCGCCGGATGGCAAAGCGGTACGGGACTTTTTTGTGCTGCTGATGCCAGCCAGAACGGTGCAGCTGCATCTGCAAGTACTGGCCGATCTGGTGTCGGCCCTGCACGACCGGCATTTCCGCCATGCGCTGCAGGCAGCGGGCACTGCCCAGGCCATCCAGCAGTTGCTGAGCAGCATGCCGGTGCGCACGCTAGCGCAACGCCAGCAACAGGAGGCACGCGCATGATAGGCCTTCCGCTTGGCAGCTATGCCCTGTTCACCCCAGCCCACGCGCAAGCCCTGGCCCCCTCCGCCCCCGCAATGGCGCGCGGCGACGCACCCACACGGAGCCGCCGTTTCTGGCGCGACACCATGAATTATCTGCATGAGCCGGACGCCATTCTGGGCGCGGATGGCTGGGTGCATCGGCGCCAGGTGGTGCGGTTTTAAAACCACCCCAATAAAAAACGGCGCGGACCGTGCCGCGCCGTGTTCGCCATCTGGCCTTGCTTATTGCCGCGCTTTGCGTTTGCGCGCGGCCACCAGACCGACCAGCCCCAGGCCCATCAAGGCATAGGTTTCCGGTTCTGGCACGGCGGCCAGTTGCTGCGCCACATAGCCGGGCAGGTCGGCGTTGGTAAAGCCGAAGACGTAGAAATTGCTGTTGGCGTCAGTCAGAAAATCATTGTCGTTGGTGACCACCAGCGTGTGCAGCGTTTGGCCGTTGAGGGTGACGTCATCGCCAAAGGCCAGCCCTTCAATCTTGGCCGGAAAGCTGCTGCCGGCCAAACCGTATTTGGGGTCCAGCAGATCGAGGAACAGCGACTGGCTGACCGGGGTCAGGCTGCTTGGCAGTGTTACGTCGCCGCTGACATCGGTTGCGCCCGTGATATCCACGCGCACCAGCTTTTTGGTGGCGGCATCGGTGCCGCCGTTGCCATCGCGCTCATCCACCAGAAACTCATGGTCGTTGATGGCGATGATGTCGCTGATGGTGTTTTTCTTGTTGGCCAGCGTGTAGACGTACTCATGCGTCGCGCCGGTAGCCACGTCGATGGTGACGATGCGGGTCTGGGTGCCTTTGGTGCCGCCATCCTGGATCAGCGGGCTTTGCATTACGCCCACCAGCGTCTTGCCATCGGGCGTAATGGCGAGGCCCTCCATGCCCTTGTTGGCCACCCGGCCGGTAGTGTTGCCGCTAATTTCGGTATTGCCCACCGGGCTGAGATGGGCCACGTCGTAGTAGGCCGGCAGCGTGTAGGTTTTGATGCGCTGGCCGCTGGCTTTATCAAATTGATAAACATACGGGCCGTACTCATCCGAGATAAACACCGACTTACCGTCATTGGAAACGCGAATGCTTTCCGGATCCAGCCGCGCATTGTTCGGGCTGCCCGACAGTTGAGTCGGGTCAAAGCCATCTGAGCGACCGGTAAAGTAATTGATGCCAGGCGTATTTTGCGACGGCGCCCCGCTCCCCACACCCAAGCCCGCACCGCTGCCATAAACCAGCGGCGTGCTGCTGCTCAACAAGGTGGTTTTGGTGAGCGTGGGCGTCAGCGTAAACGGCAGATTGCCGCTGCTGCTGGGGCTGAGGGTGAGCTTGAAGGTCTGGAAGCGGTCGATATAGCTGGTGGTGTCATCCAGCGCCGAATTATAAGAAACCGCATTCGGGCCCCGATCCGGCGTCGCCACAAACGTGCCATTGCCGGCATAGGCGATGCCCGAACCAAAACCACCCAGCAGATTATTGGGCGCGCCGTTCTCCAGCGTATTGGTCAGACCGGAAAGGTCGCTGCTGTTGCCCGCAATGCTGGCGGTGGCCAGCAACTCGATACTGGCTTGCGCGGGGGCAACAACAGCGGCAGCCGTAGCGGCCAATAAGGTGAAAGCGATGGTTTTGAGCTTCATGGCAGAGTCCAGGCGAAGGTTTTGGGGCGAAGGCGTGCGGTAAAACGACGCGATTCTGCCGCGTGGACAGTGACCGTTTTATTACGAAGTCAGGATGGTGTTATTTATCAGAAAGTATTGATATACGAATGCATGCGTTGGGATACGCGATTGATACGTCGAGTGCTATAGGCGCAGGCTTCCGCGCCGCACACGGGCGCTCAAGGTGGGAAAGTTAAAAACATCCGGCGCATCATTCTTGGGAATGGCTTTGGATGGTGGGTCTAGACCCACCGTATGAGCAGTGGTTTGCCAAAAGCGACGCAATCAGCTGGCGAGTAAAAACATCCAGCGAATCATTCTTGGGATTGGCTTTGGATGGTGGGTCTAGACCCACCGTATGAGCAGTGGTTTGCCAAAAGTGACGCGATCAGCTGGCGAGTAAAAACATCCAGCGAATCATTCTTGGGGATGGCTTTGGATGGTGGGTCTAGACCCACCGTATGAGCAGTGGTTTGCGCAGAAGTGACGCGATCAGCTTGCGCTGCAGCCGTTCACTGTCACGGCTCAGCATCCACGCCCACCCGATGTTGCGCAGCAACGAGGCAACCCCGCGTGCAAAACCCCAACCATTTCCTGAGCGGGCGAAGGTAGGCGACGCGCAGCGGCTCCGACTGAGCCTCGCGTTCGCGGAGCGGCAGCTACAAAACCCGGTTATGCAGACGGTTAGTTTCGGCTTTTGACCTTATCCCTTCTGCGCAGCTTTACCGCGCGGAGGGTCGCCTTTCTTTTGGTTACTTTTCTTTGGCGAAGCAAAGAAAAGTGACGTGCTCCCGGGCACCCCCGGGTATCAAAACATGCGCCGCAGGCTCAAGCGGTAAAACCCCCTCGCCCCCCAACCCCCGCCCTATCCCGCCAAATACTTCCCCATCAACCGCACATAATGCCCCGCCGAATAAGCAAAATGCGCCAGCTCCCCCTCCGTCAACGGCCGCACTTCCTTCGCCGGCCGCCCCATATATAAATACCCCGACCGCAACACCTTGCCCGGCGGCACCAACGACCCCGCCCCCAACATCACGCGGTCTTCGATCACCACGCGGTCCAGCACAATGCTGCCCATGCCGATCAGACACTCATTGCCGATCGTGCAGCCATGCAACATCACCCCATGCCCCACCGTCACCCGATCGCCAATCACCAAGGGCGCGCCGTCCGGATCATCGGGCCGCCGATGCGTGGTATGCAGCACGCTGCAATCCTGAATATTGCTGTCCGCGCCTATGCGGATGAAATTGACATCGCCGCGGATGACCGCGCCTGGCCACACCGAGCTGTTGGCGCCCAGCGTCACCTCGCCGATCACCTGCGCGCTGGCATGCACCCACGCGCCTTGCGCCAGTTGCGGCCAGACAGATTCAAATGCTTCGATCGCCATGTTTTGCTCGCTTGAAAATCGCCGCTTGCGCGGTCATGTATTTAAACCGATGATCCAGCCCGACCGGGCTGCACGCCCAATTCTAACCGAGAGCACCTATGACCCAAGCCAACCCGTTGCTCGATTTCTCGGGCCTGCCGCGTTATGCCGAAATCCGCCCCGAACATGTAACGCCCGCGCTGGACGAGTTGCTGGCCCGCGCCGATGCCGCAATCAAGGCCGCCGAAACGCTGACCAATCCGACCTGGGATACCTTTGTGTTGCCGGCCGAAGAAGCGCTGGAACAACTGGGCCGCGCCTGGGGCACCGTGGCGCATCTGGAAAGCGTGGTCAACACGCCGGAACTGCGCGAAGCCTACAACAGCAATATCCCGCGCATGTCCAACTTCTTTACCGATCTGGGCCAGAACGAAGCCTTGTATGCGCATTACAAGGCACTGGCCGAGAGCGCCGAATTTGCCGCTTACAGCGACGAACGCAAAATGGTGTTGTCGCATGCGATTCGCGGCTTCCGCCTGTCTGGCGCCGAACTGGCCCCGGCGCAGAAAGCGCAATACAAAGAAATTGCAGAAAAACTGTCCGATCTGACCACGCGCTTTTCGCAAAACGTGCTCGATGCCACGGACGAATTTGCGCTGTATATCGATGACGCGGCCGAGCTGGATGGCGTGCCCGCCGATAACCTGGCCGCCGCGCGCGCCGCTGCCGAAGCCGATGGCAAGCCGGGCTACAAGCTGACGCTGAAAATGCCGAGCTATTTTCCGGTGATGCAATACGCCAACAACCGGGCCCTGCGTGAAAAGATTTATCACGCCTACGCCACCCGCGCCGCCGAGTTTGGCAAAACCGAGTGGAACAACACCCCGCTGATCGACGAAATCCACAATCTGCGCCAGCAAGCCGCCGCGCTGTTGGGCTTTGAGAGCTACGCCGCCGAATCGCTGGAAACCAAGATGGCCACCTCGCCGGCTGAAGTACTGGCGTTCTTGCGTGACCTGGGCCAGCGCGCGCGGCCGTATATGCAGGCGGATCGCGCCGAATTGTCGGCATATGCCAAAGACACGCTCGGCATTGACGATATGCAGCCGTGGGATCAGGCCTTTGCCGCAGAAAAGCTGCGCGAGCAGCGCTATGCGTTCTCCGAGCAAGAAGTAAAACAGTACTTTACCGAGCCGACGGTGATTTCCGGCTTGTTCCACCTGGTGGAAACGCTGTACGGCTTGCAGTTTGTACCGGCCGAAGCACCGGTGTGGCACAAAGACGTGCGCTATTACGAGTTGCGTAACAAAGACGGCAGCCTGGTCGGTGGCCTGTATATGGATATGTATGCGCGCGAAGGCAAGCAAGGCGGCGCGTGGATGAATGAAGTGCGTAGCCGCCATGCCTTGCCCGATGGCGGCATCCAGACGCCGGTGGCGCTCATCGTATGTAACTTTGCCGAAGGCGTGGACGGCAAGCCCGCGCTGCTGCCGCACGATGATGTCATCACGCTGTTCCATGAAACCGGCCACGCGCTGCATCATTTGCTGACCGAAGTGAACGAGCGCGATGTATCCGGCATCAATGGCGTGGAGTGGGATGCGGTCGAGCTGCCCAGCCAGTTTATGGAAAACTTCTGCTGGGAATGGCAGTTGCTGCCGCAGTTGACGCGCCACGTTGATACCGGCGAACCGTTGCCGCGCGAATTGTTCGACAAGATGCTGGCGGCCAAGAACTTTATGTCGGGTTCGCAAATGATCCGCCAGGTCGTGTTCTCGATTTTTGATATGGAATTGCACGTCGACACCACCGGCCCGCAAGCGCTGCAGCGCTACTTCCAGTTGCTGGAAGAATTTGATGCGCCGCGTGTGCCGGAATATCACCGCTTTCCCAACAGCTTTAGCCATATCTTTGCTGGTGGCTACTCGGCTGGTTATTACAGCTACAAGTGGGCCGAAGTGTTATCGGCCGATGCCTATGCCGCGTTTGAAGAAACCGGCGTGTTGAATGCTGAAACCGGCGCACGCTTCCGCAAGGAAATCCTCGCGCGCGGCGGTAGCCGTCCGGCGCTGGATTCGTTTATTGCGTTCCGCGGACGCGCGCCCAGCAACGATGCATTGTTGCGGCATAACGGCTTGCAAGGCTAAGTCAGCGCTTGCGCGCAAACGTGAAGGGGTGAGCCATGCTCACCCTTTTTTTATGCATGCGGCGGCGGCCGTTGTAGCGCACTTCACCCGACGCGTACCGTTTTGTCGGCGAAACAGCCCCCTGCCAGGCCATTGAGACATTTCTGATATAGGATTCAAAGCGACCCGCCCCCTTACACGCAAAAGAGGCGGGCAACTCTGACACAGGGCGCTAAGGACACAGCAATGGCGGCAGGCAAGCACGCACTACCGGGTTGGATCACGCTGGGCATGGTGCTGGCATTAAGCGCCTGCGGTGGCGGCGGCGGTAGCAATGTGGTGCCCTCCCCGACGCCCGCAGCCACGCCGACGCCCACCCCTGGTGTCACGCCCACCCCCTTGCCCACTGCGCCGCCATCGGCCCATGTCAGCCTGAATGTCGATTGCAGCGGCAGCAATTGCGGCGCGGTCGATGCCCAGACTGCCGCCACGGGCCTGAGCGGCACGTGGAGTTATGACAACACCGGCAGCGCCGCCGTACTGGTCGACATCAATATCGCCAACACCGCGGGCCGCAGCGGCACGCTGGTGGTGAGCAACACCGGCACTGATTATCTAAGCCTGTACAACATTCCAATCCAGACTGCGCAGCTTGCCAGCGCACGGCAGCGACGCGCCGCGGCGACCAAACTGCCGCCAGTGAATCAGATTCCAGCCAGCATCCGCCATTTTGTGCCGCCCACGGTCACCGCCGCGCAACAAAAAGCGGCGCTCAAACCGCGCCAGCACGTGACTTATGCCGTGGGTGCCAGCCGCAGTTGGTACGACGCCGACAACGCGCTGCATGCCACCACGCTGCAGCAAACCTGGACCACGGCCGATGGGCGCGTCGTGAATATCTGGGTGGAGAACAGCGAGTACGCCCCAGACAAAATCCTCGCCAGTGACGTAGCTGCGCTAGGCAATGCCTTTGCCAATGGCACCAGCAATCCGGCGAACCCGGCAACGTCGATCTATTCGATGGTCACCAGTCTGGCGGGCCTGCCTTGGGGCAGTGTTCCGGGAGGCAAGGCCAATATGCTGATCAGCGCCGACCAGAGCGGCACACTGCAGCCGATTGATATCGTCATTATCAACATCACGCCCGATAACGCGGCATTTGGCACCGTCGGCTATTTTTATGAGCGCAACAATTATCTGAACAGCGCCTCCAGCTACAGCAACGAATCGCTGTCGTTCTATCTGGATTCGGAAACCATATACAAAGCGCGCGACGCTTCACGCTATGTCACCACCGGTCTTGATTACGAGTTAAGTACGCTGGCGCATGAATTCACCCACATGATCAACTTCTATCAGCGCAATGTGCTGAAAGACCCTGGCTACGATTATGTGAACTGGCTGGATGAAATGGCAGCCATGGGCATGGAGGACATCGTCGATACGCAGATCAATCCGGCCTACAACGCGGTGCGCGATCTGCGCTTTGCCAACTGGCTGAACGCGGGGGGCTACAACTGCAGCTTTGATGTGTTTAACGATGATGTCGATGCCACCTGCTTTAGCTACAGCACGGGCGGCGCCTTGATGGGTTATCTGATCCGGCAATACGGCGTGGTCAATTTCTATCAGCATCTGCTGCAGAATTTTTCCAGCAGCGACAGTCTGACCTTGCTCGACAACACGATACGGGATGCGGCTGCAGCGGTCCCCGGCACGCCCACCACACTGGCCAGCGCGCTGCGCCACTGGCATGCCTCGGTGGCGCTGTTCGGCGCCACGCCGCCCAATGGCTATGGCTATCCGCAACGCGTAGAAACGGTGGCGGGCAACACCTTTACCCTGCCGTCGCTGCCGGGCAGCAATTACACCAGCGACCGCGATGCCGCGTTGCCCAGCAGCGAACCCTCGTGGCTGGTGGGGCATGGCATGTTTCCCACGCTGCGCCGCAATCTGGGCAATTCCTGGAGCGAAAGCGTGGCCGTGCCCGCCGGTGCCAGTCTGACCGTGGTGCTGCCTTAAGGGTGCGCAAGCGCCACCAGCCCAGGCCGCATGCCGTTGCCACTGCGCAGAATGGTGGCACGCCACACCCTGTGCGCCGTGGTTAAGCAGCGTTATTCCGTCTGTAGTTTCAGCGGCTGCCACTCGCCATTAACCAGGCCTTCGATCGGGTGGTAGCGCGTTTTGTAGGCCATCTTGCGGCATTCCTCGATCCAGTAACCGAGGTAGAGATAAGGCAGCCCCAGCTGTTTGGCCAGGCCGATCTGCCACAGGATGTTGAACACGCCAAAGCTGGCGCCGACGATATCCGGGTCGTAGAAGGTGTAGACCGAGGACAAGCCATCATCCAGCTGATCAATCAGGCTGACCATGCGCACCTGGCCTTCTTCGCGGAATTCGGCCAGAAAGCTGGCGACGTTGCTTTTGAGTATGAAATTCTCGTATTGCTCGCGATTGTCCTGATCCATGCCGCCGCCCGCATGGCGCACCAACTGGTAACGCTGATAAAGCTGGAAATGGGCTTCGGAATACTCCAGCCCCAGCAAACGCGTCTTCAGATTGGCATGGTGTTTTTGCGTGCGCCGTTGCGTACGATTAGGCTCGAATTCGGCGACCGGAATCCGTACCGGCACGCAGGCCTGACAGTGATCACAATGCGGGCGATAAACAAACTGACCGCTGCGGCGAAACCCGTGCAACACCAACTGGCTATAGGTGCGAGCATCAATCAGTTCTGACGGCACAGCCACCTGCGAGCGCGCCATGCGCTCGGGCAGATAGCTGCAGGGATAAGACGTGGTGGCATAAAACTGCAACTGGAGCGTGTGTCCGCGGGGATTCATGGGGCTCCCGGGTTCTCATCGTTATAGTGCCAGCGGCCCGGCTTGCGGGTTTGCCTGACCAGCTGGCTCAAATCGGCCGTGAACGTGGCTCTGGGCACTTCTGCTGCGCCAAAGCGGGCCAGATGCGCGGTATGCATCTGGCAATCGATCAGGCCGAATCCCTGTTGCTGCAAATAGCGGACCAGATGCACAAACGCGATTTTGGACGCATCCGGTCGAATGGCGAACATGGATTCACCATAGAACATATTGCCGATGGCCACCCCGTACAGCCCGCCTGCGAGCTGACCATCGATATAGCATTCGGCGCTGTGGGCATAGCCTGCGGCGTGCAGATCGGTGTACGCGGCGATCATCTCGTCGCTGATCCAGGTCTGGTCGGTGTCGCGCCGGGGCGCCGCACAACCGCGCATCACGCCGGCAAAGTCAGTATCAAACGCCACCCGATAGGGCCGGTTACGGATGACTTTGCCCAGCGAGGTGGGCACATGCAGGTCAGCCGGGCGTAGCACCATGCGCGGATCGGGGCTCCACCACAACAGCGGCTCCCCGGGCATGGTCCACGGAAAAATCCCGAGGTGATAGGCCGCCAGTAAACGCTCACGCGACAAATCACCGCCCGCCGCCAGCAAGCCATTCGGTTCACGCGTGGCATGGCTGAGCGGTGGAAAACGCGGTGTGTCATCGAGCCAGGCGATCATGGCGCGCCGGGATCAAGCTTTTTTTATGATTTTGCAATCGGCGCACAGACCATACAGATACATCTCGTGATCCTGGATTTCAAAGCCGTGGCGCGCGGCAATGGCGTCCTGGCGCTGCTCGATTTCGGGGTCGAAAAACTCTTCGACCTTGCCGCATTTCATGCAGACCAGGTGGTCATGGTGGCCGCCCTGGTTCATCTCGAACACGGCTTTGCCGCTTTCAAAATGATGGCGGACCAGAATACCGGCTTGCTCAAACTGCGTGAGCACGCGATAAACGGTGGCCAGGCCGATGTCGATATTCTCGGTTAACAAAATGCGATACACGTCTTCCGCCGTCAGGTGGCGTTGGGCGCTGGTCTCAAAAAGATTCAGTATGCGCAGGCGGGGGCCGGTGGCTTTCAGCCCCATGCCCTTCAGTTCAGCGGCAGAACTCATGGCTAATCCCGTCTGTTGGTCAAAGTAAGATCAAGGCGATCCGGAGGTATCAAGTGCGGGCGGAAGATACATTCCGCAACTTGCTGCCGCATCTGCTCCGGGCGGCAAGATCGGGTTATGATATAGCGTTTTCCGGGCGGCCAATACCGCCCTCACTTTTTCCTCGACGTGAATCACCTGACGCATGCAAACCAAACATTCCTTTATTGCAATCTGCGCTGCGGCGCTGCTGGCGGGTTGTAGCGTCGGCAACGCGCTCACTCCGTACAAGTTGCAGATTCCCCAGGGCAACGAAATCACCGCTGATCAGGTGGCCCAACTCAAACAAGGCATGACGCGCCAGCAAGTGCGCTACGTGCTGGGCACGCCGCTGCTGACCGATGCCTTCCACGGCAATCGCTGGGATTACATCTACAGCGAAGCCAAGGGCGGCACCATGCATCTGGAACGCAAGTTCACGCTCGAATTTGATGGCGACAAGCTCAAGAGCTGGGCGGGCGACACCCTGCCCGCCTCGCGCCTGATCAAGCTGGGCGACACGGCCAGCGCCCCGATCGCGCTGGAAGACCCGGTGGCCGCCAACGCCGCGGTGTCGAGCAACCCGATTGCCCAGGTCGCCTCGGACAGCGCCAGCGCCCCGAAGAAATAATCCGGGCCGCTCTGGCCCTCGCAACACCCCACGCCACGGCTCTGCCCGTGGCGTTTTAACGGAAACTGCTCATGTCTGTGAAAATAGCCATTACCGGCGCCACCGGGCGCATGGGTCGCATGTTGATCGAAGCCGTCAGCCAGAGCGACGACTGTGTGCTGGCCGTGGCGCTGGCCCGCCCCGGCAATCCAGCCATAGGCCAGGACGCCACCGCCTTTCTTGGCAAAACCTCGGGCGTGTTGATCAGCGACGACATCAAGCAGCTGGCCAACGCCGATGTGCTGATCGACTTTACCAAGCCCGATGGCGTGCTCAAACATCTGGCGGTATGTTGCGCTAGCGGCACGCGCGTCATTGTCGGCGCCACCGGCTTTGATGACGCCGGCAAAGCTGCCATCGCCGACGCCGCCAAAGACATCGGCATCGTCTACGCGCAGAACATGAGCGTGGGCGTTAACCTGGTGTTCAAGTTGCTGGATGTGGCGGCCAAAGTGCTGGCCACCGGCTATGACATCGAAATCGTCGAAATGCACCATCGCATGAAAGTGGACGCGCCATCGGGCACAGCCTTGCGCATGGGCGAAGTGGTGGCCGGCGCACTGGGCCGCGATCTGAAAGACGTGGCCGTGTACGACCGCGAAGGCATCACCGGCGAGCGCGACCCGTCCAGCATTGGCTTTGCCACGCTGCGCGGCGGCGACGTGGTGGGCGATCACACCGTGGTGTTTGCCGGCATGGGCGAACGTGTGGAAGTCACGCACAAAGCCTCCAGCCGCATGATCTACGCCAGCGGCTCGCTGCGTGCGGCACGCTTCTTGATGCAGCAAAGCAGCGGCTTGTTTGATATGCAGGACGTGCTGGGCCTGAAGTAAGCGCTCGGCGGAGCTGGATAAAAAAAACGGTGGCTCGAGGCCACCGTTTTTTTATTGCCAAACGCAGCGGATCAGCGCATCAGGCAAACTCGCCGACCGTTAGAACAAGGCAGAAAAATCGGTCAGGTCCTTCACTGTATAGCCTCTCGCATTCAGGTCAGCACGCTCCCTCATTGAGAAAACTGGAGAGAAGACCGCCAACTCCTTGCTCCATGTCTGCATATGCTGATGATCACGCGCAGCCAGAAATGCCTCTACATGGCGTTGGAACTCTGCAAGCGACTCATTTGTATGCGCTGACGCGGCGCGCTTGCAAGACCCGAACCTGACCCGCTTATTGGGTTCATCCAATGCAACCAGATCAATTTCGATGTTGCGGCTTGCGTCTTTAGGTCGATTCCAGTAACCCAATTGCACGCTCGATAGCTCAAAATCGCCTTTGCCTTTGCGAGAACACTCTTGATGCAACCTGCGCACAAGTCGCTCAAATGCAAAACCTTCCAGGATACGTTGGCGCGGCCTTGCTTGTTCTAACGCTTTTTCTATTGGCTTCATCCGTGCAGCTTCTCGAGCCGGCTTTGCCACCGCCAGCCAGGCTTGAAGGAAGTTATCGGCGATGTAGTAACGCGCGTTCCTGCTTTTGCCATCCGAAAACACGGGATTCAATCGCGATATCATTTCGTAACTCGATACCAGTTTCGCAAGATAGCCACCAATTTGCGTTTTCTCTTCCGGCGGCCCCACTCCGGCGAGCAATTCACCATTGTTGCAACCCGGATGTTCCGCGAGGAAGGTCAGCAACGAAACCGAGCGACCGCGCAGTTCGCGTAAAAACCAGGTGTCCGCTTCTTCGGATAGCGGGCTTGAGCTGCGCAAGAACATTCTGGTCAGTAATTCGTCCGCAAACGTCTCCGGGCTTGCCAGAAAGAGGTCTTGCTCAAAAGCATCGTGATAGAACTTCGGCACGCCCTCAAAGAAAGTCCATAACGTGAGCCACTGCGATGGCAGTTGCAGGTTTTGATTGCGAAAGACATCCATCAGATCTGCGAAATCCCAATGCTCAAGCTTGATACGCTGAGTCAACCTGCCGTAGAGCGGCGCGCCTTTATCTTCCAGCAGCTGGTTCATATCGGCGTGCAACGAGCCGAGGACAAACAGCCCGCCTTGATGAATTCCGGAATCACGTAATTTGTCGACTTCTGCTTGCAAAAAGGAGTTGAAGCTCTTCAATGCGGCCCGAGTGAAATACTGAAATTCGTCAATCACCACGACCATACCAAGACGGCACAATTGGCCAATAGTGCGAGCCATCGAAGGGAAATCAACGACCTCCCTTGCAAGTTGTTGCACCTCGGGGCGATCACAGTCGTTTAGCGCCCGTTGAAAGGTAGTGGCGACATCTCGTTCGTCTGAATCTGGCACCTGCATGTAAAGCAGACGGTCGGCGAGGGCCGGATCCTCTTTGGCGAGCTGGGATAGAAGCGAGGTCTTACCGATACGTCGGCGTCCTTCGATGCGGCAAAAAAACCATCTGCCCGCATCCAGGATGCGACGTAGCTCTGCCAATGGCTCGCCCCTTCCGTAAAAATGCCATTGCGCCATGGATAAGCCGTTAGATAAAAAAAGTTATCATAAACAAAAAACCGGGATATGTTTTTGATAAAAAACAAATTTTTTTCAACAAGATCGCTGGTTTGGCTACCCCGGAAAACCTGGTTTTATCAACTGTTCTCTCGTCTTCATCGAGGTAGCAAAAAAATGCCGCAAGAAAGTGCGGCATTGCAGTCAGTACAAAACCTTGAAGCAACTCAAGCAAAACTGCCCGCCGCAAAGCCCGACGACCACGCCCACTGAAAGTTATAGCCGCCCAGCCAACCGGTCACATCCACCACTTCGCCGATAAAAAACAGCCCCGGCACCGCTTTCGCCATCATGGTTTTGGAATCGAGCTGGCGTGTATCCACGCCGCCGCGCGTCACTTCAGCTTTTTTGTAGCCCACGGTGCCAGATGGAATGATTTGCCAGTGCTGAATGCGTTCGATCAGCGCGCTCAGTTGTTTGGGGGTGTATTGCTTTAGCGGTGCATTCGGGCCCAGGCTGTTGACCAGCACGGTGGCAAAGCTGCGCGGCAGCACTTCGGCCAGCACGGTGACCAGATGCGCTTCGCGGCTGGCGTTGGCGAAGTGTTCTTGCAGATCGACGTCAGGCAGCAGATTGATGCTGATCGGCTGGCCCGCTTGCCAGTACGACGAGATTTGCAGGATGGCCGGGCCGGATACGCCGCGATGGGTAAACAGAATGGCCTCGCGGAATTTGCCTTTGCCGCTACGTACTTCGGCCGGGTCGATGGCGACGCCCGCCAGTTCGGTCCACAAATCCTGCGGCTGAAACGTCAACGGCACCAGCGCGGCGGTGGTCGGCACGATGCCCAAGCCAAATTGTTTGGCCAGCTCGTAACCCCAAGCCGTAGCGCCGATTTGTGGAATGGACAAGCCGCCGCTGGCAACGATCAGCGACTGGCATTGCCAGGTTTCTTTGCCGGTCTGCACCACAAAGCCACCGCCCTCCAGCGCCGTCACCGCTTCAATTGCGGTTTCCATGCGCCAGATGGCGCCACCGGCGTCGACCTCGGCTTTGAGCATATCGATGATGGCTTGCGAACCGTCATCGCAAAACAGCTGGCCGAGGGTTTTCTCGTGATAACCCAGGCCGTAGCGTTCCACCAGCTTGATAAAGTCGTGCTGGGTATAGCGCGCCAGCGCCGATTTCACATAGTGCGGGTTCTCGGACAAATAACATTCCGGCCGCGCATCCAGATTGGTGAAATTGCAGCGGCCGCCGCCCGAGATGCGGATTTTCTCGGCCAGTTTGGCCGCATGGTCCAACAGCACCACGCTGCGGCCACGCTGGCCCGCCGTGGCCGCCGCCATCATCCCGGCCGCCCCGGCGCCCACCACCACTACATCGACTTGCTTTACTGACATCGTTGTCCTCGCTTTTACCAGCGGGATTGTACAGGTCAGTGGCTTGTGTGGTTTTGCCATGCCGGGTGCGGCGCGCAGCCGGCATCGGGCGGCTTAAAAGTAGACGATGCCCATGGCGCGTTTTACCGCATCCAATGTTGCGGCGGTTTGCTCGCGCGCCTTATCCGTACCGGCACGCAATATGCCCATCACATGCTCCGGATCCGCCGCCAGTTGTTCGCGGCGCGCGCGGATCGGGGCCAGCAACGTTTGCAGGATTTCTTCCAGGCGGCGTTTGATCACCATATCGCCGAGGCCACCGCGACGGTAATGCGCTTTCAGTTCTTCAACGGCGGCGGTATCCGGGTCAAAGATATCCAGATAGGTAAACACCACATTGCCTTCCACCTGGCCCGGGTCAGCCACGCGCAGGTGGTTGGGGTCGGTGTACATCATCTTGACGGCCTTGGTGATGTCCTCGGCCGAAGCGCCCAGCGTCAGCGAGTTGCCTAGCGATTTGGACATCTTGGCCTTGCCGTCGATGCCGGGCAGACGCGCGCCGTTTTCCGGCACCAGCGCGCGGCATTCCACCAGAATCTCCTGGTTAACGCTGGCGTTGAACTTGCGCACCACTTCATTGGTTTGCTCGATCATCGGAATCTGATCGGCGCCCACCGGCACCACGGTGGCCTTGAAGGCGCTGATGTCGGCCGCTTGCGCCACCGGATACGTCATAAAGCCGGACGGAATATCGCGCTCAAAGCCGCGCAGTTTGATTTCGTCCTTGATGGTGGGGTTGCGCTCCAGGCGCGACACGGTCACCAGGTTCAGGTAGTACGAAAACAGCTCGGGCAGTTCCGGCACCAGGCTCTGGATAAAGATGGTGGATTTGGCCGGATCTATGCCCGCCGCCAGATAATCGAGCGCCACTTGCAGCACGTTATCGCGCACTTTGACGTAATTGCCCATGTTGTCGGTCAGCGCTTGCGCGTCGGCCAGCAGCAAATACTGGCGGCACACGTCTTGCAGCTTGATGCGGTTTTGCAAAGAACCGACGTAATGGCCAAGGTGCAGCGGGCCGGTGGTGCGGTCACCGGTCAGGATAATGTCTTGCGATGTAACGGCTTGCGTGCTCATGGGAGATCTCGGATAAAAATATTGGCCGCCCGGCGGGGCCAGGTAGTTTGGCGGCGGGCCGTCAGCCGGTCAAGCCGCCCGGTCAGGCCGTGCCGCGTGAGCTACAATCCGGGCCTGTTTGATGGAGAAATCACTATGGCCGACGCCCCTCTGATCCGCCGTGTTAGCCCCGAAGGCAAGGTCAAGTCCGGGCGCTTGCAGGCAAAGAGCCTCTACGCCACGCCCGAGGCGGTGCTGACCTTCTGGTTCGGCTGTCCCGATGACCCCGATTACGGCCAGAACAAAGCACGCTGGTGGACCGCCGATGACGCCTTCGACGCCGCGGTACGCCGTCATTTTCTGACCACATGGCAGGCGGCGGGCAAAGGCAAGCTGGATGGCTGGGCCGTGGATGCACGCGGCACGCTGGCGTTGATATTGGTGCTGGACCAGTTCAGCCGCAATCTGCAACGCGGCAGCGCCGCCACCTATGCGCATGACGCCAGCGCCTTGCAGTGGGCGCTGCATGCCATTGCCCAAGGATGGGATCAGCAATTGCCGCTGTTGCAACGCGCCTTTTTATATCTGCCGCTGGAACATGCCGAAGACGTCGCCCTGCAACGTCAGGCGCTGGAATTGTTTACGCCCTATCGCGATGTAGCCGGGCTGGAAAACTTCTATACCTCGGCCGTTACGCATTGCGATGTGGTCACGCGCTTTGGCCGCTTTCCGCATCGCAACGCGCTCTTCGGCCGCAGCAGCACGCCAGAAGAACTGGCGTATCTGGCCGCAAACCCGCGCGGCTATTAACGGGCCGCCACCATCAATCGATGGCCAGGCCGCGTTGTTCGGCTTGCTGATGGCGCTGCTGTTCCTGCATCACCACCGCGCCCAGCTCGCGTTTCAGTTCGTTAAAACCGGCCGAGCTGCTATCGCGCGGGCGTGGCAAAGCGATGGGCAGATCCAGCTTGATAGTGCCGGGGCGATAAGTCAGCACCACCACGCGATCAGCCAGATAAATCGCCTCATCGATGCTGTGCGTGACAAACAGCACCGTCTTTTGCCATTGCGCCTGGATTTGCAGCAACTCGTCTTGCAGGCTGCGCCGCGTTAACGCATCCAGCGCGCCAAACGGTTCGTCCATCAACAGGATGGGTGAATCCAGCGCCAGAATGCGCGCGATGGCCACGCGCTGGCGCATGCCGCCGGACAGATCCTTGGGATAGCGCAGGCGGAATTCGCTCAGGCCCAGCGTCTGCAGCAAGCGCTCGACCGTGGCGGTGCGCTCGGCGACGGGCGTATGGCGAATCTTGAGGCCAAAGCCGATGTTGTCCTCCACCGTCATCCACGGAAACAAAGCGTATTCCTGAAACACCATGCCGCGATCCGGCCCCGCGCCTTGCACCGGCTGGCCCGCCACGCTGATGCGGCCGGACGTGGGCGGCGCAAACCCGGCCACGGCATTAAGCAGCGTTGATTTGCCGCAGCCCGACGGCCCCAGCAGACAGACAAACTGGCCCGGCGCGATGCTGAGATCTATACCTTGCAGTGCCACCACTTGCTGCGCGCCTTGGCCAAACACCTTGTGCACACCGGCGATGTCGATCTGGGCGGCGCTCATGCGTCGTTCTCCTGGCCACGATGCCACCGCAGCAGATGATTGTTGAGCGCGGCCATCACCATATCGATGGCCAGGCCGAGCAAACCGATGCTGAGCATGCCGGCGATGATTTTGTCGGACCAGAAATACTCGCGCGCTTCCAGAATGCGAAAACCGAGGCCGTTATTCACCGCGATCATCTCGGACACGATCACCACAATAAACGCCGTGCCCATGCCGATACGCGCGCCCGCCAGGATATACGGCATCGCGGCGGGCAACATCACCTGGGTAAACAGCACGCGTTGATTGGCGCCCAGGTTGAGCGCGGCGCGGATATAGATGCTGTCGACATTGCGCACACCCGCAATCGTATTCATCAACACCGGGAAAAACGCGCCCAATGCGATCAGGAAAATCGCGGGCGGATTGCCGAGGCCAAACCAGAGGATGGACAGCGGAATCCAGGCAATCGGCGGAATCGGCCGCAGCACTTGCAGCAGTGGATTAAACCACTCGTACACGCGCTGGCTGGCGCCCATCAGCAAACCCAGCGGCAAAGCCAGCACCGCGCCGATGGCAAAGCCCGCCAGCACGCGGCCCAGACTGCCCCAGGCATCGTGCACCAACTCGCCCGACAGCAACCACGTCAGCCGCGACTGGCTGGGGTCGTACGGATCGGGCGGCAACGCATACACCCACCAGCGTTGCAACACCTGCCACGGCGATGGCAATACCTGCGGATTTAGCCAGCCCAGCAGGGCCGCGCCTTGCCACGCCACCAGCAACGTCACCGGCAACCATAAACCGCGCAACAGCGTGCGCGTGGACCACCGCCGCGCCGCCACGGTTATTGCACGCCTGCGGCTTTGCGCGCGTCGTTGAGCAAATCCAGCTTGACCCAATCCTTGGCCACGGGCGGTTTGGCCATGCGGCCGACGCCATACTTGACCATCAAATCAGTGGTGGTCTGGATGTGCTCGATGGTCAGGTCATACGAAAACGGCGAATTGCCGATCGCATCCTGATAGTCATCCGAGGTGATCTGGCCCTTGAACATGCTGGTGCGCACATAGTTTTCGGCCAGCTTGGGGTCGTCGATAAACAACTTGGTCGATTGCACAAAACAGCGCATCAGTTTTTGCGCCAGCGCGTGATTGTTGTAGAGCTTTTCGGTCATCACCAGCGTGCGCACCGGCTCGCCCATCGGCGTGTCATACGGTTTGAGGACTTCCGTGCCGAAGCCTTTATTGAGCGCTTGCGATGCTTGCGGCTCGGATTGCGCCATCGCATCGATCTGCTTTTGCATCAAGGCCTGGTTGAGATCGGCAAACGGCAAATACACGATCAGCACATCCTTGCCCGGCTTGTCCGACCATGTCAGATTGACCTTGGCCAGTTCGGCCAGCAGCAACAATTCCTGCGCCCCACCGCGCGCCACGCCCACCTTCTTGCCTTTGAAGTCGGCCATCTTTTTGATATTGCTACCCTGCGCCGCCACAATCCGCGCCCCACCCTTGGCAAACCCCGCCACCGCATAAATCGGCACCCCACTGGCGCGCCCGGCAATCGCCGCATCGGCCGCGCTGGCGGCCACATCGATCTCACCCGCGGTAATGGCCGGCATGATATCGAGGCCCTTGGCAAACATGCGCTCCTCTACCTTGATGCCACACTTGGGCGCCAGCTCTTTCAGATAAGAAATCGCACCGTAATGCGCGAATTTGAGATTGCCGAGACGGATGGTGTCATCGTCGGCACAGGCATGCGCGGCGACCAGCGCCAGCGTGAGGCAGAGACAGTGGAACGGTGTTTTCATTTTTTGGCTTCTCGAGGTGCGGATGTAATTACCTTAGAAGCCGGGACGGAAAAGACAATGCCGGGATTGAGCCGGATAGTTTCAGGAGCGTACGAAAAAGTGGGATGGCGCGGGTGAAAGGCGCAGGGGCGTTCTGCTTGATGGCTTTGGGGGGTGGGACTGGGCGTCCCCGTCTAGACCCACCCTATGAGACCGCGAAACACGATGCCGCTGTTCATTGTCACGGCCCAGCATCCACGCCCACCCGATGTTGCGCAGCAACGAGGCCAGCAATCGTGGCTATGCCAAGCCATTTCCTGAGCGCGCGAAGGTAGGAGACCAGCTTTACCGGGCTCCGACTGAGCGTCGCGTCCGCGGAGCGGCAGCTATGCAACCCAAAGGATTTGCTTGAGGCTTTTGACCTACCCCCCGCATTGCGGGAGCTAAGGGGCGGCCTCTTTGGTTACTTTCTCGGCTGTAGGAGAAAGTGACGTGCTCCCGGGCACCCCCGGGTATCAAAAATGCGCCGCAGGCTAAGCGGTAAAGGTTTCAGGTCCGGCAAAGCCGGACCAACCCACCCGCTGAAAACCAAGTCAGCAAACCAAGGCTATCGATCGCGCAGGGTATGCAGATCGCGGTGGCGTAGCGGATGGCTTTGGATGGTGGGTCTAGACCCACCCTATGCGCGCGAAGGTAGGAGACCAGCCCTATCGGGCTCCGACTGAGCGTCGCGTCCGCGGAGCGGCAGCTGAGCCATAGAAGTGCAAGACGGTCCGTTGCGGTTTTTGACCTACCGGGCCCCCTGGCGAGCGAAGGATTCGCGAGTGGGGTCGCCTTTCTTTTGCTTACTTTTCTTTGGCGAAGCAAAGAAAAGTAAGGTGCTCCCGGGCACCCCCGGGTATCAAAACATGCGCCGCAGGCTCAAGCGGTTAAAGGGTTACCCCATCCAAGGCGCCCCCCCCAACCCACGCGCCGCAGGCCAATCAATGCACCTGATTCCCCGGCGCAATCGTCGTCGCCCCACCCGCAAACAACTGCGCCACATCCACCGCATCAAAGCCATATTCCTTGCCGCAGAACTCGCAAGTCACTTCCACCTTGCCGCGCTCCTCGATCACGCCCTCAACCTCTTCATGACCAACCATCTTCAACATGCCACCCACGCGTTCACGCGAACACGTGCAGGCAAAGCGCGGCGTCTGCGGGTCAAACACGCGCACCAGTTCCTGGTTGAACAGCCGGTACAACACATCGCGCGGGGCCAGGCCCAGCAATTCTTCACGCGTAATGGTCTCGGACAATTTCTGGATCCGGTCCCAGGCATCGGCATCGCCCTTGCCCGCCGGCATCTTCTGCACCAGCAGACCGGCCGCGCCACTGTTCTGGCTGGCCAACCAGATGCGCGTTTCCAGCTGCTCCGAATTACGCATGTAGTGCTCGATGATCTCGGCCACCGTCTGGCCCGGCTGATACGCCACGATGCCCTGATACGGCTCGCCTTCATCCGGGTCCAGCGTCATCACAAACTTGCCCTCGCCCAGCAGATCGGCCAGCGTGCCTTCCGGCACTTCGCCATCCCAACGAGCGGTGGCGCGCATGGTCATTTCGCTGGTGCACTCCACCACGATCAGTTTGACCGGGCCGCTGCCATGCAACTGCATGATCAAGGTGCCTTCAAACTTGAGCGTGGCCGACAGCAAGGATGCCGCTGCCATCAGCTCGCCTATCACCTTTTGCAGCACCGGCGGATAAGCATGGCGGTCGAGCACTTCGTGCAGGGTGTCGTGCAGTTGCACCAGTTCGCCGCGCACCGGGGCATCGTCAAATACAAAGCGTTCAAGAATATCTTGCATGGGTCTGATCCTGCGTTGCGTCAGCGCTTGGCGGCGCTGGTGGTGTAAAGCGTCATGGGCAGTGACGAATTGATGTCAAACACGCAACCGGCTTCCACGCCGGCGCGGGCGATATCTGCCGCGCTCAGTTTCGGATTGTCGTATACGGCCTGCATCGCGCCGAGGGCATAATCGGCGCCACTGCCGATGGCCCAGAAACGTTCGTATTCATAGACTTCGCGCAGACTGTAGACGCCAAAAATCCCGTTGGGATTGGCCAGCAAAGCGGTGATCTGGCTGGATTCATACGGGTCGTCTTCTTCTTCATCCGGCTTCATGAAAAATTCTTCTTTGAGCTTGGGATGCAACTTGCGAAAGCTCTCAAAGATGGCCGGACGGCTGCCAAAGCCCAGTTTGGGGTTTTTCTTGAGCGCGGCCTGCAACACCAGGTCATGCGCTGCACTGCCCGAAATCGAAAAATAACCGCCATGCGATTCAAAAATCTTGTCCCAGCGCGCATCCATGCTGGCCGCCAGGCGCGTATCGCCAAAGGTCGACTGGCTGTCGGCCGCGATGGCAATCTCGTTTTTTTTGCGTACTACCACCACCGTGGTCATGCAGTTTCCTTGATCAATTCAATCAGCCGTTGCAGCGCGCGCTGCACGGTCTGGGTACGGATGGCACTGCGGTCGCCGCCAAACAACTGGCGCTCGGTAAAGATGCCGTGCGGGCAGGCCCATGCCAGCCAGACGGTGCCGACCGGTTTCTCGGCACTCCCGCCCCCGGGCCCGGCGATGCCGGACACCGCCACTGCCCATTGCGCCTGCGCCGCCTCGGCCGCGCCTTGCGCCATCGCCGCCACCACGGGTTCACTCACCGCGCCCAGCGTCTGCAAAAATTCAGGCGGCACCGCCAACATATCGACCTTGGCCTGATTGGCGTAGGTAACAAACCCGCGCTCAAACCAGGTACTGGAGCCAGCCACTTCGGTAATCGCGCCGGCAATCAAGCCGCCGGTACACGATTCGGCCGTGGTCACCTGATGGCCGCGCGCAGCCAGCAACTGCCCCACCTGAGTGGCCAGCGTCAAAGTCAGCGTATCGGCATCAGCCAGCGCAGTGCTCGGGATAGACATGGTTCTCTTCATGTAAAAACCGGCCGTTGCCGGCCGGACTGCGTGTTGCTGCTGTTGAATTCAATCTACTTCAAGCGGGGCGGAAGGCACGCGCAAAAAGTGTTCGCGATAAAACTTGAGTTCGTCGATCGACTCGTGAATATCGGCCAGCGCAGTATGTTTGCCCTGCTTTTTAAACTGGCGATGAATCTCGGGCTGCCAGCGTTTGCACAGCTCTTTCAGCGTCGAGACATCCAGATTGCGGTAGTGGAACCAGGTTTCAAGCTCGGGCATCCAGCGCGCCATAAAGCGGCGGTCCTGACAGATGCTGTTGCCACACATGGGCGAAGCGCGTTGCGGCACCCACTCGGCCAGAAATTCCATGGCGGCTTTCTGCACATCGTCCACGCTCTGGGTGGAGGCTTTAACGCGGTCGATCAGGCCGGAGCGGCCGTGCGTGCCTTTGTTCCAGTCGTCCATGGCGTCGAGCACGGCGTCATCCTGATGCACGGCCCAGGCCGGGCTTTCGGCCACCACGTTGAGATGCCCGTCAGTGATGACCAGCGCCAGTTCGATGATGCGGTCATTTTGCGGGTCGAGGCCGGTCATTTCCATGTCCAGCCAGATAAGGTGATTCTGGTCTTGCGCCATTTGATAAGGCTCCTGCGCACACGCATTAAGTTTGTCAGCTCCGCATTATATGCCACGGGGGCTGGCGCGCGACGGCGGCGCGGCGACGGGCATGGCGCGGCGGCGCGCGCCAGAATCAGGCTCGGCTCAATTACGCGAAATCCGACAGCGGCACCGGTGGGCGTCCGCTAGCGACCGCGCGCGGCGCGGCCGTAGCATCGAGCACACCACCCCTTATCCCTGCCCACCCGACGTGATCCGCAACCCGGGCACGTCGCTCCACGGAGTTCATCACTATGAAGATACGCAGTCTGCTCGCCTCCGCACTGATCGGCGCTGTTGCCAGCGCCCGCTCCATGACGCCGATGGCCGCGCTTGCCGCCGCCCGCCTGTTGGGGCGCAACACACCGGGCAAACTGGCTTTGCTGGACCATCCGGTTTTTAAATACGGCGCGTTGGCGATGGGCGCGGGCGAACTGGCGGGCGACAAAATGAAATCCGCGCCTGATCGTACGGTGTTCCTCGGCTTGCTGGCCCGGGTTGCCAGTGCCGGGATCGCGGGTGCGGCGCTGGCCCCCAAAGGGCAGGAAAAAGAAGGCGCGGCCATCGCCGTCGCCACTGCGGTGCCGCTGGCGTATGCCACGCTGGATGGTCGCAAAAAGGCCATGGAACATATCGGCCAGACCCAAAGCGGCCTGATCGAAGATGTGCTGATCGTGGCCGCGGGCATTGCCGTGGTGGCGCTGGCTACACGTGCCCGAGCCGATTAAGCCTTGCTGACCCGCTACCCCGTCCGCCCGGCCAGCTTTGCGCTGACGCCGGGCGCGGGTGCTTTACCCTATACTCTGCACTTCTCCGCAATGACCGCTGCAGAATATCCCGTATGACTTCCCATCAGTTTTCCGCCCTGTTTGTGTTTGCGCTGGTGGCCAGCGTGCTGCTGCAATTGTGGTTAGCGCTGCGCCAGATCAACCATGTGCGCCGCCATCGCAATGCCGTGCCGGAGGCGTTTGCCGCCAATATCTCGCTGGCTTCGCATCAACGCGCCGCCGATTACACCGTGGTGAAAAGCCGTTTTGGCATGATCAACACCGTGTTCGAAGCCATGGTGTTGTTGGCATTCACCTTGGGCGGCGGTATCGATGCGTTGATGCGGCTGACCGAAGGCTGGTTTGGCCCCGGCATTCTGGCGGGCGTGGCGATGATTGCCTTGCTGGGCCTGATCCAGTTGATCATCGGCCTGCCGTTTTCGTGGCACAGCACCTTCAGCATTGAAGAGCGCTTTGGCTTTAATCAGATGTCGAAAAAGCTGTTTATCAGCGACACCGTGCGCCAGAGTCTGCTGATGGCCGTGATCGGCCTGCCGTTTGTGGCGCTGGTGCTCTGGCTGATGGGGCGCATGGGCAGCTATTGGTGGGCTTATGTCTGGGTGGCCACGGTCGCGTTCATGTTTTTCATCATGTGGGTGTTCCCGACCTGGATTGCCCCGCTGTTCAACAAGTTTGAACCGCTGGCGGACGAAAGCCTGCGCCAGCGCATCGAAGCCTTGTTGCAACGTTGCGGCTTTGTCTCGAACGGGATTTTCACCATGGATGGCTCCAAACGCTCCAGCCATGGCAACGCGTATTTCACCGGCATGGGCAACAACAAGCGCATCGTGTTTTTCGATACGCTGATCCAGCGCCTGGATGGTGATGAAATCGAAGCCGTGCTGGCGCACGAACTGGGGCATTTCAAGCGCAACCACATCGTCAAATCACGCATCTGGTCGTTTGGCTTGATGGCCGTGCTGTTGTTTGTACTGGGCCAGTTATTGCCCGCCGCATGGTTCTATCAAGGCCTGGGGGTACAGACGGCCAATACCGCCACCGCATTGACGCTATTCTTTATGGTGCTGCCGGTGTTCACCTTTTTGTTTGCACCGCTGGGTTCGTATATGTCGCGCAAACACGAATATGAAGCCGATGCCTTTGCTGCCCAGCAAGCCTCTGCCACCGATCTGATCCGCGCACTGGTCAAGCTGTATCGCGACAACGCATCGACGCTGACGCCCGACCCTTTGCACAGCGTGTATTACGATAGCCATCCCCCTGCCAGCTTGCGCGTTGCCGCGCTCAAACAGCAGGCTTGATCCCCGCATAAACAGGAGCCGCCCATGTCTGCCCTCAGTAAAGAGCACTGCCAGAACGATGCCTTGAAACTGGATACGACCGCAGCGGCCGCCCTGATCGAGCAATTACACGGCTGGAAGCAGGTTGAAGCCAGTCTGCAAAAAAGCTGGGATTTCAAGAATTTTTACCAGACGATGGCATTCGTAAATGCCGTCGCCTTTATTGCCGATACCGAAGATCACCATCCCGACATGAGCGTCAGCTACAACCACTGTGCGCTGGTGTGGTCGACGCATTCGGCTGGTGGCCTTACCCGTAACGATTTTATTTGTGCAGCCCGAGTTGATGCCCTGTTTGATTAAAACCATGCCCTCCCCCCTCCGCCCAGGCCAGGCCCGATGAGCCAGACCGCCCGTATCGTTGCCAGCCACGGCCGTAGTTATATGGTCGAACTGCCCGACCGCAGCCGCCTGAACGCCAGCGCCCGCGGCAAGAAATCTGATTTTGCTTGCGGCGATCTGGTGCAGATCAAGCCACTGAACGCCGAGCAGGCCGTCATCGAAAAAGCCCTGCCGCGCAAAACCTTGCTGTACCGCTCGGACCAATGGCGCTCCAAGATCATCGCCGCCAATGTCACGCAGATTGCGATTGTGGTGGCGCCAGTGCCCAGCTATCTGGATGAGCTGATCGGGCGCGCGCTGATTGCCGCCGAGGCCGAAGACATCGAACCGCTGATCGTGCTGAACAAATGTGATCTACCCCAGGCCGCCGCTGCGCGCGAAGCGCTGCGCTATTACGAAGCCTTGGGTTACCCGCTGTTGGCGCTGTCCGCCAAGGCGGATGTGGCACCGCTGCGCGAACGCTTGCAAGGGCATATCTCGGTGCTGGTGGGGCAATCGGGCATGGGTAAATCCACGCTGCTGAATGCACTGGTGCCCGAGGCCAATGCGCGCGTCAACGATATTTCGGAAGCGCTCGATTCGGGCAAGCACACCACCACCCATGCCACTTTCTACCATCTGGATGATCAGGTGGCAGGCACGGCGCTGATCGATTCGCCCGGCCTGCAGTCATTTGGCCTGGCCCACGTCAAAGAAGAACAATTGCCGGGTTTGATGCCGGATTTCCGCCCCCTGCAAGGCCAATGCCGGTTTCATAACTGCCGCCATCGCCAGGAGCCGTCCTGCGCGCTCAAGGCTGCGGTCGAGACGGGCAAGGTGCCTGCGTCGCGGCTGCAATTGCTGCATCGCCTGCAAGACGAACTGGCCCAGATCGATACTTATTAAGAGGCGACGGACCATCGCATGCCACTGTACTATTCTGGTCTTGAACACGTTGCGCACAGTGGCTCGGCGCGCGCCGTGAGGGGCAGGTTGGCGCCATGACCCTGCCGCCCTTGATTGATCGCACAGAGACCCGTAATCCTGGTATGCCTGCACAACGCGCATTGCATCTTTATCGTCAGACCCAGGCATCGAGCGACGACGACCGCGTCGCCCGGCATGCCCCGCTGGTCAAGCGCATCGCTTACCACCTGGTGTCACGGCTGCCTGCCAGCGTTGAAGTCGAAGATCTGATCCAGGTGGGCCTGATCGGCCTGATGGAAGCCGCGCGCAATTTTGATCCCAACGCCGGCGTGCAATTCGAAACCTTTGCCACCCAACGCATACGCGGCGCCATGCTGGACGAGCTGCGCAGTGCCGACTGGGCGCCGCGCCAGACGCGCAAGAACATGCGCGATATCGAAAAAGCCATCCACGCCCTTGAACACAAACTCGGCCGCGCGCCACACGAGGCCGAAGTCGCCACCTCGATGAGCATGCCGCTGGACGAATACCAGACCATGCTGGCCGACGCCCGTGGTCACCAGCTGGTGTATTACGAAGACTTTGAAGACGAAGACGAAAACGACCAGCTGGACCAGTTTACCGCCGACCATCACGCCAACCCGCTGGCGCAACTGGAAGACAGCGGTTTTAAAAAACTGTTGATTGAAGGCATAGGCTTGTTGCCCGAGCGCGAGCAACTGGTCATGGCCTTGTACTACGATGAGGAGCTGAACCTCAAAGAAATCGGCGCCGTACTGGGCGTCACTGAGTCCCGTGTTTCGCAGTTGCATAGTCAGGCCGTGGCGCGTTTGCGCAGTCGGGTGCAAGACTGGCTGCATCGCTGAACCTGACCAGCCTGCCCTCTAGAACAACATCAACCCGCTGACTCAATGGACAAAACAAGCGTAATCGGATTAGTGCTGGGCATCTCGGCCATCGTGCTGGGGCAATGGCTCGAGGGCGGGCATATTGCCTCGCTGCTGCAATTCACCGCCTTTCTGATCGTGATTGGCGGCACCATCGGCGCCGTCATGCTGCAAAGCCGGCTGCCGGACTTTCTGGCGGGCGTGCGCATGCTGAAGTGGGTGTTCATGCCGCCGCAACACGACTTTCGTCGCATTCTTACCACACTGATGGGCTGGAGCCAGCAAGCGCGCCGCGGCGGTCTGCTGGGGCTGGAGCAATATGCGCAGGCGGAGAAAGACGCTTATGTCAAACGCGGCATCCAGTTGCTGGTGGATGGCGCGGAACCCGACATGATCCGCAAAGCGCTTGAACTCGATATCGATGCGTGGGAACTGCGCGCCAAAGCGGCCGCGCGTATCTGGGAATCCGCCGGCGGCTATGCGCCCACCATCGGCATTCTGGGCGCGGTGCTCGGGCTGATCCACGTCATGGAAAACCTGACCGACCCCGGCAAGCTGGGCGCGGGCATTGCGGTGGCATTTGTGGCAACCATTTATGGCGTCGGCTCGGCCAACCTGATTTTTTTGCCGATTTACAGCAAGTTGCGCCAGCACATCGACACCGAAGTGCGTCGGCGCGAAATGATGATGGAAGGCATCGTCACCATTGCCAATGGCGAGAACCCGCGCATCATGGAAAACAAACTGGCGGGGTTTTTGACCTGAGCCACGCCAACCCGCTTGTCCACGCGCGCCGTTCTGGCGCGTTTTGCGTTGTGCGCCAGCGCCACTGGCGCATTCGGCTGGCGCAATCGGCCACGCCGCTGTGAACGCACCGACGTCCGTGGATGCGGCGCAGGCGCTGCTGTGGCAATCTCTCACTTTTAATCAGCGACTTGACGCGCCCGGTCGCCCGCGCCAGAGCCGTCGATGAACCGTCCGCAAGCATCCACTCAAAAGAACATGGCTTTATTCCGCAAGAAAAACGTCGCCAACGCCTCGGTCAAGGCGGCGCTACCGCCGCAACTGGCCAATCTGTTGCGAGAATCATGGTGGCTGTTGCTGGTGGCGGCCGTGCTGTATCTGGTGCTGGCCCTCGTCACCTGGGCGCCAGAAGATCCGGGCTGGTCACACAGTGCCACGCATGCCGACGTCCATAACCGTGGCGGCGTGGTCGGCGCGTGGCTGTCTGATATTTTTCTGTCGGTGTTCGGCTTCTCGGCCTGGTGGTGGGTGACGTTTCTGTTTGCCGCAATCTGGTGGGGCTATCGCCGCATCGATCGCATCAATGAATCTTCGCGCCCGGTGGTACTGCTGGCCTGCATCGGTTTCATGCTGATGATTGTGGCCAGTTGCAGCATGGAAGCCTTGCGGCTGCACAGCCTGCATATGCCCCTCCCCTTGTCTCCCGGTGGCGTGCTGGGCCTGGCCCTCGGCGGTTGGCTGTATCACGCGTTGGGTTTTACTGGCGCGACGCTGGCCCTGGCGATGGCTTGGGCAATTGGTATTTCTCTGTTTACCGGCTTGTCCTGGCTGGACTTGATGGAAAAACTGGGCGGCGCGCTGGAATGGGTGGCGCTCAAGCTGGTGGCCGCATGGCATGCCGCCCAGGACCGCCGCATCGGCCGGGTGGCCGCCGTGCAGCGCGAGGAACGCGTTAGCGTCGAGAAGAAAAAACAAGTCGATAAAGCGCCTTTGATTATCGAAGAGCCGGTGATGGAAGTGCCGCTGGCCAAGGCCGTGGTTAAAGCCGCAGAGAAAAAAGCCGAACAGGAACACAAAAAAGCGGTACAGCCTACCCTGTTCGAATTTGACGATCTGCCGCGTCAGCCCGGTGAGCCCAACGCGCTGCCGCCGCTGAATCTGCTGGCCCCGGCCCCGGTGGCGCAAGAAACCATCAGCCACGAAACGCTGGAATTCACCAGCCGTTTGATCGAACGCAAGCTGGGTGACTTTAACGTCGAAGTCAAAGTCATCGCGGCCTATCCCGGCCCGGTCATTACGCGTTACGAAATCGAACCGGCCGTGGGCGTTAAAGGCTCGCAGATCGTCAATCTGATGAAGGATTTGTCGCGCGCGCTGGGCCTGGTTTCTATCCGCGTGGTGGAAACCATCCCCGGCAAAACCTGTATGGGCCTGGAATTACCCAACCCGACGCGGCAAATGATCCGCCTGAGCGAAATCCTGTCGTCCGAACCGTTCCACGCCATGGGCTCGCGCCTGACCATGGCGCTGGGCAAAGACATCACCGGCAAACCCATCGTCACCGACCTCGGCCGCGCGCCGCATATGCTGGTGGCGGGCACGACCGGCTCGGGCAAATCGGTGGGCGTAAACGCGATGATTTTGTCGCTGCTGTACAAGGCCACGCCGGACGAAGTGCGCTTTATCATGGTCGACCCCAAAATGCTGGAATTGTCGATCTACGACGGCATCCCGCATTTGCTCGCGCCCGTGGTCACCGATATGAAACTGGCCGCCAACGCGCTGAACTGGTGTGTGGCCGAAATGGAAAAACGCTATCGCCTGATGAGCGCGATGGGCGTGCGCAATCTGGCCGGCTTTAACCAGAAAGTGAAAGACGCCGAGAAAGCCGGCAAACCGCTGACCAATCCGTTCTCGATTAACCCGGACGAGCCCGAACAGCTAGAGCATCTGCCGTTCGTGGTGGTGGTGGTCGACGAGTTTGCCGACCTGATGATGGTGGCAGGCAAGAAGATCGAAGAACTGATTGCCCGGCTGGCGCAGAAGGCGCGTGCGGCGGGCATCCATCTGATCCTGGCCACGCAACGGCCTAGCGTTGATGTGATTACCGGTCTGATCAAGGCCAATATCCCCACCCGGATGGCCTTCCAGGTTTCTTCAAAGATTGATAGCCGCACAATTCTGGACCAGATGGGCGCCGAAGCCTTGCTCGGCCAGGGCGATATGCTGTTCCTGCCGCCGGGCACCGGTTATCCGCAACGCGTACATGGCGCGTTTGTAGCGGATGAAGAAGTGCATAAGGTGGTGGCGTTTCTCAAATCAACCGGCGAGCCCGATTACATCGACGGCATCCTCAATGGCGGCTTCGAGGCCGAAGGCGCGGCCAGTGGCGGCGCGCCGTGGGCTGATGCAGGGGGCGCTGGTGGCGGTGCGAGCGAAGATTCCGATCCGCTGTATGACGACGCCGTGCAGTTTGTGCTGAAAAGCCGCCGCGCTTCGATTTCGTCCGTACAACGGCAACTGCGCATCGGCTATAACCGCGCCGCGCGCTTGATTGAACAAATGGAAGCGGCCGGACTGGTCAGCCCGATGGAAACCAACGGCAACCGCACGGTACTGGCGCCCGCAGCCTCGGCGGAGTGACAACACCGCTTGGGAACCCATAGTGTGGGTCATGCCCCCACCCGATGGGGCGTAAGAAACTCCCAGGCTAATCATCAACATAGCGATAAAAGCTTGTTGATCTAAGCGCCCGGCTCCGCTATTCTGCAACACCCCCGTCAGCCGATGGCATTTTGGCTTGAACGGATAACTTGAATCGTGATATAAACACGGTTTTTCCAGAAGTCAGGGAATCCTAAACCATGGCACGTGTATGCATCGTTACCGGCAAGCGTCCGGTAACCGGGAACAACGTTTCCCACGCCAACAACAAAACGAAACGTCGTTTTCTCCCGAACCTCCAATCCCGTCGTTTCTGGGTTGAGAGCGAAAACCGCTGGGTGCGCCTGCGCGTATCCAACGCTGCCCTGCGCACCATCGACAAGAACGGTATCGACACCGTCCTGGCCGACCTCCGCGCACGCGGCGAACTGTAATAGGTAAAGATCATGCGTGAAAAGATCAAGCTCGAATCCAGCGCTGGTACCGGTCACTTCTACACGACCACCAAGAACAAGCGCACCATGCCGGAAAAGATGGAAATCAAAAAGTTCGATCCGGTTGCCCGCAAGCACGTGATGTACAAGGAAACCAAGCTGAAGTAATTCAGCGCGTCGTTGGCTCCGCCCAACGGCAAACGGATTCCCTGGTCCTGTGCCGGACGGAAAACAAAAAACCCACCTATGCGTGGGTTTTTTGTTTTGCTGCGCCGGTTTCTATCAGGCTTCGGTCTGCGGCCAGATCTCGCGCAAAGAATCCAGCAGCAAAGCCAGCATCGGATCACTTTGCCGATCCGCCGAATAAATAAACTGCAGCGGCGCAGTGATCGCCACCTCACCGCCACGCCACAAGGCAATCGAACCCTCTGCTTCAAAGCGGCGCGCGGTACGTTCAGCCAACAAGGACACGCCTAGCCCGGCTTTGACCAACTCAGCCAGCGTGGCTTCGTCATCAAACTCCCCCACCCGCTTGGGCGCGATATTGTGGGTACGCCAAAGCTCGGCGGTAATCCCGCTCAGACTCATAAATTGAGACAGACCCAACCATGGCGCCTTGCCCAGGGTTTTCCAGTCGGCATGCTTGAGTTGTTCGGCCAGATTCAATGGCAGGGCAACGCAAAAACCCAGTTCTGATAACGGCAGCGAATTGACGTTCTGGAACGGATTGCGGCCAAAATAGAACCCGCCATCCAGCGTCTTTTTGCGCACATCATTGAGCACCGCGCCCGAAATCCCCTGCGTGGTCTGCACCGTAATCAGCGGGCATTTCTGCCGCAGCAAGGCCAGCCACGGACCAATACGCAAACGCGCCGCCACCCCCACCGTGCCGATGCGCACTTTGCCTTTAGGCTCGGCCACCATCGCCTTGGCGCGATAAAGCATTTCTCGCGATACCGCCAGAATATGCTCGGCATCCGGTAGGAAAGCCTTGCCGCCTTCAGTCAATTGCACGCCACCGGGAAAGCGCTCAAACAGCGCCATGCCCAGTTCTTCTTCTAACGCTTTGATCTGCGCCGTCACGGCGGGCTGAGATAAATGAAGTAATTCAGCGGCCTGAGTCAGATGCCCCTGTTGGGCCACGGCAACAAAAGTGCGTAATTGATAGATTTCCATGGGGGATGATTATTGCCCGAAACAAGCGCTGCGTGTTGCATCGCGCATTAAATGTGTAGTCTGCAAGCCAATGACTACGCCGTTCTACGTCAGTTTCTTGCAATGCAGCATAAGCGTTTTTGATTTCGCGCATCAAAAATTGCAATTAGCTTCCGCCCCTGGCGCTCCATACAGTGAGGCACGACCCGAACACACGGCACAGTACGACTCTGCACATAAACGCCCGCGTCGGTCTTACCGCATTGTTTTTTCAGGAGAGAGAGCATGGATGACCCCGTAATCCAGCGTATCCAGAACAACCCCAGGTTTCATGAACTGGTGCACAAAAAAAGCAGCCTGAGCTGGACGCTCGCCATCATCATCCTGGTGGCCTATATCGGTCTGATTCTGATGATTGCGCTGGCCCCGTCCGTGTTGGGTACGCCGCTGTTTGCGGGCGGTGTGACCACCATCGGCATTCCGCTGGGCATGCTGCTGATCGTGCTGGCGTTTGTACTGACCGGTATCTACGTGCGTCGCGCCAATGGCGAATTCGATACGCTTAATCAACAAGTGATCGCGGAGGCTCGCAATGCGCGCAACTGATCGCCTGACGCTGGCCAGCATGGCCCTGCTGTCCAGTTTGCCCACGTGGGCGGCCGGCGCGCTCGAAGGCCCGGTCAAGCAACGTGAGACCAACTGGCACGCCATTATCATCTTTCTGATTTTTGTCGCGTTTACCCTCGGCATCACTTACTGGGCGGCGCGGCGCACGCGTTCGGCCAAGGACTTTTACGCAGCGGGCGGTGGCATTACCGGGCTGCAGAACGGCCTGGCGATTGCGGGCGACTTCATGTCGGCCGCGTCGTTTCTGGGTATCTCGGCGCTGGTGTTTACCAAAGGCTATGACGGGCTGATCTACTCGCTGGGCTTTCTGGTGGGCTGGCCTATCATCACGTTTCTGGTGGCCGAACGCCTGCGTAACCTGGGCAAATTTACTTTTGCCGATGTCGCTTCGTATCGCCTTAAACAAACCCCGATCCGCAGCTTTGCCGCCACCGGCACGCTGATTGTGGTGACCTTGTATCTGATCGCGCAGATGGTGGGCGCAGGTCAGCTCATCCAGTTGCTGTTTGGCCTGCCCTACGCCACTGCCGTCATTATCGTCGGCGTGTTGATGGTGTTGTATGTGACCTTCGGCGGCATGCTGGCCACCACCTGGGTGCAGATCATCAAGGCGGTGATGTTGTTGTGTGGCGCCACGTTTATGGCGTTTATGGTGATGCAGGCTGCGGGCTTCAGCTTTGAAACGCTGTTCCAGACTGCGGTGTCGGTACACCCCAAGCATCTGGCCATCATGGCGCCGGGCAATACCTCGCCCATCGAAACCATTTCGCTGGGTATCGGGTTGATGTTCGGGACGGCCGGCCTGCCGCACATCCTGATGCGTTTCTTTACGGTTAAAGATGCCAAGGAAGCGCGCAAGTCGGTGTTTTATGCGACCGGGTTTATTGGCTACTTCTACATCCTGACTTTCATCATCGGCTTTGGCGCCATCATGCTGGTGATGGGCAAGCCGGAATACACCACCACGGTCATGGAGAAAGGCAAGCAGGTTACCCAGTTGATCGGTGGCGCCAATATGCCGGCCATCCACCTCGCCTACGCGGTCGGCGGCGATATGTTCCAGGGCTTTATCTCGGCGGTGGCCTTTGCCACCATCCTGGCGGTGGTGTCGGGCCTGACCCTGAGCGGTGCTTCGGCCATCTCGCATGACTTGTACGCCAACGTGTTTGCTCGCGGCCGGACCAACGAAGCGCACGAAATCCGCGTGTCGAAATACGCCACGCTGGGCCTGGGCGTGGTTGCCATCCTGCTCGGCATCGCGTTTCAGAAAACCAACGTCGCGTTTATGGTGGGCCTGGCGTTTTCGGTGGCGGCTTCGGCTAACTTTCCGGTGTTGTTCCTGGCCATGTTCTGGCGTGGCCTTACCACGCGCGGCGCGGTTGCCGGTGGTTCGCTGGGCCTGATCTGCGCGGTGGTCATGATCGTGACCGGCCCGACCGTGTGGGTGAAGATCCTTGGCAATGCCGCACCGATCTTCCCCTATGACAACCCGTCTATCTTCTCGATGCCGCTGGCGTTTATCGTGATCTGGGCGGTTTCAAAAATGGATACCAGTGCCGCTGCTGCGCAAGAAAAAGCAGCCTTCGACGCGCAGTTTGTGCGTTCGATGACGGGCGTGGGCGCGGAGGGGGCGGCAAGCCACTGAGGCGTAGCAGGATTGGAGACGAAGCAAAAAAAAACGAAGGTATGACCTGCAGCAAAAGAAAAACGGAGAAAAACCGTTGGAAAGCCCCGCCCTGTGCGGGGTTTTCCTTTTGGGGAACGCGCTGCGGCAACATGCGCGCGCAGGCTTTGGTGGTGCGCGGCTGCTTTATGCACCCGGCGGGTGGAGCAAGCCGCCACTGACGCGGCACGGTCTGCTTTTACGCAGGCAATGCCATGCGCCGTTGCCTTTTAGCGTGGGGCCGCCGTCGCTGCCTGATGCGCTGCCATGCTGCGGCGCAATATCAGCGTTACTGATTCGCCGCATCAAAAAACACGATTGGATTGCAGCCATAGTCAGCTTTAGAGTGCCATACACACTATTCCTTACTCCGCAGTGGAGCCCGCATGAGCACGATCGACTCGGTATTAAAAGAAAACCGCCTGTTTCCGCCCTCAGAGGACTTTCGCGTAAAGGCGAATGTATCGGGCATGGAGGGTTACAACGCCTTGTGCGACCAGGCCAATAGCGATTACGAAGGCTTCTGGGCCGATCTGGGCCGCGAGCTGGTGTCATGGAAGCAACCGTTTAGCAAAGTGCTGAACAGCACCGAGGCCCCGTTCTACAAATGGTTTGAAGACGGCACGCTGAACGTGTCGTACAACTGCCTGGACCGGCATCTGGCGGGCAGCGGCGACAAACCCGCCATCATCTTCGAAGCCGACGATGGCACCTCCACGCCGGTTACCTATCGCGAATTGCATCAACGCGTGTGCCAGTTTGCCAATGGCCTGCGCAGCCTGGGCGTCAAGAAAGGCGATCGCGTGGTGGTTTATATGCCGATGGGCGTCGAAGCGGTTGTGGCCATGCAAGCCTGCGCCCGCATAGGCGCGATTCATTCGGTGGTATTTGGTGGCTTCTCGGCCAAGTCGCTGCAAGAGCGCATCGGCGATGCGCGTGCCAGCCTGGTCATCACGGCTAACGAAGGTTTGCGTGGCGGCAAAGCGGTGCCGCTGCAAGCGGTGGTCGACGACGCGCTGGCCTTGGGCGGCTGCGAATCGATCAAGAACATCGTGGTGTACCAACGTACGCAAACTACGCCAGCCCGGTGGGATGAACGCAATGTCTGGTGGCACGAGCTGACGGCAGCACAGCCGACCGAGTGCGAACCGGAATGGATGAATGCCGAAGACCCGCTGTTTATTCTGTATACCAGTGGCTCTACCGGCAAACCCAAGGGTATCCAGCATTCCAGCGGCGGTTATTTGCTCGGCACCCTGGTGACAATGAAATGGGTATTCGATTACAAGCCGGACGATGTGTTCTGGTGCACCGCCGATGTGGGCTGGATTACCGGGCATTCGTATGTCTGCTACGGCCCGCTCGCCATCGGCGCAACGCAAGTGGTGTTTGAAGGCATCCCGACTTATCCGGATGCCAACCGTTTCTGGGCCATGATCGCCAGACACAAGGTCACCACCTTCTATACCGCGCCCACCGCCATCCGTTCGCTGATCAAACTGGGCGCCGATCTGCCCCGCCAGCACGACCTCAGCAGCTTGCGCTTACTCGGCACCGTCGGCGAACCGATCAATCCGGAAGCCTGGATCTGGTATCACGAAGTGGTCGGCGGCGGTCGTTGCCCGATTGTAGATACGTGGTGGCAGACCGAAACCGGCGCCAATATGATCGCGCCGCTGCCGGGCGCGGTGGCGACCAAACCGGGTTCTTGCACGCTGCCTTTACCTGGCATCCTGGCCGATATCGTCGATGAATCGGGCGCGCCGGTCGAGCCGGGCAAAGGCGGTGCGCTGGTGATCAAAAAGCCGTGGCCTTCGATGGTACGTACCATCTGGGGCGATCCGGATCGCTTCAAGAAAACGTATTTCCCTGAGGAATTCAACGGCCAGCTGTATCTGGCGGGGGATTCGGCGCATACCGACGAGAACGGCTACATCTGGATCATGGGCCGCATCGACGACGTGCTGAATGTCTCCGGCCACCGGCTGGGCACCATGGAAATTGAATCCGCGCTGGTGGCTAACCCGCTGGTCGCTGAAGCGGCCGTGGTGGGTCGCCCGCATGAAATCAAGGGTGAAGCCGTCGTGGCGTTTGTGGTGCTGAAGCAAAGCCGCCCCGAAGGCGAGGATGCCAAACGCATTGCACGCGAACTGCGCGAATGGGTGGCGCACGAGATCGGCAAAATTGCGCAGCCGGATGAAATCCGCTTTGGCGAAAACCTGCCCAAGACGCGCTCGGGCAAGATCATGCGCCGCCTGCTGCGCGTTATTGCCAAGGGCGAAGAGATTACTCAGGACGTTTCGACGCTAGAGAATCCGGCAATTCTGGAACAACTGCGGGTTAGTGCACTCTAATCCCGTGGCAGCACAGCATTACCCCGCGATTAAACCCGCGGGGTTTTTTTCTTTTGTGGAGAGGGGGGCGCTGCAGCACGGCCATTTTGCGTCCCGGCGGTACTCAGAATCCTCATGGCCTGCCTGGCCACTCCGGTTCTTCCGTTCCGGCGGTACGCAAACTGACCGCACTGCAGCGCCCCCGACACGGCTTTGTTGATTCTTGCAATGCGCTTCGCTGTTGCTGAGGCCAGGTCAAGGGCCAAAGCCGAAGCGACGGGATGCATAGGGTGGGTCAAGACCCACCGTCCAAAGTGGCCGGAGCGGGGCTTTACTAGCCCTCGACACGGCTTGGTTGATGCTGCGAGGCGCTTCGCTGTCGCGGGGCCAGGGCCAGGGCCAAGCTAAAACCCAAACCCAAGACGGAGCGCAAACCAATATCAAGGCCGGCGTAGGAAAACGCTGCCGTTTGGTCGCGACGGTGGCGATATTGAAATCTTTCCGGGGCAGCGCCACTTCTCATAGAACGTTCGTTTCATGAAGTGTTTTTTGCGCGTAGAATCCTTCGATTGCGCAAACGCCTTGAGGATAGTCCCGTGTTTGTAGAATTCCCGAATTCGCCGTACAAGCTGTTCCAGCCGTTTCCGCCTTCCGGAGATCAGCCGGTGGCGATCGACCAGTTGGTGGAAGGTCTGGACGATGGCTTGCAGTTTCAGACGCTATTGGGCGTAACCGGCTCGGGCAAGACCTACACGATGGCCAATGTCATCGCGCGCACGGGTCGGCCAGCCATTGTGATGGCGCCGAACAAAACGCTGGCAGCGCAGTTGTATTCCGAATTCCGTGAGTTCTTTCCGGAAAATGCCGTCGAATATTTTGTCTCGTATTACGACTACTACCAGCCGGAAGCCTACGTCCCGTCCAAAGACTTGTTTATCGAGAAGGATTCCTCGATCAACGAGCACATCGAGCAAATGCGGCTGTCCGCCACCAAAGCGATGCTGGAACGCCCTGATGTGATCATCGTGGCCACCGTCTCGGCCATCTACGGTATTGGCGACCCGAGCGATTATCACAAGATGATTCTGCACCTCAAAGAGGGCGAAACCCATCCGCAGCGCGACATCATCAAACGCCTGACCGTCATGCAGTACGAGCGCAACGAAATGGCATTTTCGCGCGGCACTTTCCGCGTGCGTGGCGACGTGATCGACATCTTTCCGGCCGAGAACGCCGAGCTGGCGGTGCGCATCAGCCTGTTTGACGACGAAATCGAAACCATCAACCTGTTCGATCCGCTCACCGGCCACATCAAACAACGCGTTGGCCGCTTTACCGTGTTTCCGTCCAGCCATTACGTCACCCCGCGTGAAACTGTGCTGCGCGCCGTCGAGACCATCAAGACCGAGCTCAAATCGCGGCTCGACTTCTATTACAAAGAAAACAAACTGGTCGAAGCGCAGCGGCTGGAACAGCGCACGCGGTTTGATCTGGAAATGCTCAATGAAATGGGCTTTTGCAAAGGCATCGAAAACTACTCGCGCCACTTCTCCGGCAAAAAAGCTGGTGAGCCGCCGCCGACGCTGATCGATTATCTGCCGCGCAACTCGTTGATGTTTCTGGATGAATCGCATGTGATGATCGGCCAGATTGGCGGCATGTACCGTGGCGACCGCGCGCGCAAAGAAAACCTGGTTGATTACGGTTTCCGTATGCCCAGCGCCATGGATAACCGGCCGCTCAAGTTTGAAGAATTTGAAGGCATGATGCCGCAGACGATTTTTGTCTCAGCCACGCCCGCCGATTACGAAGAGAAACACCAGGGCCAGGTGGTAGAGCAACTGGTGCGCCCCACCGGGCTGGTCGATCCGGAAATCGAAGTGCGCCCGGTCGGCACGCAGGTCGACGATGTGCTGTCCGAAATCAATAAACGCGCGGCCATCGGCGAGCGCGTGCTGGTCACCACGCTGACCAAGCGCATGGCCGAGCAGCTGACCGAATACCTCGGCGAGCACGGCGTTAAAGTGCGCTATCTGCACTCGGACATCGATACGGTGGAGCGCGTTGAGATTATTCGCGATCTGCGGCTGGGCGTATTCGATGTGCTGATCGGCATTAACTTGTTGCGCGAGGGTCTGGATATCCCCGAAGTGTCGTTGGTGGCCATCCTCGACGCCGACAAGGAAGGCTTTTTGCGCAGCGAACGCAGCTTGATCCAGACCATAGGCCGCGCCGCGCGTAACCTGAACGGCCGCGCCATACTATATGCCGACCGGGTTACTGATTCGATGCGTAAAGCCATCGACGAAACCCAACGCCGACGCGCCAAGCAGGTTCAGTTCAACCTCGACCACGGCATCGTGCCCAAGTCGATTACCAAGCGCATCAAGGACATTATCGACGGCGTGTATAACGCCGAAGAGGCCGCAGCCGATCGGCTCGAGGCCAAGAGCCAGCGTCTGGTGGAAGAAATGGACCAGAAAGACCTGGCACGAGAACTCAAGCGGCTGGAGAAAGAAATGCTGGCCGCCGCCAAGAATCTGGAATTCGAGAAAGCCGCGCAAATGCGCGACCAACTCAGAATCTTGCGCATGCGTGCGTTTGGCGCGGAATAAACAGCCTTGGCATTACCGATTGTGTTTATGGACGAGCAGATCGTCGCCATCCACAAGCCTTCGGGCTTGCTGGTGCATCGCTCCATGCTGGATCGCCACGAAACGCGCTTTGCCGTGCAATTGCTGCGCGATCAGTTGGGCCGCCGGGTGTATCCGGCACACCGGCTAGATAAAGGCACCTCCGGCTTGCTGTTGTTTGGCCTGAACCCGGAAGCGGGCCGCGCCTTGTCGTTGGCGTTTGAGCATCAGCAAGTGCACAAGCGCTATCACGCCATCGTGCGCGGTTGGCCCAGCGACGCGGGCGTCATCGACCATGCGCTGGCCAAGCAGCTGGATGAATCAGAAATCCGCGCAGGCGCGCCGCAAGGCCCGATCCAGGATGCGGTAACCGAATACAAGACCCTGGCCACCACCACCCAGCCGTGGCAAATCGATAAATATCCGGAAAGCCGCTACGCGCTGGTCGAACTAAACCCGATCACCGGACGACGCCATCAGTTACGCCGCCACCTCAAGCACATCAGCCATCCCATCATCGGCGACGCTACTTATGGCAAAGGTCAGCACAATCGCAAATTTGCCGAAGTATTTGGCCACGCGCGTTTGTTGCTGGCCTGCAGCGCCATGCAGTTTCCCCATCCGGTAACGGGCGCGGCCATCGCCCTCACCTGCCCACTGGCTGCTGACTTTGGCGATGTGGTGCGCGGGCTCGGTTGGAGCATCCCGGATGAGCTACAGGCGTAAAAAAACCCGCTGGCTAGCGGGTTTTTTTGTTTCAAGCGGCGGGCTTAAGACTTAAGCGCGCTTCTTGAATTCGAAGGTGCGGGTATCGATTTCGATGCGATCACCGATTTCGATAAACGCAGCCACCTGAATCTCGGTGGTGGTGCCTTTCAGACGAGCCGGCTTCATCACCTTGCCCGACGTGTCGCCACGGACGGCCGGTTCGGTGTATTCCACTTCGCGCACGATGGTGGTCGGCAGTTCAACCGAGATCGCCTTGCCGTCGTAGAACGTCACTTCGCACTGGTCTTCCATGCCATCAACGATAAAGCCAACTGCGTCGCCGACGTTTTCGGCTTCGACTTCGTACTGGTTGAATTCGGCATCCATAAATACGTACATCGGGTCAGCGAAATACGAGTAGGTGCAGTCTTTCTTGTCCAGAACCACGACGTCGAACTTGTCGTCTGCCTTGTAGATGGCCTCAGACGGGGCATCGGTCAGCAGGTTCTTCATCTTCATTTTTACAACAGCGGAGTTACGGCCCGACTTGTTGTATTCGGTCTTTTGCACAACCAGGGGTGCGCCGTCGACCATGATTACGTTACCCGAACGGACTTCCTGTGCGGTCTTCATCTCAAAATCTTCCTGTTGCAATAAGCTGAAACGTTGCTGTTCATAACCGGCACGCTGCAGCCGGTCGCTAAACGGGATTTTAAAAACCGGCTATTTTAGCCTGGCATTGGCGAATCTGGCCAGATTGGCGGCTAAATTCCCCAGGCCCTCCAGATGGGCGGCCCACTGGCGGGCATGTGTTTGCAAGGCGGGCCAGTGTGCGGCCACACCCTGCCACGCATTTGTGACAAGCGCGCCGTCATTCCATCCCTGCGTCAGCGCGCGTAAAGCCTGCGCCGCAGCAGGCTCGGCCGTGGCCAGGTACAAATCGAGGAATGCATCCAGCTTGATCTGATGCGCCGCGTCGTCTTGCGGATAAATGTGCCAGACCAGCGGGGCCGCCGCCCACTGGCCGCGCACAAAGCTGTCTTCGCCACGCACAAAGTTCAGATCGCAACTCCAGAGCAAGGCGTCGTATTCAGCTTGCGGGCTCATGGGCAGCGGATAAATCGTGGCCGCGCCATGCTGCAAACGTGCGCCCGCATGCACGGGCCCTGCCGTCGCGGCCAGCGAAGTCCAGATCCGTCCTTCCGGCACCAGAATATTCAAGGGCTGGGCACTGTCCGCCCACTGCTTTAACAAGGCAGGCAGCGCGGCGTTTTCATAGGCGAACAGGCTGATGCTGAAATCGTCCGGCGCCGTCACCCCGTGTGCGCTCAGCCAGGCGCGCCGCTGCGACGGGCCCCAGGCGGCACGGCGGGCGGGCAGATCATCTTCGCCCAACACCCCGCCCGTGCCGCTGCTAAAGCCAGGAAAAAAGAAATACTTGTTCAGTCCTCCCCCTTGCGGCGAGGGCAAAGCGTGGCAATCACTCACCCACGCTTCGGCGGACAGGTATTCCAGATTCAGCCACAACGGCGGTGGCTGCTGCTGGCGCATTGCGGCTACGACAGTGGCGGGCAACTCGCAGGCAAAGGCTTCGATAACCACATCTGCCTCGGGCGCACTGACCGTGGCCTCGGTCCAGTGGCACACGGTAACGCCCTCGACCGACTGCAGCGGCGCGTGTTGCACCGCCGAATGCAGTCGCGCAAAGGTAGCCAGATCATCCACCCACAGCGTCACCGCCGCGTTGTAGTTGTGATGTAGTTGACGTGCCAGCCGCCAACAAACGCCGATATCGCCAAAATTGTCGACGACTCGGCACCAGATTTGCCACCGTTTATCGGCCACGTGCTGTTGTCCTGTGTACTAAGAGGCGTGCACCACGCTGGCGCAGCCGAAATAATCGCGCGCACTGTAGTCGCAGAAACGCACTTACGAATACTGACGTTTTACTTTAATAAAGCCTGCAATCCAACGCAGCTTGGGCGTTGTAGCGCGGCGCGGGATTCTGACACGCGCCAGATCGGTGCGCCAGCAGCACCCGAAAAGCGCCGTTTTTCGCCTATTCTTTATCAGGATTTACTGTATTTCTTACAAATTCCTGCGTTTTACCGCCGAAAAGCAAAAAGTTATTGAAAGAATAGAGCTTACTTGGTAGCATGCAACAACTGAAATCAGGTGCAAAGCGCGCGGTGAGAAAGACCCTGCGTATTGCGATTTCAGCTGCACACAACAAGTCTCGATGCCCAAGCAGTATCGAGCAATCCCGCCGGGCCACGAACCGGAATGGGAGCTGCTGGTAAGCGTCCTTAAGGACGCACGCACAGCTTGATGTCACGGGGACCCCATAAGGGTATTACCAACGGCACAAAACCATCCGACTTGCCAAGGAGATCTACACATGAAACTTCGTACCGTTATCGCCAGCCTCGCGCTGGTCACCGCCTCTGCCGGCGCTTTCGCAACCGACCTGGGCACCATCGCTGAGGGTATTAACGTCTACACCGCAGCGGGCCCTGTCACCGGCGAATACACCGGTTCGTGGACGCTGGACACCGGCACCCTGGCTGGCGCACTGACCGCCTACTACTCCATCGCTGATGTGCCGAACGCGTTCTCTTTCCTGAACTCGTCGCTGTCGCTGTATGAAGGCTCCACCCTGCTGGGCACTGTGGGCGCCAACAGCTATCTGGGCGTGACCTTTGATCCGGGCGCGGTCTACACCTATGTGCTGAAAGGCACCGGTGCTGGCTACCTGAATCAAGGCAACTTCTCGCTGGGTATCTTCGCAGTCGGCGCTGGCCCGACCGCTCCGGTACCGGAACCTGAAACCTATGCCCTGATGGGTCTGGGCCTGGTTGCACTGGTTGCAGCACGCGCACGTCGCCGCAGCGTTTAATCCGCCGCAGCAACAACAAACGGCAGCTTCGGCTGCCGTTTTTTATTGTCCTGCCCAAAGATCAGCGCTGCGGGCAGGCGCGGGACCGCAAATACAGCGGGCGTTTTGATCATCGGCCATCGCCGCAATATCAAAACGCCCGCGATCCCGCCTTATGCCGCATCCACCAACTGCAAAATCCGCTCGGTCTGTTGCAGCATCAAGCCATGATCGCCACGGCTTTCCACGTTCAGCCGCAGCACCGGCTCGGTATTGGATGAACGCAGATTAAAGCGCCAGCTGCCATATTCCATGCTGATGCCATCAGTCTCGTCGATCAGACTTGCATGTCCTTCATATTCGCCACGCACGCGGGCAATGGCCGCAGCCGCGTCGGGCACTTTGCGATTGATCTCACCCGAGGACGGAAACTGGCTGATGCGCTCTGATACCAGTTGCGACAGCGCCTTGTCTTTCACGCTGATTAACTGCGCCACCAGCAGCCACGGGATCATTCCGCTATCGCAATAGGCAAAATCGCGGAAATAGTGGTGTGCGCTCATCTCGCCGCCATAAATCGCGTTTTCGGCGCGCATACGCTCCTTGATAAACGCATGGCCGGTTTTGCTCTGCACCGGCACGCCGCCGGTGGCTTTGACGATTTCCACAGTGTTCCAGGTCAACCGTGGGTCGTGGATGATCTTCTCGCCCGGATGGGTTTGCAGAAATGCTTCCGCCAGCAAGCCGACGATGTAATAGCCTTCGATAAACTCGCCGTGCTCATCAAACAGAAAGCAGCGGTCAAAGTCGCCGTCCCACGCGATGCCCATATCCGCCTTGTGTTCGCGCACCGCGTCCGAAGTGGCGGCACGGTTTTCCGGCAATAGCGGGTTGGGAATGCCATGCGGAAAGGTGCCGTCCGGCTCGTTGTACAGCTTGATCAACTGGATCGGCGCGCGCGCGCAGGCAAAGGCTTTTTCCAGCGCATCGATCACGTGGCCCGCGGCACCGTTGCCTGCGTTCACCACCAGCTTGAGCGGCCGCATTTTTTTCAGATCGATATAACCGAGCAGATGATAGATATAGTCGTCCAGCACCGACTGCTGCGTCAGCGTGCCGCGTTGTGCAACCGCCGCAAACTCATTGGCCTCGGCCAGTTTGCGCACCTCATGCAAGCCGCTGTCGCCGCTCACCGGAATCGCCCCGCCCAGCACCAGCTTCATGCCGTTGTAATCGATGGGATTGTGGCTGGCGGTCACTTCGATGGCACCGTCCACATCCAGGTGGAATGCGGCGAAATAAACTTCCTCGGTGCCGGTCAGGCCCAGGTCGATTACATCAACGCCGCCATCCATCAAGCCATTGGCCAGCGCCAGTTTGAGCGACTCGCTGGTCAGGCGCACATCGCCGCCCACTGCCACGCGTTTGGGTTTGAACTGTTCGGCAAAGGCGCGCCCGATGCGCCAGGCGATGTCTTCGTTCAACTCGTCGCCCAGCCGCCCGCGAATGTCATAGGCCTTGAAGCAGGTCAATGTGGTCATAGCAGCATCCCGTCATGAAAGCGCCAGCATGATGCTGGCGCGGTTGGTTCGATTGGATCGAGAGCCGTAGCCCTCAAAACACTTAGCCGCGGCCGTACACGTCCTGCAGCCGCACAATGTCGTCCTCGCCCAGATAGGCGCCGGATTGCACTTCAATCAACTCCAGCATCACCTTGCCCGGGTTTTCCAGCCGGTGTACCGCACCCAGCGGGATATAGGTGGACTGGTTTTCCGACAGCAGCAGTTCTTTGTCGCCATTCACCACCTTGGCGGTGCCGCGCACCACAATCCAGTGTTCGGCGCGATGGTGATGCATCTGCAGCGACAGCGATGCGCCCGGCTTGACCACAATGCGCTTCACCTGGAAGCGATCGCCCTGATCCAGGCCTTCATAGTTACCCCAAGGCCGATACACACGGCGATGCAGTAAGTGCTCGGTACGGCCCGCTTGTTGCAAGCGGTCGACGATCTTCTTCACGTCTTGCACATGGTCTTTATGCGCCACCAGCACGGCATCGGTGGTTTCTACAATCACCAGATCCTGCACCCCGATCGCGGCCACCATGCGGCCTTCGGTGCGGATATAGCTATTGCTGACGTTCTCGACCAGCACATCGCCGATCAGGTTGTTGCCGGCCGCATCGTGCTGCGCCACTTCCGACAGCGCCGCCCACGAGCCGATATCGTTCCAGCCCAGATCAGCGGCTTCCAGCACTGCGGCCTGCGCGGTGCGTTCCATCACGGCGTAATCGATCGAATCGCTGGGGCAAGCCTGGAAGGCTTCCGGGTCCAGCCGCAAGAAGTCCAGATCGCGCTGGCCCTTGTCGATGGCCAGTTTCACTTGCGCCAGCATCTCGGGCTGCAGCCGTTCCAGTTCAGCCAGATAGGTACTGGCCTTGAACAGGAACATGCCGCTGTTCCAGTAGTAATTGCCTTCATCGACAAACTGCTGTGCCGTCTCGGCATTCGGTTTTTCTACAAAGCGCTCCACCGAATACGCCCCGGCGGCGCCCGCCAGCGGCATGTTGCGGCGAATATAGCCATAGCCGGTGTGTGCGCGCGTGGGCTGGATGCCAAACGTCACCAGCTTGCCCTGCCCTGCGGCGGCACGCGCCTGGTCCACCAGCACGCGAAATTTTGCCGTGTCTTCAATCACGTGATCGGACGGCAGCACCAGCAGCAGGGCTTCCGGGTCCGATTGCGCGGCGATGACGGCGGCCACGGCGACGGCGGGCGCGGTATTGCGGCCCACCGGTTCCAGCACCAGCGATTGCGGCGCTACATGGATGGCACGCAGTTGCTCGGCTACCAGAAAGCGCTGGTCCTGATTGGTGATGATGATGGGCGCGGCCACATCGGCCAGGCCTTGCAAGCGCGTTGCGGTTTGCTGCAGCAAGCTGTGCTCGCCGTTCAGCGCCAGAAATTGTTTGGGATAGCCCGCGCGCGACAGCGGCCACATCCGGGTGCCGGAACCGCCCGACAGAATGACTGGAATAAGCGCCATGTTAGTAATCCTTGGTGACCGTATTACTGGAACGTATCCGCATCGCGCAACAAGGGCGCAGCGGCGTCTTTAGGCGACAACAGCGGCGTACCGCCGATGGCGGGCCACTCAATGCCCAGCGCCGGGTCATCCCAGCGCACGGCACGTTCGTGGTCTTTAAACCAGTAGTCAGTTGTTTTATAGAGGAATTCTGCGTAGTCCGAGGTCACGAAAAAACCATGGGCAAAGCCTTCTGGCACCCAGAACTGACGTTTGTTTTCGGCGCTGAGCAACACGCCCACGTGCTGGCCAAACGTAGGCGACGATTTGCGCATATCCACCGCCACGTCATACACCTCACCGGCCACGACGCGCACCAGTTTGCCCTGCGTATGTTCAATCTGATAATGCAGCCCGCGCAGTACACCGCGCGCCGAACGCGAATGGTTGTCCTGCACAAACTGCACCTCGCGGCCCACGGCCTCGTTAAAGTGCGTCTGGTTAAAACTCTCAAAGAAAAAGCCGCGGTCGTCGCCAAACACGGTGGGCTCGATGATCTTCAGATCAGCAATGGCGGTATCGATCACTTTCATCAGAACACCCGATCGTGAATCAGATTAAGCAGATAACGGCCATAGCCGTTTTTCTTCAGCGGCTGCGCCAGCTTTTCCAGATCGCCCGCGTTAATCCAGCCCTGGCGATACGCGATTTCTTCGGGGCAGCACACCTTCAGGCCCTGGCGCGATTCGATGGTCTGAATAAACTGGCTGGCTTCCAGCATCGATTCATGCGTGCCGGTATCCAGCCACGCGTAGCCGCGGCCCATGGTTTTAACGGTCAGCGTCTGCTCGTGCAGATACACGCTGTTGACGTCGGTAATTTCCAGCTCGCCGCGCGGCGACGGCTTGATGTTTTTGGCCACGCGTACCACGTCGTTGTCGTAGAAATACAGACCGGTGACGGCATAGCTGGAACGCGGTTGCGTCGGCTTTTCTTCGATGCTGATGGCGCGGCCATCTTCGTTGAATTCCACCACGCCATAACGCTCGGGGTCCTGCACGCGATAGGCAAACACGGTGGCGCCGCTTTCCTGCGCCGAGGCCTCTTGCAGCAGCTCGTGGAAATCGTGGCCGTAGAAAATATTGTCGCCCAGCACCAGCGCCACGTTGTCATCGCCAATAAATTCTTCGCCGATGATAAAGGCCTGCGCCAGACCATCCGGGCTCGGTTGCACCGCGTATTGCAGATTGATGCCCCACTGGCTGCCATCGCCCAACAGTTGCTCAAAGCGCGGCGTGTCTTGCGGCGTCGAGATAATCAGGATGTCTTTGATGCCCGCCAGCAGCAGCGTCGACAGCGGGTAATAGATCATCGGCTTGTCGTAGATCGGCAGCAGTTGCTTGGATACCGACAAGGTGGCCGGGTACAGGCGCGTGCCCGAACCGCCGGCCAGGATAATGCCCTTACGATTTTTCATTTTTGTCGCTCCTGGCGGATTGCGGCCCGCCCAGTGATTTTGAAATCGGATTTGCCGCTGGCTGCTTCAGCCACGCCCGGCGGACAACAGCGCCAGCGTATGGCGCACGCCGTGTTGCCAATCGGGCAGGCTCAGGCCAAAGGTTTCGCGCAGCAGCGTGGTATCCAGCCGCGAATTGGACGGCCGTGGCGCGGGCACCGGGTAATCGCTGGCCGGGATCGGCTTGATCGCCTCCGGTTTCACCTGCAGATTCCAGCCCAGCTCGGCCGCGTGTTCGATCACATATTTGGCGTAGCCGTGCCAGTTGGTTTCGCCACCCGCCACCAGGTGATAGGTGCCCCACGGATATTCACCGTCGACATCATCCAGATAGCGCGCCACCAGTTGTGCCGTCACATCGGCCAGCAGATTGGCCGAAGTGGGCGCGCCGTACTGGTCCGCCACCACATTCAGCGCATCACGATCTTTGGCCAGGCGCAGCATGGTCTTGAGAAAGTTGCCACCCCACGGCCCAAATACCCAGCTGGTGCGCAGCGTAACGTGCTTGGGTTGCGCCGCGGCCAAGGCCACTTCGCCCGCCAGTTTGGTTTTGCCATACACCGACAAGGGGCCGGTGGCATCCGATTCCTGATACCAGCCGTCTTTGTCGCCGGGGTAGACGTAGTCCGTGGAAAAGGTGAATACCGGCGCGCCAATCTGCGCCGCCACTTCGCCGATCACGCCCGACGCCACCGCGTTGATGGCATAGGCCAGTTCCTGTTCGCTCTCGGCCTTGTCCACTGCGGTATACGCGGCCGGATGCACGATCACGTCCGGGCGATGCGTCAGGATCAGATCGCGGATGGCGTCCGGTTTGGTCAGATCGCACTCGTGCACGTCAACCGCGGTCACGTCGCCGAGTACCGCCAGCGTCTGGTTCAGGGCAAAGCCCACCTGGCCGTTTTTGCCAGTCAACAGAATGCGCGGCATCTCAAGCTCCGTATTGCTGGTTGATCCACTCGCGGTAGCTACCGCTGGTGACATTGCCAACCCACTGTTCGTTATCCAGATACCACTGCACCGTTTTGCGGATGCCGGTCTCAAAGGTCTCAGCCGGTTTCCAGCCCAGTTCGCGTTCCAGCTTGCGCGCGTCGATGGCGTAGCGGCGGTCGTGGCCAGGGCGATCCTGCACATAGGTAATCTGGCTGGCATAAGCGGCGCCGTCGGCGCGCGGTTTGATGTCATCCAGAATGCCGCAGATGGTGTTCACCACATCCAGGTTGGCTTTTTCGTTCCAGCCGCCCACGTTGTAGGTCTCGCCCACTTTGCCGTCGGCCAGTACGCGGCGGATGGCCGAGCAATGGTCTTTGACGTACAGCCAGTCGCGGATCTGTTGGCCATCGCCATAAATCGGCAGCGGCTTGCCGGCCAGCGCGTTCAGGATCACCAGCGGAATCAGTTTTTCCGGAAAGTGATACGGGCCGTAGTTGTTGGAGCAATTGGTGGTCAGCACCGGCAAACCGTAGGTGTGATGCCAGGCGCGCACCAGATGGTCCGACGCGGCTTTCGAGGCCGAATACGGGCTGTTCGGTTCGTAGCGGTTGGTTTCAGCAAACGGCGCATCGGTGGCGCTGAGCGTGCCGTACACCTCATCGGTGGACACATGCAGAAAGCGGAACGCGGCTTTCTTGTCGGCGGGCAGATCGCCCCAGTAATGGCGCACCACATCCAGCAGATTGAACGTGCCCACCACATTGGTCTGGATAAACTCACCCGGCCCGGTAATCGAACGATCTACATGCGATTCGGCGGCAAAGTTAACCACGGCGCGCACATCGTGTTCGGCCAGCAGTTTGCCGATGACTTCGCGATCACCAATCCCGGCATGGACAAAAATATGGCGCGGATCGTCTTTCAGGCTGGACAGCGTGTCCAGGTTGCCGGCGTAGGTCAGTTTGTCGACGTTAATCACCGGCTCATCGCTCTGCGCGAGCCAGTCCAGCACGAAATTGCCGCCTATAAAGCCGGCACCACCGGTTACGAGTATCATGCTTTTGCTCCTGAGGCTTGTTCTGATTTGAGCGCAGCGCCTTGCGGCAGCCATTCGGCCAGCAAGGTTTCGTATTGCGCCAGCACGTCGGTCCATTCAAAGCGACTATGGAATTGCGCCAGCGCCTGCACTTGCAGTTGCGCCACCAGCTTGTCGTCGTGGACCAGTTCTTCGATGCGTTCGGCGCATTCGGCTTCGTTGGCAAAATAAACGCCCGAGCCCGCTGCCACCCAACGGTTAAAACGGTTGTCGTGGCCCAGCACGGCATTGCCCGCGCCCAACGCTTCTACCAGCGACGGATTGGTGCCGCCCACCTGGTGGCCGTGCACATAAAAGCGGCAACCGGCACGCAGACTGCTGACCACGTTCTTGTCGTAAATCGCGCCGACAAAGCGCACTTCCGGCCCCGCTGCGGCTTTGACTTCGCGGTGATAAGCGTGCTCATCCGGCTTGTAGTTGCCCAGCACCACCAGCGGCATGCCGCGTTGCTGCCGCGACCACGCGCGCACCACTTCCAGAATCGAGTTTTCCGGCTCTGCCCGCGCAATCAACAGGCCGTATTGGCCCGGCTGCAGATCGTATTTGGCCAGCACGTCATCGCTATAACTTGCCACCCGGTCCGCGCCGTACGGAATCATGGTGATGCGGCTTTCCGAGGTGCCACGCGCCAGATGCTTTTTGATTTCGGGATGGTCAGCCACCAGATGGTTGCCGAGGAAGGAGCCAGCCCATTCATTCATCCAGAACCAGGTTTTGGCGACGATGCCCCACTTAGCGCGCTTCCACTCAATGCCATCCATATTGATGACATTGTTGACGCCACGCAGACGCAACCAGGCGCAGAAAATGGCGGTGTTATAGCCCAGCGTCAGGCACAGATCGCCCACCTTGGCGGCATGTCTGGTGGAGATCCAGTCAAAGATGATGGTGGATTTGGCGCCATCGCCCGCTACCGGGATATTGATGCGGCGCACGCCGCGCCATTCGTCCTCGGTGATCGGGCCATTGCCTTCGTGCTGGCAATACACAGTCACTTTCCAGCCTTGCGCGGTCAGGTACAGCGCCAGAAATTCGGCAAAGGTTTCAAAGCCGCCATGCGCGGCGGGGACGCCGCGAATACCAAGGATGCTGATCTTCTTGTCCATCAATGCACTCCCAGACGGGCGTACACATCGCGCACGCCTTCCATATATCGTTGTTTGCTGAATTCACGCTCGACCAGTTGCCGCGCCTGGCGGCCCATATCGTTGAGCGTGGCGTCGGGCAGCGCAGAGACTTCCTCAATCCGGGCGGCCAGTGCATCGACGTCGGCGCTGGGGAAACTCCAGCCCGTGCTGTCGGCGCGCAGCAGTTCCGGGATGCCGCCGATGTCGGCGCCGATCACCGTTTTGCCGAGGGCAAACGATTCCAGCACGCTCATCGGGGCGTTTTCATACCATTCGGACGGCAGCACCACGGCGCGCGCGCCCTTGATCAGGTTGTGCAGTTTTTCGCCAGCGCAAAAGCCCATGAATTCGACATCGGCGCCCAGATCAGCCGCCAGTTGCTTCAGCTGCGCATCTTCCGGGCCGGTACCAGCCAGCTTGAGCTTGACGCCCGCTTTGGCGGCAGCGCGGATCAGCGTGGGCACGCCTTTTTCCCAGCTCAGCCGGCCAAAGTAGAGAAAGTAATCGCCCACCTGATAGTTGGGCTCAAACAGCCCGGCTTCGACAAAGTTGGGCACATAGTGGAAGCGCTCGCGCGGCATGCCCCATTGCACAAACTTCTCGATATAAAACTTGCTCGGCACCACCACCGCATCCAGGTTGTCGTGCCAGGTATTCAGTTGCTGGTTTACCCACGCTTCGGCGCCGACAATTGCGCTGGCCAGGGTCGAGCCTTTAATGCATTTGTGCTTGATCACATTCAGCACATTGCCATCGCTGCATTTTTCGCAGATGCCGGTTTTGTTCAGCATCAGATAGGCCGGGCAGGCCAGCTTGAGATCATGCGCCGTCATCACCACCGGAATACCGCGTGACTTCAGCACTGGCAGAATCGCAGGCGAAAGATGGTGATAAATGCAGTGCAGATGCGCCACGTCGGGCTGGAACTGGTCCAGCAGCTTGTTAAGCTTGCGTTGCGCCTCAAACGAGTACACCACCTTGCCCGCCATCAGCACTTTCTTCCACAGCGCGTACTGATGGCCCAGCTCCAGCTCATCCACAAAATACTGCGACCATTCGGACTGCACGTTCTTGGGGTGATGCATCGAGAAATAAGCGTTGTTCCAGCCCATCTCGCCAAAGATTTCGGCGTGGCGGAAATACACCACGTCCGAGCCACCGCGTGGGTAGTGATAGTTATTGATATTAAGCAGCTTGCTCATCGGGGCAGGCTTCCCAGAAAGGTCAGATATTGGTCGGCAATGCGCGACCACGCGCAGCGATCGGCCGCCGTGGCCATCTGCGCGGCGTATTGAGCATGGTTGGCCAGCACGGTTTCGATGGCCACGCGCGAACGTTCGGCGATGTCGTTGGCTTCAAACAATTCACCCGCCCCGGCCGGGATTTCTTCGGCAAAGTCGCCCACGCGGGTGGCGATGACGGGAATACCAAATGCCAGCGCCAGCTTCAGCACACCGCTGGTGGTGCCTTCGAGGTAGGGCAGCGCCACCACGTCGGAGGCGGCAAAGTAGTTTTCGACTTCTTCAAACGGAATACGCCGGTCGTGCATCAGCACATTGGGCATATGGCGCGCGGCCTCAAACGCGGCGGCAGCAGCCGCGCCGTGTTTGCTCATGTCGCTGCCACCGGCCAACAAGAACTTCACGTCAGGCCGGGTCTGCGCCATCAGTAGCGCGGTCTTGATAAATTCGAGCAAGCCTTTGCGCGGCTCCAGATGGCCAAAAAACAGCACCACCTTGTCGGTGGGCGCAATGCCACCAATGGCGGCGCGCGCGGCGGCTTTGCTCGGGTTGGTCTGGTTGAACAAGTCGTACACGCCATGCGGCACGCACAACATCGGGCGCTGTACGCCCATAGCCAGCACGGCTTTGCGCGCGGCTTCGGAATGCACGATCAAACCGTCGAACTGACGATAAAACCAGGTGTAGAGCGATTTGCTCCACGGTTTGGGGTAGTGCGGCAGCACGTCATGCACCGTCAGCGCCACGCGGATACCGGCACCGCGCAGGGCGGCCACGGCCAGACCTTCCAGCGCCGGATATTTGAGCGGCGCCTGGAACAGCACCACATCCGGCCGCCGCTTGAGCACGCCGCTCAGGTAGCGCGGTACGTCAGCAAAATACTGACGCGTGCGTCTGAACACTTGTTCAACGCGGAAACCCATCTTGCCAAACTGCGGGTTGATGCTTTGCGCGGTATACAGGGCCACCGGATTGTGTTTGGCGACTTCGCGGCACAAGGAAACGGAATAATCGGTGAGGCCAGAATTACCGGTAAAGCAAACCACTTCCAGCGCCAGCTTGTGCGCGGGCGCTTCTGCTCTTGATTCCGGCACCGCCTGTGCAAGCCCGGCTGCGCCCGAAACGGGTAATTCAACATTCGACACGTGATGCTCCGTTGACCAGATTCAAAACAAGCGCATCGCTGCAGCGATCCGCACGGCCTCTATCTTGTATTGCTTTACCTGAATAAAAACTTAAATGATGCGTCAACAAGCCGTAGTCGTGAGCTGCGCCACGATTTCAGAAGCCGGCGCCTTTGCGGCCCATCAGCCCGTCGACCATGGCCCGGCGCGTGGCTTTGAACAGGTTCCAGTCGCGTGATTTAACGGTGTTGCTCATTTCGCGCAGCACGCGCGCCACGGCCACCGGAAAAAACCAGCGTTTGCGCAGCCAGTAAAACCGGATGATGTTGCGATAGAGGTAGTACTGCGAAAGCGGCGAGCGCGCGCTCAGCGATTTGGTGCCGATGCTGCCGCCTTCCTTGTGATAAATGACGCTGTCGCGCGCGATGGCCAGCTTCCAGTCGCGGCCGCGCACGGCCCAGTCGACTTCTTCGTAATACAGAAAGTAGCTTTCTTCCATCAGGCCGACTTCGTCGAGAAAAGCGCGCGTCAGCATCAGCGATGCGCCCGAGATATAGGTCAGATCGCTGTCCTTGATCTCGCCCAGGCGCACATCACCCACCGGCGCGCCCTGCCCCAGCTGTCGGCCCATCGCCAGCTTGAAATTGAAGTACACGCCGCCATAAGCCTGCACCTGGCTGCGGTTGTGGTAGTACACCAGCACCGAGCCGCACATGCCGATATCGGGGCTGCGCTGGGTTTCGCGCACCAGCGCGGTCAGGGCATCGGGCGCGGCCACGGTATCGTTGTTGAGCAACCAGACCAGGCCGGCGTTTTGCTGCATCGAATAACGGATGCCATGGTTGTTGCCCTTGGCAAAGCCGCCGTTGTCGGGCGCGTCGATCAGATGCAGCGATTTGTGGCGAAAGCCGGTTTCGGCCGGGGTGCCGGCGTTGCAACGGGTCAGCCCGCCCTCGATCAAGGCGCGGCCGCGTTCCGATTGCGCCCACGCTTCGATCTGGTTCATCGAATCATCGCTGGAATGGTTATCCACCAACACTACATTGAACGCCGGGTAATCCAGCGCATACACGCTTTCCAGGCATTCGATGGTGTCGCGCCAACCATTCCAGTTCAGGATGACGATGCCGACGGCGGGCGTTTTCATGATCGCGCTCACGCCTGCTGCAACGACTGTGCCGCCACGGCGCTGCGCTTGGCCGCCGGTTGCACCTGGTTGAACAGATCGACCAGAAAGTCTTCGTAATCATCCAGCCGGGCTGCGGCGCGCGCATTGCCACGCGCCACTTGCGCGGCCAGTTCTTCGCGTTGCTCAAAGCCCTTGAGCGTGATCGCCACCGCTTCGGCCGTGGTCATTGCCTTGCCGTCGGCCAGCCAGGTGTAACCCAGCGTGGCCATCAGGCCATTGAATTTGCGGCTGTACGCCAGCGGTACCACCGGCACGCCGGACGAGAACGCGGCAATACACGCATGCATGCGCGCGCCGGTCATGAAGTCCATGCCCGAGATAAACGATTTGGCTTCGGCCGGGGAGCGGAATTCCGGCGCTTTGAATGCCGTGGGGAATTCCTTCAGCAACTGGGTGATGGCCACACGGTCATCTTCTTCCGGCATGTTGTCCGGGATAACGTGGGCAATCAGATGTACTTCGGTATTGGGCAGCGCCGTCCACGTGCGCAACAGCGAGCGCATGTATTCGGCGTAATCGATGGTCAGGCCAAACTGGTTGTTGCCGGTGTAGCCGCCCGCAAACAACAGACCGGATACGTTGATGCCGATCTTTGTTTTGCCGCCCGCTGCACGCACCGGCTTGGTAAACGGCAGGCGGAACGCCACATCGATCACTTCGCGCACATTGCCACGCACGCCCAGTTTTTCCAGATAGGCGCTCGACATCTCATCACGCGCAAACACGCATTCGGCTTTGCGCATGACGGCGGAGGCGGCCCAACGTTGCAGCGGCTTGTCAAACGGCCCGATGGTTTGCGGCGACAACACCAGCGGTTTGTTTTTGGCCAGCACACCCAGCTTGGACGCCAGCAAAAACAGATAGCGCTTGGTGCCGTAGATATCGGCAAAGCTGTCGCCCTCGCCGATATCCAGTACCAGATCACAGCGCTCCACTTCGCGCAGGTAATCCGAATTGCCGGTCAGCATGCGCTTGATGGACACGCGCGGGCCTTGTTCGATGCGCACGCCAGCCGGGGCGTAGCTGCTGCCGCCCGAGGTGCCAAACAGAATGTAATTCACGCTGACGCCGGCGCGTTGCGCGGCTTTTTCGCAGATGGCGATTTGCGATTCAGTCAGCGCGCCCACGCCCAGGTTATCGGACGAGATGGAATGCCACAGCAGGCCGACCGTGAGGGTGGCCGGGGCGCGGCTGCTGTCAGAGGTTCTGGTTTTCAACTGGTTTCTCCCAATGCGCGCTTGTAGGTCCCGACCAGGCTACGCAGCCATGGCACGAATGAGGTTTGTCGAGCCGCAGTCATCAGGCCGACATTGATATAACGGGGCGCAACGCCCTGGCGAAAGCGCGTACCCAGCAAGCGCGCCAGCACCATTTGCTTGCGATTGACCTGATACGGCTGCATGCCGCTGATTTCTTTAACGTCGAGCGGTTCGCGTACCAGGTAACCGGCCGCGATCGCGTCCTTGACCATGCTTTCGCCCGCTGTCGTGCGGGTCAGCATCAGGCTGCGGCCTTCGCGTTCTTCAAAGTCCGGATAGCCGTCTTTGCCATACCAGGCATCGGCGCACACCACATCGGCAAACTCGCCGGTGCCATCCGGGCAGATCTTGCAGCGGAACTGCAGATGCCTATTAAGGATGGTGCCCCACGAGGCGTTGTAATCCATTTCACGCACGTCACCGGCATGTGTCACCACGCGCGCCTTGCCGGGCCAGCCATCGCCGCGATAACGGAAGGTCTTGACCTGGTTGGGCGTTACCCCCAGCGTTTGCAGCAGTTCCAGCGTGCCGCGGTGGCTGGGTATGCCAGCGCACATAAACGACAACATATAAGGCACTTGCTGGGCCACGCGCGGATCGGTGCGGCCATACTGGCGCAGCGCGGCCACATCACAGGGCTTGCCCACAAAAGCAAAGCGCGCCCCGCTGTCGAGCAATTCAACAATCCGCGCCAGCGGTGCCGACGGCGCATAGCGTGAGCCAGCGGCATGCAGCACATCGGCGCGGGTCCGGCTCAGTTGCAGCTCGTTCTTGAGCGGGTCAGTCATGCTGGTGGCAATTTGCGCGATGAACTCGACCTTGCCGGTTTCAAGCAAATACAAGGACAGCGCCGAAATGCCGCCGCCCGACGAACCCTTATGCCGTACTTCAGCATCGGTGGAATAACCGGTTGCCACGCCCACCAGCGGGCCCCAGATCGGGTGATACGGTTCGGTAACCGCATCGTGCTCGATCCGCATTCCCGGGCAGGAGGCGGCCACTTGCTGGTGTTGCGACGGGGTCAGCGGCGACTGCACCATGGGCCGCAGATAGCCGGCTTCGGTCATGCGCATCTGCACCTGTGGCGCGGCCACGGAACTGCACAGGCCGCAGCCTGAGCACAGCCCCGATTTCACCACGGTTGAGATGTCAGTTGCTTTCTTCATGTTTACACCATGCCTCTGTTTGTGACGATTATAACGATAAACTTCGTTCAGGTAGAGAAAGTTTTATGTAGTGAATGTAACACCACTACAGGGCGATTTTTGCCCGCCAAGGCGCGGTAAATAAGGATTTGCTGCAATGCGTCAATCAGAATTCGTCTGACACGCGGGCGGCCGAGTGGGCGCTGTCACAGGCCATGGCTTTCAGCGCCGTATTTTTTATGCTGACAATCAATGTACCCAGACGAAAGGTACAAAACTGGTGGCGAGCAGTACCGACGCCGCAATCACCGAATACGGGTGGGTGGTCTGCTCCCGCACGGACCAGAAATAACCGAGCGCCAGAAAGCCGTTACCCACGGTCAGCGCCATAATCCAGCCGGGAATGCCATAGCGAGGAATCAGCACCACCGCGGCGATGGCAATCACCACCCAATGCACCGCCGTGAGCGCCACCCGGCGTTTCTGCCGCCCGGCTGCCGTCATCAAAATGCCCCAGGCCGAGGCGGAGAAGCGAACCAGAAACAACAAACCAAACCACGGCAGCAAATTCTGCAGCGGCAAGAAGGCCTGGCCGAAAAACAGCAGGGTGATCGGTTTGGCAAAAATCGCTAGCGCCAGCCCGAACAGCGCGCCAAAGCCGATAAAGGCGTACTGGATGCGTTTGGCTTCCTGCGCAAATTCCTGCGCGTTGTGGCTGCGCGCCGCAGCGCGCGGCAAAAACACATTGGCCAGAATCTGTATCCCCTGCGCGCCACCCATAAACAGCTTCAGGCCAGCCTGATACAAGCCGACGGCGGCCGGGCCGATGGTGTGATTCAGCACCACCCCGTCGACCTGACCAAATGCCATCTGGAAACCCGCGTCCAGCGCGTAGGCCACCGCAGGCCGAATGCGGCTGGCGCCCTGGCGCAACGGCACCAGATGAATCCGGCCAATCAGCTTTTGCACTTGATAGAAGGTGATGGCAAAGCCGGTGCTGCGCGCCAGCACAAAGGCCACTGCGCCGGCCACCGGCGTGCGCCAGAAAAACAGCACGCCCACCATGCAGATCAGATTGATCATGACCAGCAGGGTGGCATTGCGTGCCTCGGCGTCATAACGATTTACGCCGCGAAAGCCGGCGTTGAGCATGTCGAGATAGGTTTCCAGCGTCATGCCGATGACCAGACAGACAAAGATGATGCGGCTGTCCATATCGTGCAAAAACGGCAGGGCCAGGCCGCAGCCCAGTAACAGCAGCACGGTAAGGATGAACTTGCTGGTCCACATCTCGTTGAGCAGCGCGGAGGGATGGCCAGGCTGGGCACCCATTTCGCGTAATAGATAAGTGGTCAGACCAAAGTTGCTGACCAGCGACAACAAGGCCGCCACCGACAGCCAGTACATCAGCACGCCAAACGGTTCCGGCCCCAGAAAGCGCGCCATCACCGTAAACGTAAGCAGGCCGGCGGCCAGGCGGGCGGCGGTGGAGCCGCTCATAAAGAAGAGATTTTTAACAACAGACATGGCAGGTTCCAGGCGAGCAGCGGCCGCACCCGCAGGTACTGGCCGCCACGACGTTCAGGGTTACACCAGCGGTGGCCGGATCAGGCGCGCTGCAAACTGCGCGCGTAGATCTGGTGCCACTGGGCACTGATGAGATTGGCTTCAAAGCGCTGCTCGATCTTTTTGATCGCATGGGCTGACAGCGCGCGGTAGTCGATCTCGCCATTCACCACACGGCGCACGATGTCGAACATCTGCGCCGCCAGATCGCTATAAGTGGCATCGAGCTGGCGCTGGAATGCGGCGCTGCTGCGTTGCTCGGCGGGGGTATAAATATGTTGCCAACGACCGCCCTCGTCCACCGGCAACTTCAGCAAAAAGCCGTCCAGCCCGTTGTCGATGATTTCGGGGATGGCGCAAATGCCGGAGGCAATCACCGGCACGCCGTAGCTCATGCTTTCGATGATGTTGAATCCGAACGAATCATCCAGCGTGGGCAGCAGGCACAGATCGCTTTGCGCCAGGATCTCAAGGACCTGTTTATTGGGCAGCCCGTTCATGACGCGGATACCCTCGGTCTTGAGCGCAGCCACGTCGTTGGCATAGAACTCGGCGTTGGTGTCGGTATAAACGTGCAGGCCGTAGTTCATGCCGGAAATCATGTTCAGCACAAACGGGATATCCGCCGCCTTGAGCAACTGCGCCAGCCGGGTGCACACCACCCCGCCCTTGCGCGCCCATTCGGCACCAATAAACGTCAGCGTGATCGGATTGGTATGCAGCGTACGCGGCTCGGTCACATGCAAAGGAATGCTGGGATAAACCACCTGGCATTTGGCCAGCGCCTGCTCGAACTCGGGCCAGTCACGTGCCGACCGCTCAAACAGATGGCGCGCAAATTTGCTGATCGGAAACAAACCACGGCAGCGACGGCTGAGCAATTGCGGCCGCAGCAGCTTGCGCATGGCCAGGCGGCCAGGGCCGGACATCGAGCGTGGCAGTTCGCCTTCAAAGCCCAGCACAAACGGCTTGAGATCCAGCGGAATGCTGTTGAAGGCGTGGATCAGATCCGGGCCGCCGATGCGTTTCTGCACTGATACCGCCTGCAGCGGACCCCAGAAGCGATGCCCGCTGTACACCTTGGAGCGCACCACGTTATCAAACTGGTTGCTGCGCGGCGTATTGAAAATAAAGGGATAGGATTTCCCGGTCAGTATGGTTGCCATGTCGGTCACCGCTCAAAAATAAACCTGCGCCCGCCCGGCACCAGGCCAGGCGGGCAGAATCGGGTGTGGGCCTGGCGGCGTGCTGGCCTTACTGGCCGGCCTTGCTGGCCAGCGAAAATACGGTCATGCCAGGCACGCAAACCATGGCGGGCTGATTGGCCGTCAGCGTCAGCTGGCTTTGCTTTTGCGTAATCGCGTTGGGCGCTTCCGGCGTGTTTTCCGCCAGACGTTGGCCCGCTTCGGTGCTCAGCATATTCAGCTTGCCCGCCGCGCCCGGCCACTTGATCTGCAACAGCACCGGCTGGGTGCTGCGGTTTACCCCGAGCAGACTGGTCTGGCTGCGGTCATTGCTGCGCATGGCGGCCAGGCGCAAACCGTAGGCGTAATTGGCGACGCGGCCGGTGCGGATGGGCGTGACCTTGACCAGATCATCCAGCCAGGCGTCGCGCAGCGTGCGCTGCGCCCAATACACCGGCATCGGGAACACCTGCGCCGCTTTGCCATTGGCCGGCGGCACATAGCGGAACAAACGCCAGGCCGCGCCGACTTCGATGGCGTGCCAGTTCATGCCTTCAATAAAGGGCGTACCCGCCGCCGCCAGGATCCAGTCGGCGGTCGACACCGCGCCCTGGCCACCGCTGGCCAGCGCCAGCGCTTGATCCCAGTTGCCATTGGCCGGTGTACCCGGCCACAAGGCGTGTTCGGTGACCACGATGTGATTGCCCGGATTGGCCGCGTCATTGCTGCGCGTACCCGCCTCATGGCCTTGTTGCAGCCACTGGTTATGCAGCCGCCCGGCCCAGCTCATCGAGGTTGGCACGTCCTGGCCGTCGTAATACACATGAAAAGCCACGCCGTAGATATTCGGATTGATCTCGGCCGGTTGGTCGGCCAGGGCACGCGCCTTGAGCTTTTGCCGGGCATCGCTGCCCACCATCTGCCGCACCACTTGCTGGTCGAAATCTTTTTCCTGATTGGGGTTGCGCCCCCACGGCGAGGTTTGCGACCCCACCAGCATGCGCGCCTCCGGAAACTTGTCTTGCGCCGCGTTCAGCACCGCCTGCACCCGGGCACCGTAGGACTTGGATTGCCAGCGTCCGGACATATCCAGCTCATTGCCCATTTCCCAGTACGCAACGCGGCAGTCGGCGCTGGCCATGTTCTGGCAGTGCGCCAGCTTGCTGTCCTTGACGTGCTGCATCCAGCTCATGCTGTTCTGCACCACCCAGTCGTCATCCAGATTCTGTTTGTGCGGGCCTTGCAGATTAAAGGTGAAGATGGCGCGGCCATTCACTTCATTCATGAAGGCCAGCATTTCGTCGATGCCAAACGTGGCTTGATAGGCCTGGTCGTAATCGAAAACCTGTTTGGGCCGGTCTTTGCCCACCGACTTTTGCCATTCAAACCAGTTGGAAGGTGTACCGCCGGGATAACGATACAAGGCACCGGCAAAAGGTTTGAGCCACGCCAGCACATCAGCGCGTACTTTACCGTCTTCGGTAAAGCCTTTCTGAAAATCCGCCCACGGCAAATTAAAACCAAATAGCGCACGCGGTACGTTATCGCGCACCACCTGATTGGGGTCGATGCTGACTGCCAGCGGATCAATGCCATTGCAGTTGGCCTCGGCCGCCCATGCGCTGGCCTGCGCCAGCGCCAGTGCCAGTAACACGGCGCTTTGCTGCAGGCGCTTCATCGTGTCACCCGCGCGGCGGCATAAGCAGAGCGCATACCAAAGCGTGCCGGCTTTTGCGGTTGCGGGCCCACGGCGGTGACGGCCTTGGCTTCACGCTCACGCGTGGCCGCCCAGCCCAGCGTCATCGAGGTCAGCAAGAACAGACGCGGATCGGTAAAACCAGGGTGGGTGGCGGTCAACTGCAATACCGACAAGAACGAACCCGAAGCCAGCAGCCAGTAAAAGCGCAAGCCGGGTCTGGCCTTGTAGGCCTTGACCACCATAAAGGCCAGCATGAACAAATAGAAGGACATCAGGCTTGCCGCGCCGAACATACCGGTTTCGGCAATCGGATTGGGCCAGTAGGTATCCATCAAGAAATTCTCTTTGCGCTGGAACCACCACAGCTGGTTAAAGCCGCTATCCCAGTACAAGGTATCGTCGTATTTGGCCGCACCGGCGCCGCCATAAGTGCCCAGACCCGCGCCCAGCGGAAAGTAGTTCTGCGCGATCTCGACGCTGGTTTGATAAATCTGTGCTCGCGGTGCCGTGACCGCACCGGTCCGGGTATTACCCCACTGCTGCAGATCGTTGACGATATATTTGGAATAAATGCTGCCCACCACGCTCAGGATCAGCGCGCCACCCATCAATGCCATGGTGCCGCGCTTGACCAGCGCACGCGGATTAGACAGCAGCATGATCATGAAGCAGGCCGCCATGGCACCAATCAATGCCTGGCGTTGCACCGCAAACAGCAGGATCAGCGCATGCCCGGCCGCAGCCACCGCCCAGCCCCGCCAGTTTTTTTCGGTGACCATGCGGGCAAAACAATAGATGCCAAAGAAGGTGGCGGTCGCCGCCAGATAGGCCGGATGTTCATACGGGCCATTGGCGCGCCCCGGAAAGATACCCGTCGGATCGGGGCCACCGGGCATGCCGTGGAACACCTTGTAATACGCCGACGGCGCGCCCCACTCCAGCGCCACCATCGCCCCGGCAAACAGCCAGTAATAACGCGCAAAGCGATCCAGAATGCGCTCGGTGCGTGCGGTCCACAGGGCGAGGAAACCGCCACACAGCATCAGTATGCCCTTGAGATCACTGAAGCTCTGATTGATAAAGGCCATGGTTTGCGAACGGCCAAAGTAGGTCGACAACAGCGCAAACGTGATGAACAACAAGAACGACAACATGGCCAGCACCAGCAGCCGGCTCTGACCGCAGTAGCGCAAAAACGCGGGCAAGCCCAACAGGCCCAGCGTAAACAACAAGATTTGCGGCGGGCTTTGCAGGCCTTCAAACGTCATCTTGACCGCCATCGGCAGCAGCACGATATAGCCGAGATAGACATACACCGTGCCTTCACGCAGCAGACGGTTCTGCTGGGTGACCACCAGCGGCAGCAGCAGCATGGCGGCGATGCCGCACCAGAAAATGGCGCCGAACATCCCCATCACGGCCACGGTCAGGCCAATGAACAGACACAAGAAAATCAGCGAGGTCCAGCGCAGAACGGGCGGAACCCAGCGCGCCAGAAAATCGTAGACGCGATAGGCCCACGGGGGCAGCTGGATATGAGGCAGGTTAAGAGCGAGGCGCACGGTTTTTTTCTCCAGGTAGCGAGCTACCGTGTTCTGGTCAGGCAAGCGTTACAGCGCGGTGCTCTCGCGGCCCACGCCGAGTACGGCGGCGGCTTGCGGACTGGAGGACACCATTTGATCGATAAACTGGTTTTCGAGGGCATAAGCACGCGGCTCATCGGCCGAGATGGTCGACACGCGCACGATGGAGCCATCCGGAATCAGGCCTCTGAAGCCGTAGCCCCACAGACGCTTTTTAAAATCAGTCGGGTCTGCGCCGATCTGATCACCGATGGTGGTCCAGAACGACACCGGTTCGATGCGACGACCATTAACGCCAGTCAGACGCGTTAGCGGTACCGGGCCACTGCCGGTGCGTACCACGGTTTGTTCAACGCCATGAATGGCAAAGCCTTGTGCCGGATAGCAGATGTCCGGCCGATGCAACTGGCGGCCGCCGTTATCACGCTGGTCTTCGCCGTACGCAATCATCAGCATGATGCGTTCGCCCTGCGGATTGATGTAGGTGCGCGACAGGATCTGGCTGTAGAGCTTGGCCAGCACCGCTTGTGACTCGGCCGACTGCACCACCGGCGCGGTATCGACCACGGTTTTCCAGGTGCCGAATTGCGCCGGGATCGCGGTTTCCAGGTCGACCTTGCGTTGTTGCGCCATAAACTGCGTGGGAGTCAGCGCCTGCGCCACCACGGCGCCCGATACCATGATCGCGCAAACGATCAGACCTTTAGTTAACGGTTTCATACAGCGGCTCCTTTATGACGCGGCCGGAACAGGCCCATCAGACTATCCAGCGAGAACAACAGCGCCAGTGCGACGGCAAAGATCATGATCCCGGCAAAGCCGTGGATAAAACCCTGCCCGGCCGCATCGCCAAAGTAATACGTCACCAGCACCAGGATCATGACCCGCACCACATTGGCGAGGAAGGCAATCGGTGCGATGGCCAGAAAAATCAGCAGGTTGCGCGAGATCGATTTGTATTGCGCCAGGTAGAGATACAACAGGCCCATGGCATACAGACTGAACATGGAATGCAGGCCCGAGCAGGCATCGGCCACCAGTAGTTCATACGGTCCGATGGTCAGCATGACGCCGGTGCGGGCAATCGGATAACCCAGGGCATACAAGGCGTTTTCGGCCAGCACCGACACATATTGCTTGAGCGTACCGGTGAGCATATCCACCACCGAACCCGGCAGCGGAATCATGAACAGGATAAAGAACACGGCAAAGCGGTAAGTCTTGAGCATGGCCCAACCGCCGTAGACCAGCAGCACGCCGGCAATCAGCGGAATGAATGCGCCAATTTCAAACAGATAGATCTGCTGCGAGCGGCCCATGATGTACATCAGCGCGCCCACCACCAACAGCGGCCAACCCCACATCGAGGGCGCGCTGAATTTGACCTCGTCGCGGCGCGACCAGAACAGCCACAGCACGATCAGCAATACGATCGGACCATGCGCTTGCTCATCGGAATCCCACAGTGTGCTGGCCAGCCGCAACACCGTCGGCACCAGCAATACCAGCAGCCCAACCAGCGGCAGCGCAATGCGGCTGAGCAGCGTGCTGAGTTCACTGGCGGTGTTTTTTGACATGGTCGAGCCACTATCCATCACGATCTCTCTTTAAATCAGTGGGGGTGCGCCAGTGCTTGCACCGGCGCACGCCTTGTTTGCATCCGGCCCTCAGGCCATGACACAACCCAGAACTTCCGCGCCCGAGCCGACAATTTCATCGCGAGCCCGGTTCAGGCTCTTGACCGGGGTGATGTCGGTCTGTGCCACCATCACCACGCCACGCGCCCGCGCTGCCACCAGTTGACCATCGGCCGCGGCATCCAGCGCCGGGGTATCGACGATCACCACATCAAACTCGCTGATGGCTTGCAGCATCAGCTCATCAAAATGCATGCGGGTCAGCAGTTCTTGCGGGTTGGGCGGCACGGTGCCGGCCGGCAACACATGCAGGGCACGCAAACCGTCGACGGCACGGGCCGCGCTCAGGTTGGCGCGACCGGCCAGGATGTCGGACAGACCGGGGCGTTGATCAATCTTGAACAGGGCGTGCTGTTGCGGATTACGCATATTGGCGTCGATCAGCAGCGTGCGTTCACCCAGTTGCGAAAACACGATGGCCAGGTTGGCCGCCAGCAAATGGCTTTTGAGCGTTTCTTCGCACGAGGTAATCGCCAGCGACTTATTGCCCGGCGTAATCCACTTGAGCATCAGCTTGCTGCGCAAACCGCGGATGGCTTCGACTTCGTGGCCAAACGGTTGATGCGCGGCCACCAGCGCCTGGTCCAGATCGGTGTCTTGCCCGGCCAGATGCGAGTAGGAAAACTGGTGCGACAAGGCCGACTGGATATCGCGTTCGGTGACGTAACCGAGCTTGATGGCCGCTTCGCCGAACAGGATGTTCTGTTCTTTTTGCAGGCGCAGCACGTTCTCGGCCTGTTGCAGCGTCAGCTTGCCCTGGTCCAGCAGCAGCTGGCCCATATTGCCGGTGGGCAGGCCTTGATGCTGGTTATGAATAATGATTTCTTGTTTCATGGCGTCTTCCTCACGCGGCCTTCGGGCCATTCAACAGCGGCGGGCGCGGACGGCGCAGACGGCGCGTCTTGCGCAGATCTGCCAGTACCGGCACATCCAGCAGCAGCTCTACATCCATGGCCGAACGGACGCGGCGGTTCATGACTTCAGCCAGCCAGGCAAAGCTGATACCCAGCAACAAGCCAACGATGATGGACATCAGCACATTCATGGTGGTGCGCGGGCCCGACGGTGCATTGGGTTCCGGCGCCGACTTCAGGATGGCGTAGTCGGTGGACGAGTTGCGGCTTTGCAGCATGGTCTCAAACGAACGTTGCTGCGCCTGGGCATAGGCTTTTTGCGCGTTGTCGACGTCGGCAGTCAGTGCATCCATGGTGGCGCGACGTTTTTTCATGTCCATCACGCGGGCCTTCTGTTCAGCCAGTGCGGCTTCAACCGCAGCCTGGCGCGAGGCCGAGTTGGATGCCACGCTGCTCACGCTGCCCGAGTACTGCCGCAGCAACTGGTTGAGCTGATCACGCGTGGCCTGCACCTGGGCTTCCATTTCCTTGTACTTCGGATAATTGGGGCCGTTGCTGGCTTGCATCTGTTTGAACTGCGCTTCTTGCGACGCGAGCGTGCCTTTGAGGTTCTGGATCAGACCATTGTTGAGCACGTCCGGCGAAGCCACACCGCCACGAGCACGCGATTGCGCTTCCAGCGTGGACGATTGCGCTGCGCCCAGTTGGGCCGCCAGATCGTTCAGGCGCTGTGTTTCGATGTCCATGCGCTCGTCGGTGGCACTGATGCCTTCTTTTTGCTGGAACTCGGTCAGACGTTGTTGCGCCCGATCCATATCGGCTTTAAGGCCTTTGAGCTGCTGCTGGAAGAAGTCATTGTTCTGCTGCGCATTGGACGAGCGGATATCGATCAACATCTTCTGGTAAGCCGCACCGAAGGCGTTGGCGATGACCGATGCGTAATGCGGGTCGGGCGAGGTGTACGAGATCGTGATCATATTGCTGTCACGGCTGGGCTTGACCTCGAGCTTGGCGCGGATCGAATCCGCCATAAAGTCGCGGTAGTTGCCTTCACCACCGGCGTCTTCCCACTTCTGCCGCGCTTCCGGCGAATTGGCCAGGCCCAACTGATCCACCACCTTGAGTGCCACGTTATGGCTGGTAATGGTGTCTACCTGGGTGGCCAGATAAGCCGGCGTCAGAAAGTTGACCATGGACTGGCCGGTGACGGCATCCTGGCCACGGGCGTCGATCGACATCACCAGCTCGGCGGTATAGCGCTTGGGCAACATCAGCGTCACCACCGTGGTTGCGCCCACGACCACAAAGAACACCGTCAGAACGATGGCTTTGCGCGCCCGGAGCACCTGGAGAAACTGGGTAAAGTTCATGTGGATCTCCCGCTTAGAACAGGCTTTCTTTGACGTAGATAACGTCGTTGGCCTGGACTAGATCGTTAGGTTGAACGTCGATGACTTTGACGCTGCCATCGGGCTGGGGACGGTTGATGGTGATCGAGGTATGCGACGCGCGCTGGTTAAAGCCACCCGCCACGGCCAGGGCCTGCATCACGGTCTGGTTGAGCTCCAGGCGGAAATTGCCCGGGCGCCCCACTTCGCCGTACACGTAGTACTGCGCCATACGCGGCACGTAGATCACGTCGTCGTTTTGCATGCGCAGGGTAGTGTTCTCGCTCTTGCCGTTATTGATATCGCGCGGCAGATTGATTTCGGTTTTCTTGCCATCACGCAGCAACTGCACCACGTCGCCACCGTTACCGGTCAGGCCGCCGGCAATGGCCAGCAGATCAAGCAGATTGGTGGCCGAGTCGAGCGAATAGCGGCCCGGCTTGGCAATCTCGCCAATGATGGAAACGCGCTGGCTGCGATATTGCGAAATCAGCACATTGACTTGCGGGTTCTTGATGAAACCGCCTTTGGACAAACGTTGTGCGATGGCTTGTTCCGCTTCGGCAAACGACACGCCGTTGAGCTTGACCATGCCGACCAGCGGAAACGACAGTTCGCCGTCTTTGGTCAGTTGCAGTTCGAGTTGCAGATCAGGATGGTCATACACGCTGACCTTGATCACATCGCCGGGTCCGAGTTTGTATTCGCCTGCATTTTCGGCGCGTGCCGCCAGCGGCAGGGCAAACATACACGCCATGCACAGGGTAAGTAGCCACTTCATCATGTTAATTCAGCCCCTTGATACCGGATTTGAGGTGTTCTTCGTCTGCTGACCCGCCTGCGGCCACCGAGGCCGGCTCTGAGGCAAAGCGCTTGACGTATTCGATTTTGGCGCCGCCGCGCAGATTTTTCAGATGGTCAGCCGCGGTGGTGCGGGCGGCATCGCTCTGCAGATAACGCGCGATGATTTTGGCGGCGTCTTTTTCTGCCACCGGCGCGGGGGTGGCTTGTTTCAGTTGCAACAGCATGGTGGCGTCACCTTGCGGCAGCACCGAGATGTCGCCCGGATTCATGGCCGCGAATTGCGGCAATGCAGCCAGCGGCAACTGGTCAGCCGCACGTTGCGCGGTCGAATGCTGGAACTGGATATTGTGGGTTTGCAGAATCTGCTGAGTGTCAGCGCCAGTCTTACTGGCATCCAGCTCTTTGCGCAGGCCTTCGTTGACGTCGGACGACTTGACCGCAAACACGTCCAGGTCATACACCTTGCGCTGGGCAAACAGGTTGGGGTTCTTGGCGTAGAAGTCATCGATCTGTGCCTGGCTAGGCTCGGCCGGGCGACCGAATTCGCGCTCGGCGGCGGCCTGAGCCAACACCTGGCGGCGCGAGGCCTCGATCGATTGCAGCACCGTCGGATCACGGTCCAGCTTGAGTTTCTCGGCCTTCTGCACCAGCAATTCCTGGTCGATCAGCTTGTCGAGCACGGCTTGCTTCTGGTCATCCGAAGCATTGGGTTGCCGTGCCAACACATAGTTGAGTTGATGCACGGTGATTTCAGCGTCGTTGACACGGGCCAATACCTGGCTGGGGCTGGCTGCCTTGGGTTTCTTGTCGCAACCGGCCAACAAGCCCACCGCGAGAACCACCGCCAACGGGTATACAAGTTTATTGTTTTTCATCATTAAGCTTTCCGATTGAGACAGTAATGGACCAACATTAACTTACGTAGCTTAAGGCAAACTTATCAGAATGCATTCCGGTCATTGATCATCGAAGTCACCGTTTTCAGGACGATCTTGATGTCCATCCAGACCGTCCAGTTGCGCAAATACTCCAGATCGAAGTCGATCCGGCGACGCATTTTGTCCAGCGTATCGGTCTCACCCCGATAGCCATTCACCTGAGCCCAACCGGTAATCCCCGGCTTGACCTTGTGACGAATCATGTAGCCCTTGATCAGCTTGCGATAAAGCTCGTTGTGCGCATTGGCATGCGGCCGTGGGCCTACCACGCTCATGCGCCCTTGCAGCACATTGATGAACTGCGGCAATTCGTCGAGCGAGGCCTTACGCAAGAAACCGCCGATGGGTGTGAGGCGTTGATCGTTGCGGGTGGCCTGGGTGACCTTGTCGCCGTCCTCCATCACCGTCATCGAGCGGAATTTATATACGGTGATGGATTGCCCATCCGCGCCATAGCGGCGTTGGCGGAACAACACCGGGCCGGGCGAAGTCACCTTCACCGCAATCGCCACGCCCAGCATGATCGGCCAGATCAGCGCGAGGATGGCCAGCGCCAGCGCGATGTCGATCAGCCGCTTGACCACGCCTGGCACGCCCACAAACGGGCTTTCGCACACGGCGACGACCGGCACGCCGGCAATCTGGTCAAAGCGCGCCTGGATCAGATCAAAAATGAACAGATCGGGAACGAAATAGATGGAAGCGGTGGTGTCTTTGGTTTCGTCCAGCAACTGCAGCACACGCGGCTGCGAGGTCATGGGCAGCGAGATATACAACTCGTGGATATCGTGTTCTTTGCAATATCGGGTGAGCGAGCTGATCGGACCGAGGATTTCTTCTGGTTTGACGTCGTCCAGCCGATCCATGCTGCGGTCATCAAAGAAACCGACAAATTCAATATTGTGGATGGGGCTGCTCTTGACGCGCCGCGCCAGCAAACGACCCACATGATTGGCGCCGACGATCGCCACCCGTTTGGCCTTGCTGGGCGAATGCCCCGGATGCACCACCACCGAGCGGATAATCCAGTGCGTTAACACCAGCGTGACCGGTGCCACCGCCATCCACGTCAGCACAAACCGCGGATCAAAATAGTCGCCAAAATGGGTGGCGCTGCCTAATAGATAAAGAAACATGCAGATCAGCAACCAGCTGACCGCCATCTTGCCCAAGCCCTGCCACGGCCGCGAATTGCCCGGCACAAACAGCACCGTGCCTTCGAGCACCAGTGCCGACAACAGAAAAGCAATCACCGCCAGCACTGTGGTGTAGCCGCTGATGGCCACATCAAACAGCCACGCCAGCAACACCATCGTGCCCACCACCAACACGGGATCAATCACCAGTTTGAATACGCTGGCCACCGGGGCAACTTTGGAAAACTCACCAAAGCGGTCACCCAGCAAATAATTCGGCAGCGTATCGACATCCTCACGCGCGGCATCGACGCTGAGGGCGGCACTGGTTTCCAGCGTATTTACGGTGTTCATGGCTTCACCCATCCTGTTGCCTGGTTTACTGCTTTGAGGAGCGCTTGCGACGGGCCAGCAGCAGCGGCACGCCGAGTGTCAACAACAACCAGTTTTCGGGCTCGGGGACCACCGAGGCGCGACGGTCTTCATCGCTGCTCCCTGCCCCTACTCCACTGGTATTCCCTGACGAACCGCCGAGATGCCCCTCCGACATCGCGCCGCCCATCACCGAGCCCGCGCGCGTCAGGCCAACTTCTGACATCCGGAAGAACGGCAGCGCGTTGAGCACCTGGGCTGCTTCGCCATCGGTCTGGCGGCCGTCATCGTGGCTATCAGCCGAAACCACAGCGTCTTGCCAGGTGGCGGTTTCGACCGATGACGTTGTAATCGTTGCCTGCGCGTGGGCCCAAAGCGGTAGGGAGACCAAGGCGCAAGCCGCTGCAAAGTGTTTCAGTGAGCGTGGTTTCATATTGTTTTTGGTGCTTTCGCAGAACAAGTTAATAATTTTTGGTAGTCAACAACTCAAGCCACCGTTGCGGCGGCGGCTGGCTAGAACCAGAACTTGGCGTTCGCACCCAGCAAATGGTCGCCATAGGCATTGCCCGGAATATCCGAGTTACGCACCGCGTATTGCGCATAAATCGAGGTCTGGATGGCCGTTGTGGGCGCCCAGTCCGCGCCCAGCCTGAAGGTGCGCGTGTTTTCGTTGTATTCCGCCGCGTTCAGCGAAGCGGGGTAACGGCGTTTGTCATAGGTGCCCGAGGCATGCAATTTGATCTTGGCGGTCCACTGGTAATACGCATCCAGCCCCAGGTGGTCGGTGAACGACTGCCCGGACGTGGCACCCGGTGAATCCAGCGAATGCGCGTAATTCAGCGCGAACGATGTTTTGCCGGTGGCGGCCCAATTCACATTGGCCCCGCCCTGCCAACTGGTGGCCGAGCCACCCATATCCTGATCAACGTGCAGGCGGCCGATATTGCCGCTGAAACTCAGCTTGCTGCTGTAAGGCCAGCTCAGGCTCAGCCCCAGGGTTTTCTCTTTGTAATCCGCGTTCAACAACTGCGACAACAAGGAGTCTTTGTCGTACAACACACGGATGTACTGATAATTAAGACCCAGCGTGCTGCCCCAGTCCGTCGAATACAGCAGGCTCAGCCCTGCCTGTTTGTTCTTCACGTCCAGCCAGGTTTCGTCAGTGTGCGTAATGCGCGACTCGCTGGCGGTGCCCTGTAAATCCAGGTTGCTGGTCACGTGCATGCCAAACATGCCGCTGCCCGCGTTGGTCTTGTTGTAATCGATCAAGGCGGCCGCGACGTCTTCAAACGCCGACAGCGACTTGCTGCTGTTTGCCGAAGCCGAACCATAAAACTGTTTGCCGATTTCACCGTGCCAGCTCAGCCCGCCGTTCCAGCCCACATAGTCGATATCGCTGTAGGTCTGATAAAACGGCGCCACCACATTTACATCCAGCGCAAACACCTGCCGCGACGGCCGGATCTCTGCATGCCCGCCCACATTGGCGGTAAACACCATGTCGCTGCGCTTGTCCTTACCCAACTCCGCAATGGTGTCGGAGCCATCGCTAAGCCGAAAAATATTGCTGTCGTACAAGTACGCCGCGCTCGCATAGGCGTATTGCGCGTCGGTCGGGTCATAGGCGGCCCAACTGGTTGTGGACATCAGTGCGATGCTCAATGACAGCGCTTTATAGATGCATTTCACTACTACGCCCTCCCGCAGCGCCGTCCGGCACTGCGCGCATTTATCAGATTTATTGGTCAGTTCATTACTGCGATTGGACGGAAAACACACACCAAACTAACGGCGCTATCATATCACCAGAACAATTACTTACGTCTGCTATATATCCATGCTTGCACGTGCAGCCATAATCATTCTTACGTGTTCATATTTCTGAATCGCGATTTCTCTTTAATTAACAGCGCCTTGCGTCAAACATGTGATGCAGGTCACGAGAATATCAGCACACAGATTACGCCGGACATTCAGTTGCTTTCTACACGATGTCATAGAGGGTCGCATCAGGCGGCTTAAAGCTACCTTCGGAAAGACAGCCGTTTATCTCGCATTACGCGCATCTTGCTGTCAGTGCATGCCTACTTCGTGGCTCACTGGCCCTATTTGCTGCCGACATTGCCCGGTCTGTCCGGATATAAAATACACGTTTGCTTATTTGTAGCTTTCTTGGCGATGTCGATTACCGCATACAGCGCACACCAAATCAAAAGAATTTGCTCAGCGGCGACTACATCTCAAGAAAGCAAGCCCGTATCGATCACAAGGAGACCGGAATGACGCAGCCCCCCACCGATATCGCGCTTAGCGGTACGCGCTGCCACGACGTAAGCGGGGCAGAAGGCCTGCAATGGCGGATATTTGTGTCGCGTCCCAGCGACGCCGCCACGCCCTGCCCCGCCCTATTCTTGCTTGATGGCAACGCCGCCTTTCCTGCAGCCGTGGCCGCGCAGCGTTGCAATCCGGCCTTGGGGTCACTGGCGGTGATCGGCATCGGCTACCCAGGCGAGGGCGCCTACTTTCCGGAGCGACGCTTTATGGACATGACACCGGCGACCGACCTGGCGACCCTGCCCCACCAATATGGCCCGATGCATCCCGGCGGCGGCCAGGAACGGTTTGCGGATCTGATCGAACAGCAACTACTCCCGCAACTGATCGAGCAAGAAGGATTGGATGCCGAGCGGCTGACCTTGTTCGGACACTCGCTGGGGGGCTTGTTCGCGGTACACCTGGCGCTGCGTCGGCCGGGCTTGTTTGCACGTTACTTCGCCTCCAGCCCTTCGCTATGGTTTAACCGCGAGGCCGTAAATGCAGATGTCGCGGCCTATCGCGCTGCGATGGCGGAGGGGTCCGGTATGCGCGGGATTCTGAATATCACCACCGGTGGCAAAGAAGCAGACTATATGCAGCGCGAGGCCGCGCATCTGGCCGCCACATTGGAAACACTGGATGGCAGCAGCACGGTCAAGAGCATGGTCTTTGCGGGCGAGGATCATATTTCGGTACACGCGGTGGCGGTAAACCGGGCACTGCAGCTCGCAGCCGGACGCGGTTAAGCCTTTACTGTTGAGCAAAAAGGCGGCTTACTGCAGTTTTATTTGCGGCGGGGTCAACAATGGCTTTGAGCACGGAAGCGCTGCGTAACTTTGTGGCAGTCGCAGATGCCGGTTCACTCACCGGCGCAGCACATAGCCTGGGCCAGACCACATCGGGCGTGAGCCGCGCTTTGGGTAAGCTGGAACAACATCTGGGCGTAACTTTGCTCAACCGCACTACGCGCCGACTGGATCTGACTGAAGAAGGCGCACTGTTTTTGTTACACGCACGCAGCATCCTCGCGGCGCTCGATGAAGCCGAAGAGGCGCTGCTGATCCGGCACCAATCCCCCGCCGGCAAGCTACGCGTCAATGCAGCAGCGCCATTTATGCTGCATGTAATCGTGCCGCTAGTGAGCGCGTTCCGGCAGGCGTATCCGCAAGTCGAGCTCGAATTAAATACCAGCGATCAGATCATCGACCTGCTGGAACAGCGTACGGATATCGCAATCCGCATTGGGGAATTGCAGGATTCGACGCTACATGCGCGCCCGCTCGGGAGTAATCCACTACGCATCCTTGCGTCGCCGGAATATCTGCAACGCCATGGCACGCCGCAGACGCCGGACGCGTTGCGCGACCACCAGTTGATCGCTTTTACCCGCACCGCAACGCTGAATACATGGCCGCTGCGGCACGCTGGCGGAAACGCGTTTGAAATTACCCCCTCGCTTTCCGCTTCCAGCGGCGAAACGATCCGGCATTTGGCACTGGCAGGCCAAGGTATCGTATGTCTAGCAGACTTTATGACGACCGCAGATCGGCAGGCCGGGAGATTGGTGCAGATACTGGCTGAGCATACCGAGACGGTTATGCAGCCGGTGCATGCGGTGTATTACCGCAATACTCAGCTGGCCGCGCGGATCAGCTGCTTTCTCGATTTTCTGGCGGCACGGCTTTAAGAACTTAAGCGGAGAGGAATTCGGAGAGAAGTTTTCT
>NZ_BAAIHC010000008.1:0-160161 GCF_054652575.1 Silvimonas sp. JCM 19000 | reverse complement strand
GCATCCAAATGCAAAACCAGAAAATTCGTATCCGCCTGAAAGCATTCGACTACGCGCTGATCGACCGTTCCGCTCAGGAAATCGTTGATACCGCCAAGCGTACCGGTGCTGTGGTGAAGGGCCCGGTTCCGTTGCCGACGAAAATCGAACGTTTCGACGTTCTGCGTTCGCCGCACGTGAACAAGACCTCCCGCGACCAGTTCGAAATCCGTACTCATCTGCGCCTGATGGACATTGTCGATCCTACCGACAAGACCGTTGACGCCCTGATGAAACTGGATCTGCCGGCTGGCGTGGACGTAGAAATCAAGCTGCAGTAATGCAGTTGCCCCGGTCGCGGTAACGCGGCCGGGGTGGTCTGATCGGGTGTAAATCAGAAAAGACCATATAAATCAGCAGGATTTTTTGGCTTTGGCAGGCTAAGTGCTTGCAGGGGCAGGAAAATCAGTGCTAATATCGCGAGCTTGTCATCTTTTGGGTGACAAGCTTTCTTTTTTTATTAATTGGTTATTTGCCGGTCAATCGAAATCGGCCCTGAAAAGGAAATAACTATGAGCTTAGGTCTAGTCGGTCGCAAAGTCGGCATGACCCGCGTCTTCGCTGAGGATGGTGCTTCCATCCCGGTGACGGTGCTGGATCTGTCGGCCAATCGCGTCACGCAGGTCAAAACGCCCGAAACTGACGGCTACGCAGCTGTGCAAGTTTCGTTTGGCGCCAAGAAGGCTAATCGCGTTAACAAAGCGGAAGCCGGTCACTTTGCTAAAGCAGGTGTTGAAGCTGGTCTCGGTCTCGTTGAGTTCCGTGTACCCGCTGACAAAATCACCGAGCTGAAAGCAGGCGATTCGCTGTCCGTTGAGTTGTTCGCTATTGGTCAGATGGTTGATGTCACTGGCACTACCCAGGGTAAGGGTTTTGCTGGCGCGATCAAGCGTCACCATTTCAGCTCCAACCGTGCTTCCCACGGTAACTCCCGTTCGCACAACGTGCCGGGTTCCATTGGTCAAGCGCAAGATCCGGGCCGCGTGCTGCCGGGTAAGCGTATGCCGGGTCAGCTTGGTAACGTCAAGCGTACCGTGCAGAACCTGGAAGTCGTGCGTGTGGATGCCGAGCGTCAACTGCTGTTGGTGAAGGGCGCTGTCCCTGGCTCCAAGGGCAATGACGTGATCGTTCGCCCCAGTGTGAAGGCAGGTGCGTGATGGAACTGAAAGTCATTAATGCAAACGGCGAAGCGCAAGCTGCTGTCGCTGGCTCCGATACCCTGTTCGCACGTGAATTCAACGAAGCGCTGGTTCACCAGGTTGTGACCGCGTACTTCGCGAATGCACGTAGCGGTAACCGTGCTCAGAAAGATCGTGAGCAGGTTAAACACTCCACCAAGAAGCCGTTCCGTCAAAAGGGCACTGGTCGTGCTCGTGCCGGTATGACTTCGTCGCCGCTGTGGCGTGGTGGTGGTCGCATTTTCCCGAACAGCCCGGACGAGAACTTCAGCCACAAGGTTAACCGCAAGATGTACCGCGCCGGTATCGCGACCATTCTGTCGCAACTGGTTCGCGAAGAACGTCTGGTGGTGGTTGACAGCTTTACGCTGGAAGCCCCGAAGACCAAGGCTTTCGTGCAGAAGCTCGAAACCCTGAAGCTCGAAAACGCGCTGATCATCACGAAGGAACTGGACGAAAACCTGTACCTGGCTTCGCGCAACCTGAACAACGTTCTGGTGCTCGAGCCGTCGCAGGCTGATCCGGTGAGCCTCGTGCGCTTCAAGAAAGTAGTGCTGACCCGCGATGCGCTGGCTGCCTTCGAGGAGATGTTCGCATGACGCAATTTACTGAAAACCGTCTGCTGCAGGTTCTGCGCGCACCGGTGGTCTCTGAAAAGTCGACCTTCGTTGCCGAAAAGAACGAGCAAATCGTGTTCCGCGTATCCACGGATGCCACCAAGGCCGAAATCGCCGCCGCTATTGAACTGCTGTTCAAGGTGAAGGTTGAGGCTGTGCAGGTTGTAAACGTCAAGGGCAAAGTCAAGCGCTCGGGTCGTTTCACCGGTCGTCGTGCTAGCTGGAAGAAGGCTTATATCAGCCTTGTAGCCGGCCAGGAAATCGACCTCTCGGCTGCGCAATAAGGAGACTGAAAAATGGCATTGGTAAAAGTAAAACCGACGTCCCCCGGTCGCCGCGCTGTCGTCAAGGTTGTAAACCCTGATCTGCATAAAGGTGCGCCGTACGCACCGCTGCTGGAAGCGCAATCGAAGACCGCCGGCCGTAACAACCGCGGTGTGATCACGACCCGTCATAAGGGTGGTGGCCACAAGCAGCATTACCGGATTATCGATTTCAAGCGCAACAAGGACGGTATCCCGGCCAAGGTTGAACGCCTGGAATACGATCCGAACCGTACCGCCAACATCGCGCTGCTGTGCTACGCCGATGGCGAACGTCGCTACATCATCGCCCCGAAGGGCGTGCAAGCTGGTGCCGTGCTGGTGTCGGGCGCTGAAGCCCCGATCAAGGCCGGTAACGCACTGCCGATCCGCAATATTCCGGTGGGTTCCACGATCCACTGCGTTGAATTGCAACCGGGCAAGGGCGCACAGCTGGCTCGTTCGGCTGGCGTGAGTGTTCAATTGCTGGCTCGTGAAGGTGCTTACGCTCAGTTGCGTCTGCGCTCTGGCGAAATCCGCAAGGTGCACATCGACTGCCGCGCAACGCTGGGCGAAGTAGGCAACGAAGAACATAGCCTGCGCTCTTACGGTAAAGCCGGTGCCAAGCGTTGGTTGGGTATTCGCCCGACCGTACGTGGTACCGCAATGAACCCGATCGATCACCCGCACGGTGGTGGTGAGGGTCGTACTGGTGAAGGTCGTGTGCCGGTTAGCCCATGGGGCCAGCCGACCAAGGGCTACCGTACCCGTAACAACAAGCGTACCGATGGCATGATCGTTCGTCGTCGTCCTGCGAATAAGAGGTAATTGAACATGGCACGTTCTGTCAAGAAAGGCCCGTTTGTAGACCTGCACCTGATCAAGAAGATCGAGGCTGCGCGTACTTCGAACGACAAGCGCCCCATCAAGACCTGGTCGCGTCGTTCTACCGTTCTGCCGGATTTCGTCGGTCTGACGATCGCTGTGCACAACGGCAAGCAACACGTACCGGTTTACGTGAACGAAAACATGGTTGGCCACAAGTTGGGCGAGTTTGCACTCACCCGTACTTTCAAAGGTCATGCCGCCGACAAAAAAGCCAAGCGCTAAGGTGATGCCATGCAAGTATCCGCTGTACTGAGCAATGCTCGCCTCTCCGCACAAAAAGCGCGTCTTGTCGCCGATCTCGTTCGTGGCAAGCCGGTGGAGCAGGCTCTGAACATCCTGGCTTTCAGCCCGAAAAAGGGCGCAGTGCTGATCAAGAAAGTACTGGAGTCCGCGATTGCCAACGCCGAGCACAACGAAGGCGCTGACATCGATGCACTCAAAGTCGCCACGATCTATGTGGACAAAGGGCCGTCTCTGAAGCGTTTTTCCGCGCGTGCAAAAGGCCGCGGCAATCGCATCGAGAAGCAAACCTGCCACATCACGCTGACTGTTGGCGACTAAGGAGCGATTATGGGTCAGAAAATTCATCCGACGGGTTTTCGTCTCGCCGTCACCAAGAACTGGGGCTCACGCTGGTACGCTAACAGCAAGAACTTCAGCAAGATGTTGACTGAAGATATCGAAGTCCGTGAGTTCCTGAAGAAAAAACTCGCAAACGCCGCGGTTAGCCGTGTCGTGATCGAGCGTCCGGCCAAGAATGCCAAGATCACCATCCACACGGCTCGTCCGGGTGTTGTGATCGGCAAGAAGGGCGAAGACATCGAAGTATTGAAGGGCCAACTTCAGGCCATCCTGAAGGTGCCGGTTCACGTCAATATCGAAGAAGTTCGCAAGCCTGAAATTGACGCGCAAATCATCGCCGACAGCATCGCTTCGCAACTTGAAAAGCGTGTGATGTTCCGTCGTGCCATGAAGCGCGCCATGCAAAACGCCATGCGTCTGGGTGCTCAAGGCATCAAGATCATGTCGGCAGGCCGTCTGAACGGTATCGAAATCGCACGTACCGAGTGGTATCGCGAAGGCCGCGTGCCGTTGCATACCCTGCGTGCCGATATTGACTACGCGACCTCTGAAGCCAGCACCACCTACGGCATCATTGGTATCAAGGTTTGGGTTTACAAAGGTGAAATGAAGCCTGGCGAAAAGGCTGCACAAGAACCGGTAGAAACCCGCAAGCGTGAACGTAAGGGGCCTCGCAATGCTGCAGCCAACTAGACTCAAGTACCGTAAGGTCCAGAAGGGTCGTAACACCGGTATCGCTACCCGCGGTAACAGCGTTGCGTTCGGCACTTTTGGCCTGAAGTCGACCAGCCGCGGTCGTCTGACTGCTCGTCAGATCGAAGCTGCGCGTCGTGCTATCACTCGTCACATCAAGCGTGGCGGTCGCGTGTGGATCCGTGTGTTCCCGGACAAACCGATCTCGACCAAGCCCGCTGAAGTGCGGATGGGTAACGGTAAGGGCAGCCCGGAATACTGGGTCGCCGAAATTCAACCTGGCAAGGTACTGTACGAACTGGACGGCGTCGACGAGGCAATCGCTCGTGAAGCCTTCCGCCTGGCTTCGGCCAAGCTGCCGTTCGCAACGACCTTCGTCTCTCGTCAAGTGGGGCAATGATGAAAGCTGCTGAACTTCGTCAGAAATCCGAAGGCGAGCTGAAGAGCGAACTGACTGCGCTGTTGAAAGCCCAGTTCAGCCTGCGCATGCAGCACGCTACCGGCCAACTCGCAAAAAACAGCGAGATCAACCGCGTGCGCAAAGACATTGCGCGCATCCGTACCATCATGGCTGAAAAGGCGGCGTGAACATGAGCGAAGCGAAACTGAAGCGTACGCTGACCGGCCGTGTTGTCAGCGACAAAATGGACAAGACCGTAACCGTGCTCGTTGAGCATCTGGTTAAGCACCCGCTGTATGGCAAGGTGGTTCGTCGTTCCAAGAAGTACCACGCGCATGATGAAACCAACCAGTATCACGAAGGTGATCTGGTGACGATCGAAGAAGGTCGTCCGCTGTCCCGCACCAAGACCTGGGTTGTTACCGGTTCTGTGCAAAAGGGTCAGGCAGTCTAAGGTATTGCCGTTTGCCGCTGGCAAACGTAAGTGGTAGTTGCACGGGCATTGTACTTTGCGTACAATGCCCGTTTTTCCTTGTCGCAATAGTACGGGTCTTTCGGGCCTGCGCTACTGCTTGTTTTCCCCGTACGGGGTCCAAAACTGGTCGCGATTCGCTCGGTTTTGCCGGGCACTGCTTCGGTCATGCCGAAGTTTCGCGGGTTAAGTTGGAGGTTTGTTTCACATGATCCAAATGCAATCCATGCTGGAGGTTGCAGATAACACCGGTGCGCGTTCTGTTATGTGCATCAAGGTGTTGGGCGGCTCCAAGCGTCGTTATGCCTCTGTGGGCGACATCATCAAGGTCAGCATCAAAGATGCTGCCCCGCGTGGTCGTGTCAAGAAGGGTGACGTGTACAACGCCGTGGTGGTTCGCACTGCCAAGGGCGTACGTCGTTCTGATGGCTCGCTCATCAAGTTTGATGGCAATGCCGCCGTTCTCCTGAATGCAAAGCTGGAACCGATTGGTACTCGTATCTTCGGACCGGTAACGCGTGAACTCCGTACCGAGCGCTTCATGAAGATCGTTTCGCTCGCGCCCGAAGTGTTGTAAGGAGAGGCAGGTATGAACAAGATTCGCAAAGGTGACGAAGTCATCGTCATTACCGGTAAGGACAAGGGCAAGCGCGGTACCGTGCTGCGCATGATCCCCGATGAAGATCGCGTTGTGGTTGAAGGCGTCAATGTGGTGAAAAAACACCAGAAGCCGAATCCCATGCGTGGTCAGCAAGGCGGGATTGTCGAGAAAACCCTCTCTGTCCACGTTTCCAACGTCGCCATCTTCAATGCGGTTACCGGCAAAGCCGACCGTGTTGGGATCAAGGTGCTCGAAGACGGCAAGAAAGTCCGCGTCTTCAAGTCCAATGGCGAAGTGGTTAACGCTTAAGGGGCTCGCATAAATGTCTCGTCTGCAAGAGTTTTACCAAGAGAAAGTTGTACCGCAACTGGTTGAACAGTTCGGTTACAAATCCGTGATGGAAGTGCCGCGCATCGAAAAAATCACCGTGAACATGGGTGTAGGTGAAGCGGTCGCTGACAAGAAAGTAATGGAACACGCCGTTGGCGACATGGAAGCGATCACCGGTCAAAAGGCCGTCGTGACCAAAGCCAAGAAGTCCATCGCTGGTTTCAAGATTCGTGACGGTTACCCGGTTGGCTGCAAGGTTACCCTGCGTCGCGAACGTATGTACGAATTCCTGGATCGTCTGGTTTCCGTTGCGCTGCCGCGTGTACGTGACTTCCGTGGCGTGAGTGGCAAGTCCTTTGATGGCCGTGGCAACTACAACATGGGCGTTAAAGAACAGATCATCTTCCCGGAAATCGAGTACGACAAGATCGACGCTCTGCGTGGTATGAACATTACCATCACCACGACTGCGAAGACCGACGACGAAGCGCGCGCGCTGCTGGCCGCCTTCAAGTTCCCGTTCAAGAATTGAGGCGAACATCATGGCAAAACGCTCATTGATCAATCGTGAGGAAAAGCGCCGCGTTACCGTCGAGAAGTTCGCAGCCAAGCGTGCACAGCTGCTGTCGATCATCAACGATGTTAACGCCAGCGAAGAAGACCGCTTTGCAGCGCGTCTGAAGTTTCAACAACTGCCGCGTAACGCCAGCCCGTCTCGCGTGCGCAATCGTTGTTCCCTGACCGGTCGTCCGCGCGGCACGTTCCGCAAGTTCGGTCTGGCACGTAACAAACTGCGCGAGCTGGCCATGAAGGGCGAAATCCCTGGCATGGTCAAGGCAAGCTGGTAACCGGAGGCGGAGAAGAAATATGGCAATGCATGATCCTATCGCCGATATGCTGACTCGTGTTCGTAACGCTCAGCGTGCGAACAAAGCTTCGGTGACCATGCCCTCTTCCAAGCTGAAGGTGGCAATCGCTCAGGTTCTGAAAGACGAAGGCTATGTCGAGTCGTTCAGCGTCGCAGGCGAAATCAAACGTGAATTGACGATCGAGCTGAAGTACTACGCTGGCCGTCCGGTAATCGAACGCATCGACCGCGTTTCGAAGCCTGGTCTGCGTGTATACAAAGGCTCGGATGATATTCCGAAGGTAATGAACGGGCTTGGCGTGGCGATTCTGTCGACGTCCAAGGGTGTGATGACCGATCGCAAAGCGCGTGCCAACGGTGTTGGTGGCGAGCTTCTGTGTTTCGTTGCTTGATGAGGTGAACTAATGTCTCGCGTAGCAAAAAATCCGGTCGCTATCCCGTCCGGCGTAGAAGTTAAGCTCAGCGCCACTGAAATCCAGGTGAAGGGCCCGCAAGGTACCCTCACTCAGCCGCTGACCGGCAATGTGGACGTCAAGGTCGAAGACAACGCTGTTGTGTTCGCTGCCACTGGCGAAAGCAAGGATGCACGTGCCATGTCCGGTACGTTGCGTGCTCTGGTCAACAACATGGTTACCGGCGTTTCCAAGGGCTTCGAGCGCAAGCTGACCCTGGTTGGCGTGGGTTACCGTGCGCAGGCTCAGGGCGAATCCCTGAACCTGACTCTGGGTTTCTCTCACCCGGTCGTGCACAAGATGCCGGCTGGTGTGACGGTTGCTACCCCCACTCAGACCGAAATCGTTCTGAAGGGTGCTGACAAGCAAGCCGTTGGCCAGGTTGCTGCTGATATCCGCGCTTACCGCGCTCCGGAACCCTACAAGGGCAAGGGCGTGCGTTACTCGGATGAAGTGGTGACGCTCAAAGAAACCAAGAAGAAGTAATCGAGGCTGAATCATGGACAAGAACGAAACTCGACTCCGCCGTGCACGTAAAACCCGTGCCAAGATTGCGGAGCTCAAGGTGGTGCGCCTGTCGGTGCATCGTACCAACAGCCACATCTACGCCCAGATCATTGATGAAACGGGTGGCAAGGTGCTCGCGTCTGCGTCTTCGCTTGAAGCTGAAGTTCGCACCGCAGTCAAGCACGGTTCCAGCGTTGAAGCTGCTACCGCGATTGGCAAGCGCATCGCTGAGAAGGCTAAAGCTGCCGGTATCCAGAATGTGGCATTTGATCGCTCCGGCTTCAAATACCACGGCCGCGTGAAAGCGCTGGCGGATGCGGCACGCGAAGGCGGCCTCGTCTTCTAATTGAGTCTGGAGTTATATAAATGGCTAAGAACGAAGTGGAAGATCGCACGGACGGCCTTCGCGAGAAGATGGTTAGCGTTAATCGCGTAACCAAAGTCGTCAAGGGTGGTCGTATCCTCGGTTTCGCCGCACTGACCGTAGTTGGTGATGGCGATGGTGGCATCGGCATGGGCAAGGGTAAGTCCAAAGAAGTGCCGGTTGCTGTACAAAAAGGTCTGGACGAAGCGCGTCGCAAGATGTTCAAGGCGCCGCTCAAGAACGGTACCGTGCCGCATACCGTAATCGGTAAGCATGGCGCGACCACCGTCTTCATGCAGCCTGCTCCTGAAGGTACCGGTATTATCGCCGGCGGCCCGATGCGCGCAGTGTTTGAAGTAATGGGCGTGCACAACATCACCGCCAAGTGCCATGGCTCGACCAACCCGTACAACGTGGTTCGCGCCACGCTGGACGGTCTGGCCAAGCTGCACACGGCTTCGGACATTGCTGCCAAGCGCGGCTTGACCGTTGAAGATATCCTGGGGGTGGCGGAATGACTAACGCCAAAACTGTAAAGGTCAAGCTGGTTAAAAGCCTGATCGGCCGTCTGGAAAGCCACAAGGCATGCGCCCGTGGCCTTGGTCTGCGTAAGACCAACAGCGTTGCCGAAGTGATCGATACTCCGGAAAACCGCGGCATGATCAACAAGATCAGCTACCTGCTGAAGGTGGAGGGCTAAATGGAACTGAATAACCTGAAACCTGCCGCTGGCTCCAAGCACGCCAAGCGTCGCGTGGGTCGTGGTATCGGCTCCGGTCTGGGCAAAACCGCTGGTCGCGGCCACAAGGGTCAAAAGTCCCGTGCTGGTGGCTTCCACAAGGTTGGCTTTGAAGGCGGCCAAATGCCGCTGGCACGTCGTCTGCCGAAGCGTGGTTTTACCTCGCTGACCGCTGGCCGTACTGCTGAAGTCACCCTCGGCGCGCTGCAAAAACTGCCGGTCACAGAAGTTGATCTGCTGGTTCTGAAGCAAGCCGGTCTGGTGTCCCATCTGTCTCTGGGCGCCAAAGTGGTTCTGTCTGGCTCGATCGAAAAAGCTGTGACGCTGAAAGGCATCGCTGCAACCAAGGGTGCCCGCGCTGCTATTGAAGCGGCTGGCGGCAGCATCGCTGAGTAATTGCTGAGAGGCTGAAACGTGGCGAATCCCGCTCTGGCTGGTTCTGCGAGCAAGTTTGCAGATCTGAAGAAACGGATCTGGTTCATGGTAGGGGCGTTGATTGTGTACCGTATCGGTGCACACATCCCCGTACCAGGGATCAATCCGGGCGAGTTGGCTCGGTTGTTCGAGTCCTCGCAAACGGGCCTGCTGAACATGTTCAACATGTTCTCGGGTGGCGCCTTGTCGCGCTTTACCGTGTTTGCCATCGGGATCATGCCCTACATTTCGTCGTCCATTATTTTGCAGTTGGCCGCCGAAGTGTTGCCCCAGTTGAAGCAGCTGAAGAAAGAAGGTGAGGCTGGTCGTCGCAAAATTACGCAGTACACGCGTTATGCGACGGTCATCCTGGCCTCCCTGCAAAGCTTTGGTATTGCTTCAATGCTGTACAAGCAGCCGAATCTGGTTGTCCTGCCGTATGCGCAATTCGTGTTTGTGGCCGTGGTTACCCTGGTCACTGGCACGATGTTCCTCATGTGGCTGGGTGAGCAGATCACGGAGCGGGGCTTGGGTAATGGTATTTCGATCCTGATCTGTGCAGGTATTGCGGCGGGCGTGCCCTCTGCAATTGGCAAGACGCTGACGCTGGCTAGCCAGGGTCTGCCGGTATTGCTGGTACTGGGTCTGTTTGTGGGTGTGATTCTGCTGACGGCAGCGGTTGTGTTTGTAGAGCGCGGGCAACGTAAAGTGCCGGTGAACTACGCCAAGCGCCAGGTCGGTAACCGCATCATGCAAGCGCAAAGTACGCATTTGCCGCTCAAGATCAATATGGCTGGTGTGATCCCGCCGATTTTTGCTTCGTCGATCATTCTGTTTCCGGCTACGGTTCTGTCGTGGACGGGTAACAATGCGCGATTCTCGTGGCTCAAATCGATCGGTGACATGCTGCACCCGGGTCAGCCGCTGTATGTAATCCTGTATGCTGCTGCGATCATCTTTTTCTGCTACTTCTACACGGCGCTGGTTTTCAATCCCAAGGAAACCGCGGATAACCTGAAGAAGAGCGGTGCGATGATCCCGGGCTATCGCCCCGGCGAACATACTGCGCGTTACATCGAGAAGCTGATTCTCAAGTTAACCTTGATCGGTGCGATTTATATCACCGTCATCTGCCTGATCCCCGAGTTCCTGATTCTGAAGTGGAACGTACCGTTCTACTTTGGTGGTACCTCGTTGTTGATTCTGGTGGTCGTGACGATGGACTTCATGGCACAAATGCAGTCCTACGTGATGTCGCATCAATATGAAAGCCTGCTCAAGAAAGCCAATTTCAAGGGCGCGGCCTGAGTACTTACCTGATTAACACGGCGGTGGTGACGCAAGTTGCCGCCGCTTGTGCAGGTCGAGATCATTGAGAAGTTGTCGCTTTGGCATGCTTCAAAATCACTCGAAATCGGACATGTGGAGCTTGATGAATGACTGGCCGGCTCAGCCGGAAAGTGATTCGCCAGGCACTGCATCGTGTTCCGGGCATTGGTCCCGGAATTTCATTTTGACAGGAAGGACAGACGATGAGAGTTCAAGCATCGGTCAAGAAAATTTGCCGCAACTGCAAAATCATTCGCCGCAACCGTGTTGTGCGCGTGATCTGCACCGACCCGCGGCATAAGCAACGCCAAGGCTGATTGAGGCAATCGGCTTTTAGCGTTATAATCTGCAACTTTTTTACCTGGGGTAAGAAGTATGGCCCGTATTGCTGGGGTTAACGTCCCTAATCACCAGCACACTGTGATCGGCCTTCAAGCGATCTACGGTATCGGCCGCACCCGCGCATATGCAGTCTGCGCGGCGTCTGCGATCGAGCCGACCAAGAAGGTCAAAGATCTCAGCGATGCTGAACTCGACAAACTGCGCGACGAAGTTGGCAAGTACACCGTCGAAGGCGATTTGCGCCGTGAAGTAACCATGAGCATCAAGCGTCTGATGGACCTTGGCTGCTATCGTGGTTTCCGTCACCGCAAAGGTCTGCCGGTGCGTGGTCAACGTACTCGTACGAATGCTCGCACTCGTAAGGGTCCGCGCAAGGCAATCGCCGGTAAGAAGTAATCACCGGCAGGCAGTAACTAAAGGATTTTAGAATGGCTAAAGCAAACACAGTGCGTGTGCGTAAGAAAGTCAAAAAGAGCGTGTCTGAAGGAATTGCGCATGTACATGCGTCCTTCAACAACACGATCGTGACCATCACTGATCGCCAAGGGAATGCTCTCTCCTGGGCTACCTCGGGCGGTGCTGGTTTTAAAGGCTCTCGGAAAAGTACACCCTTTGCTGCACAGGTTGCAGCAGAGCACGCTGGTAAAGTTGCCCAGGAATATGGTGTAAAGAACCTCGAAGTTCGCATCAAGGGCCCGGGCCCGGGTCGTGAGTCTGCCGTACGTGCACTCAACGCTCTCGGTTTCAAGATCACCAGCATCTCGGATGTGACTCCAGTGCCGCACAACGGCTGCCGTCCCCCGAAGAAGCGTCGTATCTAATCCCGGAGTAAGTCATGGCTCGTTATATTGGACCCAAGTGCAAACTTGCACGCCGTGAAGGTACGGATCTTTTCCTCAAGAGCGCTCGTCGCTCGCTCGACAGCAAGTGCAAGCTGGAACAAGCCCCAGGCCAGCATGGCGCTAAGACGCCTCGCCTCTCTGATTATGGCGTCCACCTGCGCGAGAAGCAGAAGATCCGTCGTATCTACGGCGTACTGGAACGTCAGTTCCGTCGTTATTTTGAACAAGCCAGCCGTCGCAAGGGCTCGACCGGTGAAAACCTGTTGAAGATTCTTGAAACGCGTCTGGACAACGTGGTGTATCGCATGGGTTATGCATCTACCCGTGCCGAAGCCCGTCAGTTGGTTTCCCACAAAGCTATCGTCGTGAACAACGGCGTGGTGAACATTCCGTCGTTCCAGGTGAAAGCCGGTGATGTGGTAGCCGTTCGCGAGAAGGCCAAGAAGCAAGCGCGTGTGCAAGAAGCGCTGGCTCTGGCAGAAGGCATTGGTTTCCCGGGTTGGGTGCAGGTTGATTCGAAGAAGATGGAAGGTGTCTTCAAGAACATGCCGGAGCGTTCCGATCTGTCCAGCGACATCAACGAATCGCTGGTCGTGGAATTCTACTCCAAGTGATAACCAGCCCCGGTAAGGCTAAGGGATACTGAATATATGCAAAACCTCGCTAATGAGTTGCTCAAGCCGCGCATCATCGACGTGCAGGCCCAAACCAGCGCGCAAGCGCGAGTGGTTATGGAGCCGTTCGAGCGCGGTTATGGCCATACCCTCGGTAACGCCCTGCGCCGCATCCTGCTGTCTTCGATGCCTGGCTACGCGCCGACCGAAGTCAAGATCGAAGGTATCGTCCATGAATACTCGGCGCTGGATGGCGTCCAGGAAGACGTGGTCGATATCCTTCTGAATCTGAAGGGCGTCGTTCTGAAGCTGCACGGCCGTGATGCCGTAACGCTGACGCTCTCGAAGGAAGGCGAAGGGCTGGTTACCGCCGCTGATATCCAGGTGCCGCATGACGTGGAAGTGGTTAACCCCGACCACGTCATTGCTCACCTGTCTGCGGGTGGCAAGCTGAACATGGAAGTCAAGGTCGAGAAGGGCCGCGGCTATCAACCGGCACCAGCGCGTCTGGGCCGCGAAGAAAGCCGTAGCATCGGCACGATCCAACTGGACGCCTCGTTCAGCCCGATCCGCCGCGTGAGCTACGCAGTGGAAAGTGCGCGTGTTGAACAGCGTACCGACCTGGATCGTCTGATTCTCGATATCGAAACCAATGGCGTGTTGACGCCGGAAGACGCGGTCCGCCAGGCGGCGCGTATTCTGGTTGACCAGCTGTCTGTGTTTGCAGACCTGGAAGGCACGCCGGTTGAAGAAGAGAAGCCGAGTGCGCCGCAGATCGATCCGATCCTGCTGCGTCCGGTTGACGACCTTGAGCTCACCGTGCGTTCGGCTAATTGCCTGAAGGCTGAAAACATTTATTACATCGGGGACCTGATCCAGCGCACCGAAACAGAATTGTTGAAGGCGCCGAATCTGGGTCGCAAATCCTTGAACGAAATCAAGGAAGTGCTGGCCTCCAAGGGTTTGAGCCTGGGCATGCGCCTCGAAAACTGGCCTCCGGTCGGCTTGGAAAAGCCCTGAGCGGTCAACGGAAAGGAATTGACAAATGCGTCACCGTCTTGCCAATCGTAAACTGAACCGCACGTCGGCTCACCGTCAGGCGCTGCTGCGCAACCTGGCGAATGCGCTGCTGCGTCATGAAGTTATCAAGACTACCCTGCCCAAGGCAAAAGAGCTGCGCCGCGTTGCGGAGCCGCTGATTACCCTGGGTAAGGCACCGAGCCTGGCTAACCGCCGTCTGGCATTTGACCGTACTCGCGATCGCGAGATCGTGGTCAAGCTGTTTGACATCCTCGGGCCGCGCTACGCGACCCGTAACGGTGGTTACCTGCGTATCCTGAAGTGCGGCTTCCGTCAGGGCGACAACGCTCCGATGGCACTGGTCGAACTCGTGGATCGTCCGGATGATGTTGAGGCCGTTGACGCTGAATAAGCGCCAATGACTTGACGTCCCTATAAGGGCTGGCATTCGTGCCAGCCCTTATTTTTTGTCGAGCGCCTGGTGGGGGCGGGTGGCCACGGCGGGTGATACGCCATAAATACGCCAGGCATGTGCTGCTTTGAGCGCAACCTGCAGTACCAGCGCATAGGCCGCTTCGGCATCCAGATTAATTAACGCGGCCACCCCGCTATAGTCGTCGGGGAGGGCGGGATCGTACCAGCCATGCCCCAGATGCCGGGCCAGGTCGGTAGCGAGATGTACGGTCCGCACGCGTGGCTCGCTGGCATATTGCTGATCCATCAGATGCTGCAATAGCGCGGGCAAATGCCATGCTTTGGCGATTTCCAGCTGCAACTCGGCCAAGGTGCAGCCAAGCACGTCTAGCTGTGCCTGCTGGCTGCGCAGCCCAGGGTGCGCCGCCAGCGATGCTTCGATGCGTGCTGCTTCGGCTGGCGCCGCTATCCACAGCAGGATCTCGGCCAGATTGTGGAGCAAGGCTGCCGTGGTTACTTCCTGCGGGTCGATATCAAAACGTCTATCGCTAAACGCTTTGGCCAGCCTGGCGGCGAAGGCGGCCCGCTCCAGCGCCGCGGTTGCGCCGGAGAGCGCGTTGGGCTTGTTGGCCAGCACCAGCTGCAAGGGTGGTGCCCGGCCAAACTCGCGAACGAAGCCGCGTGTACCTATCATTAACAGCGTGCGGTCCACCGTGACCACGTCGCGGGTTTGATGGCTGGCGCGGTGAGCCTGCTGATATCGCAATACACGCACAGTCAGCAGGGGGTCTTTATGGATAAGGTCAGCGAGGTGGTGATAGCTGACGTCATCAAGTTTATCCCGCAACGCCGCAATTTCGGCCAGCGTATACTCCAGCACCGGCAGATCGATACCCGTTAACCTGGCCGTCCAGTTGGCGACGGATTTCTGGTCTGACATTTTTACTCGCTCCCGCTAAGTACGATATTCCGGCGGCTGCCCACGAAGCAGCCGCGTAGCCCGACAGGATCAGCATGGCACGATATGTGATTGGTGATGTACAAGGTTGCTTTGACGAGCTCGATTTGTTGCTCGGGACGCTGCAGTTCGATGCGACTCGCGACCGGATTTTCTTTGTCGGCGACCTGGTCAATCGCGGCCCCAAGTCGCTGGAGGTGCTGCGGTGGGTGACCACGCATGCGGACAGTGTGCAAACGGTCCTCGGCAATCATGATCTGCATTTGTTGGCCGTGGCAGCGGGTATTTCCAAACGTAAACCGGGCGATACGCTAGATGCTATCCTGGCACATCCGCAGTGTGCTGCATTCTGCGACTGGCTGCGGTTTCAGCCTTTGATGATCGATCTGGATGTAGCGGTAGTGGTGCATGCCGGTATCTGGCCCGGATGGAGCAAGGCCAAGGCGATGGAGCAAACCGCAGCGGTCGAGGCGGTGTTGCGTGGCAATGACTGGAAAAGTTTTCTTGAGCAAATGTACGGCAATCAGCCAGCGCATTGGGACGAGGCAAAATCGAAAATCGACAAGCTGCGCTTTACTGTAAACGCATGCACACGCATGCGCTTTGTCGACAAGGATTTCAATCTGCAACTCAAGTTCAAGGGTGAAGTGGATAGCGCGCCAGCTGGCTTGTACCCGTGGTTCGAAGCCCCTGAGCGTACGCCGGCCCCGCGTGCACTAATCGGACATTGGTCCGCGCTTGGCTTGAAACTGCTGGAGAACGTCTGGGCCACCGATACGGGCTGCATCTGGGGCGGCCAGCTCACTGCCGTGGATATCGATAGTGGCGCGGTTTATCAGCAACCTGCGCTACGCAGTTATCAGGAAATCGAAGCGGGCTAAGGTCTGCGCGCGGGGCTCAAGCGACAAGATGGCCATGCGGGCAGGGAGATGCGGCGCGGTCGTCGCAAACCTTGGTGGCGATCGGCGCGGTGAACAGACTCTCGAAATCGCCCTCGCCGTGGTTGAGCGCCTTGTGCGCCGCGACGATCCGCGCCTCAACCATTTGGGTCAGGCTGCGTCGGTCCACGTTCTCGGCCGGAAACGGCGCCAGAAAGTTGATCTCGGCGCGCATCTGGCGCTCACCCAGAATCTGCCACAGCGATTTAACAATCGAGATGTCATTGATATACGCCGGGGACAGATTCAGCTTGCCGTGCGCATCGGTGTAGCGCAGATACACTGGCTGGATGGTTGCGCGGCTTTCGAGAGCGGCCTGGAGTAGCGACGAGCGGAACGGCAATATATTCGAGCCGTCCGAGGTGGTGCCCTCCGGGAACACCGCAACGCAATGGCGCGCTTGCAGTGCTTCGACCATGGCGTTGTTAACCCGGGCTGCGTCGCGCTTTTTTTCGCGCTGGATAAACAGCGTGCCGGTATAACCACACAGCTTGCCCACCAGTGGCCACTGTTCGATCTCGGATTTGGCGACAAAGCGTGACACCGTCACCGCATCCAGCACAAAAATATCCAGCCACGAAATATGGTTGGACAGCAGCAGGTGATTGGCGGGATAGGTGCCCGGCGCTACGCCCTGCACGCGCACTTCGATACCGAGTATGCGCGTGAGCTGGGTGCACCAGCGCTGGATGTAGATCACGCGTTCAGCTTGATCCAGCTTGCCGAAGCGCAGCCCGGCCAGCAGCAAGCCGTAGACCATGTGCAGGCCGAAGCGTAGCAGGCGACTAAATCTCAATGCATTGCGAAATACAATCATGGGGTCGGGTGCAGTCGGTAACGGCCGGCGGGGCACGGTTTCTGAAAAAATCAGAATTCAGTGTAGCTGCTTACCGCGGCTGCGATAAATGGTCATATTACTGACTGTCGTCAATCGGAGACGAGAGGATACCGCCAGAGGCTGCGCGCCAGTCCGTAAGCAATTGCGGTATCCCCGTGTACGATGTGGCTGGACATCTAGCGCAAAAAATGGCGGGCGTAGCGTTGGTCCACCTGGTTCATTGCCAGCAGCATAAAGAAGTCCGCGGTGTTGAAGTCGGGATCCCATGCCGGCATGCCGCACACTTGCGCACCCGCGCGCAGATAGCCTTTGATCAAGGCCGGCACTTCGGTGTCCAGCTTTTGATCCAGCGCCTGCAGTGGCAGCGGGCAGCGCGGAAAAACACGGTATTCAACCGGGGCGAGGGCGGTCTCGGTCAGCTTGCGGTACAGGCTGGCCGCTGTATGGCCGCCATCGATCAGGGAAACGCTGGCACAGCCCGCCAGGTAGTTGTAACCGCGTTCGCGCATATAGGCCGCCAGGCCGCTCCACAGCAGCGTAATGGTGGCGCCGGTGCGATAGTCGGGATGAACGCAAGAGCGGCCGATTTCGACCAGCTGCGGGCGCAAATGCTGCAGGCGGGTCAGGTCAAATTCGGTATCCGAGTAGTAGCTGCCCAGTTTTTGCGCCTGATGCGGCGCCAGGATGCGATAGGTACCGACCACCTCACCGGTCTGGTCATCGATGACCAACAGATGATCGCACCAGGTATCGAACAGGTCCTGATCCAGGCCCGGTTCGCGTGTCACGATGCGGGCGCCCATTTCTTCGGCGAAAACTTTGTAGCGCAAGGATTGCGCCGCGCGGACGTCGTCTTCAGAGCGAGCCAGTGCGACGGAGAGTTGACGGCGGGGGGCTTTGGCTGGATTGCTTTGTACTTGAAGCATCGTTGTTTTCCTCCTCGAATAATCGCAGAAGGTAAGCGTCAACGATGACTACACCATGACAAATATTTGAACAGCAGATGACGTCCGGACCGACCCTAGTCGTGCGGATATTCGCCTTCATCCGGCGTGGATTCGGTGGCTGGAACCTTATAACCCTCGCTCGCCCACTGGCCCAGGTCGATCGCGCGGCAGCGTGCGCTGCAGAACGGCCGATGTGGGTTGGAGGGGGCAAAGGCGGTTTGTTTGCCACAGATGGGGCAGGCTACGAGGCGTTCGGTCATGGCGTTATAGATTGCAGTAGCTCAGGGCAAATTCAATATCAGCTTCCACCAGGCGGGTACGTTCGCCCGAGGTCGACGGCTGAATAAAGCGGATATTGATGGCGTAACGATTGGCGGACAATTCAGGCACCACGGGCAGATCAGTCGGTAATGTCACCCGCAGCATCTGGATGGTTTTACCGCCCGACATTTGCTGAAACGCCCCTTGCCGCGCAGTAAAGTGCGACACCTTGGCCGAGTCACGCAACAAACGCAGCACAATCGAAATGCCTTGGCGGATAGGCATCAGCGGTGACAGCCAACGATCCAGATCTGCTTTACGCCGCTCTGGTGCTTGCTGTTGCCAGAAATGATAAGACGGCAGATCAAATTCACAGGCCCCGCCGGGGATCGCCATTCTCTGCTTGATGGCCATCAGCCATTCGTTTTCGCGCAGATACTGCCCGACCTTGCCGGTCATTTGCAGCAATTGGCCGTGGGTATCTTCGATGTCGGCCAGAATTCTTTCCAGGGCGTCTTCAGAGATATGCGGATTGTGGCGTAACGCAGCCAATGCCTGGCGTTGCCGTTCGAGTTCCTGCAGCAGATCAGATTTAAGATCTGCGCGGCTGGCCACTTCCATGATCTCGAACAGCCCGGTCAGCGCCATATGGTGGTCAAGTGCATGGTCGCGCGCTGCGAGCACAGCGGTGCGGTCATACAAGTCTTCCAGCCGCAGTAATGTGCGGATGCGCTCGTTGATGGGGAATTCGTAGCTAATCACGGTACGTGAGGCCGTTTGCAGGCAAAGATGTGCAATTCTGCAGCAAGGCCGGTAGTTTGAAAACCCATTAGTAAGTTTGCCTTTGCGGATTGGGGTAAGAGTTGAAATCAGGCTGGGCAGCGCTGCGCAATTACGCAGCCACAATTCGCTTTATATAACGCTAATCACGTTGCTGCAGGGCTGGCCGAATACGCCAGCAATCGCGCATGTAATTGCTCGACCGCGGCGTCGAGTTGCAACAGCGTGCCGGAATTATCCAGAACCAGATCGGCACGGGCCAAACGCTGCTCGCGCGTACATTGCGCGGCAAGTAATTGGGTAATCCGGGTTTCGGTAAGGCCGGGGCGTAATCGCAGACGTTCGCGTTGTACGGCTTCGGGGCAATCCACCACAATGGACAGATCAATCAAGGGAATAAATTGCGCCGTTTCAAACAGCAAGGGTACGACTAGTACTGCATAGGAGAGTTCCGAAGGCAACGCCAGCAACTGTTGCTGGGCGGCCTGCAAAATCAGCGGATGAAAAATTGCTTCCAGCCGTGCACGCGCGGCTGGATCGGCCAGCACCCGGTCGCGCATGGCGGCCCGGTTCATCTCGCCGCCGGCGTTTATATATTGCGGGCCAAATTGTGCAGCGATGGCGATAAGTGCGAGGGAAGGGGGCTGAGACAGCTGGTGCGCCAGCACATCGGTATCGATGATGGCCGCGCCATGCTGTTGTAGCAGTGCGGCCACAGCCGACTTGCCGCTGCCCGCGCCGCCGGTGAGCCCGAAAACTTTCATGTGCTTGCCACGCGCCGTTAACCAGAGGCCGATTGTAACGGCAGCGGCGGCAAGCCGGGGCAGGGATTAGCTCAGACCAAAGATAAAGTTTTGCACTTGCCCGCCCCAGAGCAACGTCATCCAGCCCGCGGCGGCCAGGTAAGGGCCAAATGGAAATGGCCGACCGAAGCCGCGGCGCGCTGCCCACAGCTGATAGCCCCCGATGATCACGCCAGCGATGGACGCAAACAGCACAATGGCCGGAATGCATTGCCAGCCAAACCAGGCGCCCAGTGCGGCCAATAATTTGAAATCGCCGTAGCCCATGCCGTCATGTCCGCGCAGCAGGCGATAGGCCTTGTTGACGCTCCATAAAATCAGGTAACCCAGCGCCGCGCCCAGCACCGCAGCGGACAGCGGCACAAAACGCCCCTCCAGATTGAAGAGCAGACCCAGCCACAGCAGCGGCAGCGTGATCGAATCGGGCAGCAAGAAGGTGTCGGCATCAATAAAAAACAAGGCGATCAGCGACCACGTCAGCACGATGCCGCCCGCTGCGGCCATACCAAAGCCAAAGTGATAACCGACGGCTGCGCTCATCAATCCGGTCAGCAATTCCACGAACGGATAGCGCATGCTGATCGGCGACTTGCATTGGCTGCATTTGCCGCGCAAGGCCAACCAGCTGAGCAGCGGAATATTTTCGAGCTCGGTAATCATATGCCCGCAATGTGGACAACCCGAGCGCGGCAACACTAGGTTATAGCGCGGGCGGGGCGGCATCGGTTCTTCAAAGTCGTCGGGCCGGTCGAGCTCGGCGCATTCCTGGCGGTATTGCCGCTCGATCATGATGGGCAGGCGGTGAATCACCACATTGAGAAAGCTGCCGACCAACAGACCCAGCACCAACAAAAACCCGCTGAATACCAGCGGGTTTTGTTGAAACACGAATACGAGCTCGTTCATTAACCGACTGCCTCGCCCATTTTGAAAATAGGCAGATACATGGCCACTACCAGGCCGCCAATCAGCGTACCCAGCACCACCATGATGATCGGTTCCATCAGGCTGGACAGCGCTTCGACCGCGTTGTCGACTTCTTCTTCGTAATAGTCGGCGACTTTCCCCAACATGGCATCGAGTGAACCCGATTCTTCACCAATCGAAACCATCTGCATCACCATATTCGGAAATACATTGGCATTCTGCATCGAGATGGTCAGGCTGGTACCGGTGCTCACTTCTTGCTGGATACGGCGCGTGGCCAGGCGATACACGTAATTGCCAGCGGCACCGCCCACGGATTCGAGCGATTCAACCAGCGGCACGCCCGCAGCAAACATGGTGGCCAGGGTGCGGCTCCAGCGCGCAATCACCGAGTTACGCATGATTTCGCCCAGGATCGGCAACTTGAGCACAAAGCGGTCGATGGCAATCTGCATGGCTTCTGATCGCCGCCAGGCCTTCATGAATACCCAGAAGCCGCCAAAGATGCCGCCAAAAATGGCCCACCAATACGAGACAAAGAAATCCGAAATGGCCATCACCAGCAAGGTGGGGCCGGGCAAATCGGCGCCAAAACTGGAGAACAGGCTTTTGAATGCAGGGATCACAAAGATCATGATCACGGCCGTAATCACAAACGCGGCCACGATCACGGCGGTAGGGTAAAACATCGCCGATTTGATCTTCTTTTTAACGCTGAGCATTTTTTCTTTATACAAAGCCAGTCGGGCCAGCAATGTATCGAGAATACCGGCCTGCTCACCGGCCTGAATCAGGTTGCAATACAGCGTATCGAAATACTTGGGATGCTTGCGGAAAGCCTGGGTCAAGGACGAGCCTGATTCAATATCCGATTTGATATCGAGCAGCAGCTTGGTCACCGACGGATTGCTATGGCCTTTACCGACAATATCGAAGGCCAACAGCAAAGGCACACCCGATTTGAGCATGGTGGCCAATTGCCGGGTAAACATGGTCAAGTCTTCATCGGTAATGCGTTTGCCCGCGCGCAGGCGCAATTGTTTAACGCGCAGGACATTGATGCCCTGGCGGCGCAAATGGGTTTTAAGAACCGCTTCGCCGCTGGCGCGCATTTCGCCTTTGACGATCTTGCCGTTCCGGTCTTTGCCCTCCCAGGCATAGGTATATTCCTTGACCTTGACCGGGGCCGCTTTTGCTGCTGTGGCCATGATGCGCTGCTCTCCCTGGAAACACTGCGTCGCCGCACGCGACTAAGGCGCGCGGCGTTATATGAAACCGGTGTCCGGTTATTCGTTGGTGACAGCCAGGATTTCTTCGAGCGAGGTCAAACCCTGGCGCACCTTGATCAGCCCGGATTGTCGCAGATCACGCACACCTTCGAGACGTGCCTGGTCCGCAATATCGATAGCCGTACCGTTTTTCATGATGATCCGGTTCATTTCGTCTGAAATCGGCATCACCTGGTAGATACCCAGCCGGCCTTTATAGCCGGTGTCTTTGCATTGATCGCAACCGACCGGGCGATAAGTCACCCAACTGCCGTCCAGTTGTTCTTCTTTGAAACCGGCACTCAGCAACGCTTCATGCGGGATTTCCGCGGGCTGTTTGCAATGCGGGCACAACCGGCGCGCCAGTCGTTGCGCGGTAATCATGATCACGGACGACGCAATGTTGAACGGCAGCACGCCCATATTCATCATCCGCGTCAGCGTGGTCGGTGCATCGTTGGTGTGCAGCGTCGAGAACACCATATGGCCGGTTTGTGCGGCCTTGATTGCGATATCGGCGGTTTCCAGATCGCGGATTTCACCGACCATGATGACGTCCGGATCCTGCCGCAGAAACGCCTTCAGCGCGACGGCAAAGGTCAGACCGGCCTTCTCGTTGACGTTAACCTGATTGACGCCGGGCAAGTTGATTTCGGCCGGATCTTCAGCGGTCGAAATATTGGTGCCTGGCTGATTCAGAATATTCAAACAGGTATAAAGCGAAACGGTTTTGCCCGAGCCCGTCGGCCCGGTCACCAACACCATGCCATACGGTCGGCCAATGGCGTGCAGCAGCAATTCTTTCTGATCGGGGTCATAGCCCAGCGCATCGATACCGAGCGTGGCGGACGTTGGATCCAGAATCCGGATACAAATTTTTTCGCCATGCAGCGTGGGCAAGGTAGAAACCCGGAAATCAATGGCGCGGCTTTTTGACAACACCAGTTTCATCCGACCATCTTGCGGCACGCGTTTCTCAGAAATATCGAGTTTGGAAATCACCTTGATACGCGAGGCAATCTTTTCCTTGATGGCCAGGGGCGGCTGCGCGATTTCACGCAATACGCCATCCTGCCGATAGCGAATGCGATAAAACTTTTCGTAGGGCTCAAAGTGAATATCGGAAGCGCCGGCATTAATGGCATCCAGCAAAATCTTCTGGATATATTTAACGACCGGGGCGTCATCGACTTCTACATTGACGGCCTCTTGTTGCGATTCATCGTCACCGCCGCTGATTTCGAGATCAGCTTCGCTCACGGTCAGATCACGCAAATTGCTACCGCTGGCCTCAACCAGCTTGTTCATCACAACCAGCAATTTGTTGTCTTCGACAACAATAGGCTCCACCTGCTGGCCGGTTTTGAATCGGACTTCTTCCACCGCCTGCATGTTGGTGATATCAGATATCCCGATAAACAAACGCGTGCCGCGTTTGAACAACGGCACAATGCGCTGCGTCTGCATCAGCTTGGCGTCGAGCACATTGGGCGGGATATAACTGAAATCGATCTGATCCAGATCGAGCAGGGGATAACCAAACGCCTGCGAACTGAACTCGGCGACTTCTTTGGCCGTCAGTTTCTTGCTGGTGAGCAGGCGTTCGATAAAGCTGGTGCGACCATCGCCAGCGGCACTTTGCAGCGCTTCGGCGTCGGCTTCGGCCAGGCGTCCATGCTGCACCAGCAGCCGCGCAAGGCCCGAGATGGGAACGGTAGCAGTAGACATAGATTCGTTAAGGATTCAACCAGGCCAGGTCAAGACAGCGAGAAGAGGGGCCGCGGGGCCTCCCGTGATCACCGCAGTCTAGCAAAAGTGATTACTCGCTGGGGCATATTCTGCGGCAAGCCGTTGCAGGGGCGCACACCGCCAGGCGGCTGTTTGCCACAGCTCAGCCGGTGCGCCGTGCTACGTGCGGATACAGGCGGATGACCTTCACGCTGCGGTCCTGGGTTTGCACCACTTCAAGCCGCTCGCCCGCGATGGTGAGGCAGGTGCCGGAATCAGGAATATCTTCAAAATATTCCAGAATCAAACCATTCAAGGTTTTCGGCCCGGTCAGCGGAAAACCCAGCTTCAGTTTGCGATTGAGTTCGCGCAGGCTGCTGGCGCCGTCCAGCAAATAACTGCCATCGGCCTGGGGCTCATAGCGCGAGGCGGCATTGGGCGCATTGGTGGTGAATTCGCCAATGATTTGTTCAAGGATATCTTCCAGCGTAACCAGCCCGGCTAATTCACCATATTCATCCACCACCAGGCCAATACGACGCCGGTTTTCCTGAAAATTCTGCAGCTGGGTAAACAGCGGCGTACCGGAAGGAATGAAATACGGTGGTCGAATCAGCGTGCGGATGGTATCGCCATCCACTTCTTCTTCGCGCAATGACAAGGCCTTACGCGTATGCAGTATGCCGACCATATTGTCCGGATTATCGTCATAGACCGGTAAACGGGTGTGATGGCAGGTATAAAGCTGGCGGCGTAATTCTTCGGCGTCGGCGCTTAGATCAAGCGCTTCGATATGGTGGCGCGGGGTCATGACATCATCGACCGTGATATTGGCCAGCTCAAACAGATTAAGCAGGATGGTCTGATGTTTTTTTTCCATAAACCGGCCGGATTCCAGCACCAGTAATCGCAATTCTTCCGGGCTTAACGGCGTATGTTCATGACCTTTGCCCGACAGCCGGGTCAGCTTTAAAAAGCCGTTGACGAACAGATTGATAAACCAGACTGCGGGATAAAACACTTTCTGCAATATGGCCAGAGGGTAGCTGAACGCCACTGCGGCTTTATCAGCGTAATTGGCGGCCAGCACTTTGGGCGTTGCCTCGGAAATCACCAGAATCGCAAAAGCCACAATCAATGTGGCGATGGGCAATGCATATTGGTTGGTGCCGAACATGCGCGCGGTGATCACGGTTGATAGTGCGGCGGAGGCGGTGTTGATCAGCGTGTTGCCCAGCAGGATCACGCCCAGCAAACGGTCGGTATGGTCCAGCAAGCCGCGGGTGCGGATGGCACCGCGATGGCCTTGCTGTACGCGGGCATTCAGGCGGAAGCGGTTCACCGCCATCATGGCGGTTTCGGAAGCAGAGAAGAAGGCAGAGGAGAGCAGGCAAACGACCAGGGCGATGATCAGTTCACTCAGGGGGATGTCGTCCAAGGCGGCAATCCGGAAATGGCAATGGCCTGAGTATAACAGCCCGTGCCGACCCACCTTTCAGGCAAAAGGCGGGTTCAGTGGCGATCAGCCGGGACGATGCAGAATTACGTCGAACACCAGGCGCGAGCCGATATAGCCCAACAGCAGCAACACAAAGCCGAACAGCGTCCAGCGCGTAGCCACCAGACCGCGCCAGCCGCGCAATTTGCGGCCGATCAGCAAGCCACCAAACACCGCCCACGCGGCAATCGACAGCACGATCTTGTGATTGAATTCGAGTGCCTTGCCAAAGATTTCTTCGCTGAATGTGGCACCAGTAATCAGCGCCACGGTCAGCAGCAAAAACCCAGCCCAGACGCAGGCAAACAGCAGACGTTCCAGCGCCAGCAGGGGCGGCAGCTTTTGCACCAGCAGGCTGGCATTGGCATGATGCAGGCGTTTGTCCGCTAGCCGCATCAGCAAGGCCACGCCGGACGCATTGGCGAACAAGCCATACGCCAGCATTGCGGTCAGAAAATGCAGGCGCGAAACGCCGTTTTGTGGATAGGCCAGCACATGGCCGGGCGGCAGCAAAAGCGATGCGCCCAGCAGCACAACGGCGAGCGCCAGTACCGGGGGTTCCATGCCTTCGAGTTGAAATGCCAGATGGCCGACCAGATAGATCAGCAAGGCCAGCCAGGCGGTTACTGACAACGCTTCGCCTGCGCCAAAGTGCAAGGGCGGAACCGCCATGGCGGGCCACAAGGCCAGACCATGTAGCGCCAGACCCAGCAACAGCAAGCCGTGTTCGATCCCCGCGTGGACAATGCCGCGGCCAGCCAGGCGCGTGCGGCAGAAATGCCAGCCAAGTGCCAGGTACAAGAACAGAGCGATCAAAGCGAGCCAGGACACAGGGGCTAAATCGGTTAGAATTGCGGGATTCACAGTCTAACAGAGCCGACTCGCGCGTCGAGCCCGGCAGGGAAAGTTTTTATGCTGGATAACTTATCCAACCGTTTGAGTAGTGTTGTCAAAACACTGCGCGGCCAGGCCCGCCTGAGCGAAGACAATATTCAGGATGCCTTGCGCGAAGTGCGCATGGCCTTGCTGGAGGCCGACGTGGCGTTGCCCGTGGTCAAACAGTTTATTGCCGACGTCAAGACGCGCGGCATGGGCCAGGAAGTGGTCGGCAGCCTGACCCCGGGCCAGGCCTTTATCGGCGTGGTGTACGAAGAACTGACCAAGCTGATGGGTGCGCAAAACGATGCGCTCAATCTGGCCGCCGTACCGCCCGCCGTGGTACTGATGGCGGGTTTGCAGGGCGCGGGTAAAACCACCACGTCGGGCAAGCTGGCCAAGCGTCTTAAAGAAGAGAACAAAAAGAAAGTGCTGCTGGTGTCGGGCGACGTATATCGCCCGGCTGCTATTGAACAGCTTAAAACGCTGGCGGCGCAGATCGACGTGGAATGGTTTCCGTCCGACGTCACGCAAAAGCCGGTCGATATTGCACTGGCCGCACTGGATTACGCGCGTCGGCATTTCCACGATGTGTTGATTGTCGATACGGCGGGTCGTCTGGCCATCGACGAAGCCATGATGGCCGAAATCAAGGCCGTGCACGCCGCCATCAATCCGGTCGAAACGCTGTTTGTGGTCGATGCCATGCAAGGCCAGGATGCGGTGAATGTGGCGCGCGCGTTTAGCGAAACGCTGCCGCTGACCGGCGTGATCCTGACCAAGCTTGATGGTGATTCGCGCGGTGGCGCGGCGCTGTCGGTGCGCCAGGTGACCGGCAAGCCGATCAAGTTTATTGGTGTGGGCGAAAAGCTCACCGGCCTGGAGCCGTTCCATCCCGACCGGATGGCCAGCCGGATTCTGGGCATGGGCGATGTGCTGTCGCTGATCGAAGACGTGCAAAAGAGCGTCAACGAGCAAGAAGCGCTGCAGATGATGAAGAAGGTCAAGTCCGGCAAGGGCTTTGACCTGGAAGACTTTAAAGCCCAGATCGGCCAGATGAAGAAAATGGGCGGCATGGGCGCGCTGCTGGACAAGTTGCCCGGCCAGCTCAGCGAGATGGCCAATAATCAGGTGACGGATAAAGCTGTGACCCGCATCGAAGGCATTATCAATTCGATGACCGCGCTGGAACGCCGCAAACCCGAGCTGATCAAGGCCAGCCGCAAGCGCCGTATCGCGCAGGGCGCAGGCGTGTCGGTGCAAGAAGTAAACCGTCTTCTGAAGCAGTTTGAAGAAACGCAGAAGATGATGAAGCAGTTCAGCAAGGGCGGCATGATGAAGCTCATGCGCGGCATGAAGGGCATGTTGCCAGGCATGTAAAACCCGGGCCGACTGGTCCATGGATGCAACGGCATTCAGAATAAATGCCGGCAGTGGTTTGTAAAGCCTTGACTTTTCAGATACACTCGCTGGTTTCGCGTAAACCGATTTCAAACTGGGTATCAAATCATGGTTGTGATTCGTCTTTCCCGTGGCGGCGCCAAAGACCGTCCGTTCTACAACGTCGTGGTGACCGATTCGCGCAACCGTCGCGATGGCCGTTTCATCGAGCGCGTTGGTTTCTATGACCCGTCCGCTAAAGAAGGCGCTGAAGGCGTCCGCTTCAAGCTGGACCGCGTGAACCACTGGGTTGGCGTTGGCGCACAAGTCAGCGACACCGTGGCTCGCCTGCTCAAAGGCTACAAGCCGGCTGCTGCCTGAGCTTCATGGCTGGCATCAAACCGACGGCCCCGCAATCGCAATCCGTTGCCACACCAGATGATCTGGTGGTGATGGGTTACATCAGCGGGGCTTTTGGTATTCGCGGCTGGATTAATGTGGTTGCGGATACCGAATATGCCGACAGTCTGTTCGACTACAAAACGTGGTGGATCGGACGCGACGGCGCGTTCAAGCCGTATACATTGGTCGAAGGCAATGTGCAGCCCAAAAAACTGGCTGCGCAACTTGAAGGCATCAATGACCGCGATATCGCCGCTGCACTGAAAGGTGCGCTGGTGGCTGTACCGCGCAGTCTGATGCCTGCTGCTGAAGACGATGAATACTACTGGGCCGATCTGATCGGTCTGGCGGTCGTCAATACGCAAGGTGAAAGCCTGGGCGTGGTCGACCGTTTGTTTGAGACGGGCGCTAATGATGTGCTCGTGGCGCGTGATGACAAGGTAGAACGCCTGCTGCCGTTTGTGGCGCAGGTGGTGCTCAAGGTAGACCTTGCAGCAAAACTCATCACAGTGGATTGGGGCCTTGACTACTGAGGCCACAGCAACGGGGGCGGCAGTGAGCATGCGTTTCGACGCGATTACGCTGTTCCCCGATATGTTTGACGCCATCACGCGGCACGGCATTACGCAGCGCGCGGTGGAGCAGGGCATCATCGATTTTGCCGCGTGGAATCCGCGTGATTTTACGCATGACAACTACCGCCGCGTGGACGACCGTCCTTATGGCGGTGGTCCGGGCATGGTGATGTTGCCGCAGCCGCTGGAAGACGCCATTGCGGCGGCCAAAGCGCGGCAAGCGGCATTCGGGCTAACACCCAAAGTGGTGTATCTGTCGCCGCAAGGCGCGCCGCTCACGCATCAGCGTGTGCTGCAGCTGGTGGCGGAACCTGGCCTGATCCTGTTGTGTGGGCGTTACGAGGGCGTGGATGAACGCGTTCTGCAACGCCAGGTCGATCTGGAAATTTCGGTCGGCGATTATGTGCTGTCAGGGGGCGAGCTTCCTGCCATGGTGTTGATCGATGCGTTGGCGCGACATTTGCCCGGCGTACTTAACACTGCGGCCAGTGCAGAAGAAGATTCGTTTGCGGATGGGTTGCTGGATTGCCCGCATTACACCCGTCCCGAAGATTACCGCGGCATGGCGGTCCCGGAAGTTCTGCTCTCGGGTAATCATGCCAACATACGTCGCTGGCGCCTTAAGCAGTCGCTGGGCCGCACCTGGTTGCGGCGCGCTGATTTGCTGAAAGACCGCCCGCTTTCAAAAGAAGAAACTCGTCTTCTGGCTGAATTCAAGGCCGAGCATGCTGCTGAGCAACGTGCTGCTTCCGTTGAAGAAGAAGGTACAAGTTTCGTAAAGGAGTAAGGTCATGAACCTGATTCAAAAGCTCGAACAAGAAGAAATTGCACGTCTGGACAAAACCATCCCCGAATTTGCACCTGGCGACACCGTCGTTGTGCAAGTCAAGGTGAAGGAAGGCAACCGCGAACGTCTGCAGGCGTTTGAAGGTGTTGTGATTGCCAAGCGCAATCGCGGCCTGAACAGCGCGTTCATCGTGCGCAAGATTTCCGCTGGTACCGGCGTGGAGCGTTCGTTCCAGCTGTACTCGCCGCTGGTTGCTTCGATCGAAGTGAAGCGCCGTGGTGATGTACGCCGTGCCAAGCTGTACTACCTCCGCGATCGTTCGGGCAAGTCCGCACGTATCAAGGAAAAGTTGCCGGCTCGCAAGGCCGCTCCGGTTGCTGCCAAATAATTCTGGCTGCTCCGATAAAAACGCGAGGCTCGTCCTCGCGTTTTTTTTCGTCCCGTGTTTGTTAACATCAACGCCTGTTCTGCTTTGGCGTTCTTCATGCCCCGTCCCGATCAATATCCCGAATATCAAGCCGTGATTGCCACCCCGGTAGGACCGATAGGCTTGGCCGCCGATGGCGACGTGCTGGTGCGGCTGGATTTTCTGCCCCAGGACCTGCCGTTGCGGCCGACGCAAAGCAGCATCCTGCGCGAGGTGGAAAGTCAATTGCATGCCTGGTTTGCCGATCCAGACGTAGTGTTCGATATTCCCTGGCGCGCGGACGGCACGCCGCATCAGCAACGCGTGTGGCAGGCCATCTACGAGATCGGCGTGGGCCAGACCCGCACCTACGCCGATGTCGCCCACGACGTGGGCTCAGTGGCGCGCGCTGTGGGCGGCGCCTGTGGCATGAACCCCATCCCCATCATCATTCCCTGCCATCGCGTGGTCGCCGCCAATGGGCTGGGTGGCTTTAACGCTAATCGCAATGGCCGCGACTGGTTGCCGATCAAGCGCTGGCTGCTGACGCACGAAATGCAGGATCTGTTCGCCGGAGCGCACGGTGGCGCGTAACGTTGCCGCCGTCGCCAACGAAGCCAACCAGGCTTTGATTGATCGCTTTGTGGACCAGGTCTGGCTTGCGGACGGGCTGGCACGCAATACCGCCGACAGTTATCGGCGCGATCTGGTGATCTGGGCCATCTGGTTGGAAGCACGCGAGCGTGGCGTACTGGCCGCTCAGCGTGACGATGTGCAAAGTTTCCTCGCCGAAGCGGCGCGCACGGCCAAGGCCGCCACCCTGGCGCGGCGCATGGCCAGCTTGCGCAAGTTCTACCAGCATTGGCTCAACGATGGCCGTATCCAGCACGACCCGACCGTCACCTTGACCGCTCCGCCGCGCGTGCGGCCGCTGCCCAAGGGATTGTCTGAAGCGCAGGTGGAAAATCTGCTGGCAGCGCCCGATGTCGAAACCCCGGCCGGTCTGCGCGACCGCGCCATGCTGGAACTGATGTATGCCACCGGCTTGCGCGTTTCCGAACTGGTCAGTCTGGATATTGCCGATCTGCATTTAAGCGAGGGCTATGTGCAGGTGATGGGCGGGAAGGGCGGCAAGCAACGGCTGGTGCCGCTGGGTGAAGAAGCGCGTGAATGGCTGCAGCGCTACATCAGTCAGGCCCGGCCGCTATTGCTGGCCGGTTCACACGCGCCGCAAGTGTTGGTCAACCAGCGCGACGGTCATGCGCTGACGCGCCAGGGCGCGTGGTACATCATCAAGGGTTATGCCACCACGGCAGGTATCCATGCCGAGCAGCTGTCGCCCCACGTCTTGCGCCATGCCTTCGCCACCCATCTGCTGAATCATGGGGCGGATCTGCGCGTGGTGCAGTTGCTGCTGGGCCACGCCGACATCGGCACCACGCAGATTTACACCCACGTTGCCACCGCACGGCTGCAAGCACTACATAAAGCCAATCATCCTCGAGGTTGAGTTCCCGCCACCATGTGCCAGGCTAAGGCGCTTGCCTCATGTTTGTAAAAACGAAAACCGGCCCCTGGAGCGATTGTTATGGATACAACCTCAGTCACGCATTACCGCGATATTTTTATGGCGTACGCCACCGCTTTTGGCATCAAAATCCTGGCGGCGGTGGCCTTTTGGGTAGTGGGCCGTTATCTGATCGGGCTGGCGGTGCGCCTGGTCGAGAAGTCGCTGGAGCGGCAAAAACTTGATCCCACCGTCCTGCGTTATATCGGCTCGGTGATTACCGTTACTTTGAACGTGCTGTTGGTGATCGGCATCCTTGGTTATTTTGGCGTGCAGACCACCACGTTTGCGGCCTTGATTGCCGCCGGCGGTGTGGCGATCGGCCTGGCGTGGTCGGGCTTGCTGGCCAACTTTGCCGCCGGGGCGTTTTTGATTGTGTTGCGGCCCTTCAAGGTGGGCGACTTTGTCACCGCCGCCGGTGTGACCGGCACGGTCAAGGAGATCGGTTTGTTCGTCACCGCCATCAACACGCCGGACAATGTGCTGACGCTGGTGGGCAACAACAAGATCTTCTCCGATAGCATCCAGAACTACTCGGTCAATCCGCATCGTCGGGTTGATCTGAAAGCGCAACTGGCTGGCTCGACCGATCCGGCTGCCGCCATCGCCGTGCTCAAGCAGCAAATCAGCGCCATCCCCAATGTGCTGGCCGAACCCGCGGTCGATGTCGAGATCCTCGAGTTCAATCTTGTCGGCCCGGTCTTGGCAGTTCGGCCATATTGTCATAACGATAACTATTGGCAGGTCTATTTCGAGACCAACCGGGTGATCCGCGAGAGCTTTGGCCAGGCTGGCTTTGCCGCGCCGATGCCCGCGCAAACCGTGTTGCTGCAACAGACAGCCTGAGCCCACGCGGCCAGACGCGGGTTGCCGTCCGACAGGGGCATAGGCGCGCTGCCGATGCCGATTACAACGCACATATCGGCACCATGCAGATCTGTGCGCCCGGTCTTTCGGCCGGGGCCATCCTTAAGGAGCACACGATGTCGGCCAACCGGATCATGTTGATTCGCCATGCGGAAAAACCGGAGGCCACACCGTTATCAGGTGGCGTTAATCCCGATGGGGGCGTCAATGCCGAGGCCTTGTCGGTGCGGGGCTGGTCGCGCGCTGGCGCGCTTGCGGTCTTGTTGGCGCCGTCGAGCGAGATGATTGTCGACGCCCGCATCGCCAGCCCCAACGCCTTGTTTGCCTGCCCGGCACGCAAGCCGGGCGAGAGCGAACGCGCGGTGCAGACCTTGCAACCGCTGGCGGCCAAACTGGGTCTGCCGATCAATACCCGATTTGGTCGCGGCGACGAAGCGGCGTTGGCGATTGCGGCCACTGAAACCGAAGGCACGGTATTGATTGCGTGGGAACACAAGGCGCTGCCTGGTCTGGCGCGTGCCATAGTCGGCAAGCATGTCAGCGTGCCCGAGCACTGGCCTAGCGAACGCTTTGACGTGATCTGGTTGCTCGAGCAAATGGAGCATGCGCAGCCCTGGTATTTTCGCCAGGTGCCGCAATTGTTGTTGGCCGGTGATGCCGGCGTGGCGCCCGAGGGCTAATCGTTCGCTATGCAAAAAGGCGAGCCGCGGCTCGCCTTTTTTATCAAACCCGCGCTGCGCTCAGGCTGAAATCTGATCGCGCGCCGGGTCGACCAGGCCGCTGCGTACGGCCTTCAAGGTGAGGCTGGCCACATCGCGACAGCCCAGCCGCTGAATCAACTGGCCGCGATGGAACTCCACCGTCTTAGGACTAATCCCAAGCAAGCGCGCAATCTCTTTGGTCGATTTGCCCAAGGCGATCCAGCGCAGAATTTCTTGCTGGCGCGTGGTCAGCGTTTCGGTGCCAGTGTCATTGGCGGCGCTGGCTAACGCTTCGATCTGTGGACTCAAAAACACATGGCCGTCCAGCACGGCAATAATCGCCGCATGCAAGTCTTCCAGCATGCAGTCCTTGAGCAGATAGGCCCGAGCCCCGCGTTTGAGCGCATCGAGTACCACGTGCGGTTCGTCGTGTGACGACAGCACCATCACGCGTATATCGGGGGCGTTCAGGCGGACTTCTTGCAGGATATCCAACCCGGACTTGCCGGGCATGGTGATGTCAAGAACCACCAGATCGGGCCGCATCGTCATGATGTCATTGAGCGCGGTGTCACCATCGGCGGCCTCGGAGACGATCTCCAGGTCATTACGAGTGGCGAGTACGGCGCGTATGCCCAGACGCAGCAATTGGTGATCGTCGGCGATGATGATGCGGTGTGGGGTCGGCATAGGGCGCAGAGTAGTAGATGATCGGAGCAGCGTAGGCGCTGCGGCTACAGACTCATGTAAGGAACAGAGTTAGTATAAGCTAAATTTGCGATCTTTCCAGGCAGGGATAACCGCTGGTACCCGTGGTACGGCAATGTCTCTGCTACCCTTGGTAGACGCCGCGCCGTTTGCGGCCCCGATGGATAACCGTCATGCCCGAGTTGCAACGTATTCTGTACGTCGAGGACGAACCTGATATCCAGTTGGTGGCGCGCATGGCGCTTGAAATGATAGGCGGTTATCAGATCGTTTTGTGCTCATCCGGCCAGGCCGCACTGGATGCCGCCCCGACCGCGCAAGCCGATCTGTTTTTGCTGGATGTGATGATGCCTGGCATGGACGGCCCCACCACCTTGGGCCGTTTGCGTGAACAACCCGCCTTGGCGGGTATCCCGGCGATCTTTATGACGGCCAAAGCCCAACCGGCCGAAGTCGCCAACTTGTTGGCTTTGGGCGCCAGTGGTGTCATCCCGAAGCCGTTCGACCCGATGACCTTGGCGGACGAAGTGCGCAGCATCTGGCAAAACGCCATTACAAAAGGGGATTAGCCGTGGCAGCTGCCAGCGACGATAAATTAAAGCAGTTCCAGGCCGCCCTCGCCGAACTGCAAGTCCGGTTCAAAAACGAATTGCCGGCACGGCTGGCAGGCATTCGTGCGCAAATCGAGACCTTTGTCACCGAGGGCCTTGATGCGACGACTCGTGAAGACCTGCAGCGTCAGATTCATAGTTTGACCGGCTCAGGTTCCACCTTTGGCGCACCCGAACTGACGCGCACCTCGCGCGAGCTGGAAAAATTCTACCGTGCCCATCTGGCCCCGCTGGAACGCCCGGATGAAGACCGCGCCGCCCAGCTGTGGCAGTACTTTGACGGGCTGATTCAGGCGGCCGCGCAGTTTATTGATCCGCTCGGACTGGCAGGAGCGCGTAACCCGGCCGCCGTTGAAGGCCCGCGCCAAACCGTCATCTTCAGTCAGGATGAGGCCACCGCCGAGTTGATGCAGATCGAGCTATCGCTACTCGGTATCGACAGCATCACCATGACGCGCGACGTGATTCCGGAAGGCCCGATCGATCTGCTGATCGTTGATCTGGATGGTGTGTCGCAGCCGCTGGATTTCTTTGCGGGCTGGGCACCGGGCATGCCGGGCGCGCCGGCACGCATGGTGTGTTTATCCGAGCACGCTGATGTCTCGACCCGATTGATTGCGGCACGTCTGGGAGCACATGCGTTTTTGCACAAGCCGGTATTGAGCGAAGAGCTGACCGACCTGATGCAGCGCCTGGATGAAGGGCGCCGCCAACCCGGTTATCGCGTTCTGATCGTCGACGACGAGCGCCAGCTGGCCGAGTACTACGCGCTGGTGCTGCAGGAGGCTGGCATGCATACGGCGGTGGTCACTGGCCCGGTGCATATGTTTGAAAAGCTGGCCGAATTCCGTCCTGAGTTGATCTTGCTGGATTTGTATCTGCCGGGCTGGAACGGCCTGGAAATCGCCAGCGTCATTCGCCAGCAATCGGCATATATCAGCATCCCCATCGTGTTTTTGTCGACTGATCAGACTGCTTCCAGTCGCCTTGAGGCAATGCGTCGCGGCGCCGATGATTTCCTGACTAAGCCGATCGATCCGCATTATCTGGTGACTGCCATCCAGAGCCGCGCTGCGCGCTACCGCGCCTTACGCGAACAAATGACGCGTGATGGTTTGACGCGGGCGCTGAATCGTAATGCCATCCTGCAATTGCTGCAGATCGAGGAATCGCGCTGCCGACGCAATAACCAGCCGTTGACGCTGGCGATGCTGGATATCGATGACTTCAAACCTGGCAACGAACAATACGGGCATCAGGCAGGTGATCAGGTGTTACGGGCGCTGTGTTCTTTGCTGCGGCAGCGCTTGCGCGCGAGCGACGCCATCGGGCGCTACGGTGGCGAAGAGTTCCTGCTGGTGCTGCCCAATACCAGCCAGAGCGACGCCATAGCGCTGGTTGAGGCTTTGCGTGCCCGCTTTGTGCTGATCCGCTTTCCGTTTGCCATGCCGTCGGTGGCATTCAGCTTTAGCGCGGGCGTAGCCACGTTGCGCGCAGGCGAAACGCCTGACGCACTGATCGCGCGGGCCGATCAATCGCTGGCGCTGGCAAAAGAAGCGGGGCGCAATCGCGTCTTTACCAGTTTCGAATAAGCGCGCGGGCATCGCCCCGGCGACGTCTGGGCAAACAACATAAAAAAGCCCCGGCCAGTTTGCACTGGTCGGGGCTTTGTTTTTGCGCGGCGCGGATTTAACGCTTACGCCGGCACCACGTTTTCTTGCTCGTGGATGTTGAGCACCACTTTGTCGTCGTCGTCGAGGTCGATGGTCACTTCGCCACCGTTGGCCAGGCGACCAAACAGCAACTCGTCGGCCAGTGCCTTGCGGATCGTGTCCTGGATCAGACGCGACATCGGGCGGGCACCCATCAACGGATCGAAACCCTTCTCGGCTAGATAGGCTTTCAGCTTGTCCGAGAAATGCGCATCGACCTTCTTCTCTTGCAACTGCATTTCCAGCTGCATCAAGAATTTCTCGACCACTTGCAGAATGATTTCCTGGCTGAGCGGTGCAAACGAAATCGTGGCATCCAGGCGGTTGCGGAATTCCGGCGTGAACATGCGCTTGATCTCGGCCATTTCGTCGCCGGTTTCCTTCTTCGCCGTAAAGCCGATGATGGCTTTGTTCAGCGATTCGGCACCCGCGTTGGTGGTCATGATCAGAATCACGTTACGGAAGTCTGCTTTACGCCCGTTGTTATCCGTCAGCGTGCCGTGGTCCATCACCTGAAGCAGCACGTTAAAGATATCGGGATGCGCTTTTTCAATTTCGTCCAGCAACAACACGCTATACGGGTGCTTGGTAACTTGTTCCGTCAACAAACCGCCTTGCTCAAAACCGACATAGCCCGGAGGCGCGCCAATCAAACGCGATACGGCGTGGCGTTCCATATATTCCGACATATCAAAGCGGATCAGCTCCACGCCTAATGTATAAGCGAGTTGCCGTGCCACTTCGGTTTTGCCGACACCGGTCGGGCCCGAGAATAAAAAGGCACCAATCGGTTTTTGCGGATTGCCGAGGCCAGCGCGCGACATCTTGATCGCACTGGACAATGCATCGATTGCGTTTTCCTGGCCAAACACCACGTTTTTCAGATCGCGGTCCAGGGTTTTCAATGTGCTCTTGTCATCATTGGAAACACTCTTCGGCGGAATTCGGGCAATCTTGGCCACGATTTCTTCGATCTCGCCTTTGCCGATGGTCTTTTTCTGACGCGACTTGGGCAGTATCTTTTGCGCCGCACCGGCTTCGTCGATCACATCAATGGCTTTATCGGGCAAATGCCGGTCATTGATATATTTGGCCGCCAGTTCTGCCGCCGTGGTCAAAGCCGCAACGGTGTATTTAACGCTGTGGTGTTTCTCAAACTTGTCCTTGAGACCTTTAAGAATCTCAACGGTCTGTTCAACCGTCGGTTCAACCACGTCTATCTTCTGGAAGCGACGCGACAGCGCGTTGTCTTTTTCAAAGATGCCGCGGAATTCTTGATACGTGGTCGCACCGATGCATTTGAGCGTGCCATTCGACAACGCCGGCTTCAGCAAATTGGATGCATCCAGCGTACCGCCCGAAGCTGCGCCTGCACCAACGAGCGTATGAATCTCGTCGATAAACAGAATGGCATTGCGCTCTTCCGACAATTGCTTGATGACGGCTTTTAAACGTTGCTCAAAGTCGCCGCGATATTTGGTGCCCGCCAGCAATGCGCCCATATCAAGCGAATAGACGGTGGCATCAGCCAGAATATCAGGCACGTCGCCTTCAATAATGCGGCGCGCCAGACCTTCGGCAATTGCGGTTTTGCCCACGCCAGCCTCACCCACCAATAGCGGGTTGTTCTTGCGACGGCGGCACAGGATCTGCACCACGCGCTCCAGCTCGGCATCACGGCCAATCAAGGGATCGATGCGGCCGGTCAGGGCTTGCTGGTTGAGGTTCTGGGTAAAGCTTTCGAGTGCGCCGCCGGGGCCCACTTCGGATTCGTGATCTTCGCCTTGTTCCTGACGCGGCGGGGTGGAGGCCACCGGGCCGCTCTTGCTGATGCCATGGCTGATAAAGTTGACCACGTCCAGCCGGGTGACGCCCTGTTGATGCAGGAAGTACACGGCATGGCTGTCTTTCTCGCCGAAGATGGCCACCAACACGTTGGCGCCGGTCACTTCTTTCTTGCCCGACGATTGCACGTGCAGAATGGCGCGCTGGATGACGCGCTGAAAGCCGATGGTAGGTTGGGTTTCAACCTCACCGGTGCCAGACACCACGGGCGTGTGCTCGGTGACAAAGTCAGAGAGCTGCCGACGCAGGTCATCCATGTTAGCGCCGCATGCGCGCAGTACTTCAGCGGCTGAGGGGTTATCAAGCAGGGAGAGCAGGAGGTGCTCCACGGTGATGTACTCGTGGCGCTTCTGTCTCGCCTCCATGAAAGCCATGTGCAGGCTTACTTCCAGTTCCTGGGCGATCATTCATTTACCTCCATGATGCATTGGAGCGGGTGCTGATGTTGGCGGGCATGCTCGATCACCTGCGCCACCTTCGTTGCGGCAATATCTTTGGGATACACGCCACAGATGCCTCGTCCTTCAGTATGGACTTTGAGCATGACTACGGTCGCTTGTTCAAGCTGCATTCCAAAAAAACCTTGCAGCACTGCGACCACAAATTCCATAGGCGTGAAATCGTCGTTCAGTAAAACGACCGTATACATGGAGGGTGGTCCACTGCGGACTTCTTTCTCCAGCAATTCCCGCTCAATCTGATGCTGTTGCGCCATAACAATCCATTCGTTATTCACGATTTCATTTTGGCCCGTTGGAGCGCTTTTTCAAGCGTTTCCTGGAAACAACAGTTTGCGAAACGGCCCTTTGAGATGCTTGACCTTGTGCGTAAATGTCGCGTAAAACGAATGCGCGTTTGATGGACAAGTAAACATGCAGTTCCGGTCTAACCCGTTGTGCAGGTCTTGACTTCAAACATCCGGCCCGGAGATGGGCGCACGCTTTAACTGTTTATCCTGGAGAAAGACCTAATATGGCAACGGGTACCGTCAAGTGGTTCAACGATTCTAAAGGCTTTGGCTTCATTACTCCGGACGAAGGCGGCGAAGACATTTTCGCTCACTTCTCCGCGATCAATATGCCCGGCTTCAAGACCCTGAAAGAAGGCCAACGTGTGACGTTTGAAGTCGCACAAGGCCCGAAGGGCAAGCAAGCAGCAAACATCCAGGCTGCATAAACCGCGCCGTTTGTTTGTTATAAAAAACCCCGCCCCGGCGGGGTTTTTTTATTGCCGTCCGTCTGTTCTCCATTACGGCAGATGGTGCGGTGCCACAAAAAAACAATCACGGCTGCGATTGTTCCGGCTGAACGGCAGATTCTGCCGACGGCGATTGCGACTTTCATGCAACAAAAAGCCCCGCACGCGGCGGGGCTTTCAGAGCGCGGTCAATTCGACCGATAAAGCATTACATGCGCTCGATAATGGCCTTACCGAATGCCGAGCAGCTGACTTCCTGCGCGCCATCCATCAAACGGGCAAAGTCGTATGTCACGATCTTGTCTTTGATGGTGGCTTCCATCGCGGTAATGATCAGATCGGCAGCTTCTTTCCAGCCCATATGGCGCAGCATCATTTCAGCCGAAAGCAACAGCGAGCCCGGGTTCACTTTGTCCTGGCCAGCATACTTGGGCGCGGTGCCGTGGGTGGCTTCAAAACACGCCACGTTATCCGACAGGTTGGCGCCCGGTGCAATACCGATGCCGCCCACTTCTGCCGCCAGCGCGTCAGAGATGTAATCGCCATTCAGGTTCAGCGTAGCGATAACGTCGTACTCAGCCGGGCGCAGCAGAATCTGTTGCAGGAAGGCGTCTGCGATCACGTCTTTGATCACGATGCCGTTGGGCAATTGCAGCCACGGGCCGCCTTCGATTTCAACGCCGCCGAACTCGCGCTTGGCCAGCTCGTAGCCCCAGGTGCGGAACATGCCTTCGGTAAATTTCATGATGTTGCCCTTATGGACCAACGTCACGGATTTACGGTTGTTGTCGATGGCGTACTGGATGGCCTTGCGCACCAGGCGCTCGGTGCCTTCCTTGCTGACCGGCTTGATGCCGATGCTGCTGCTGTCCGGGAAACGGATTTTCTTGACGCCCATTTCGGTCTGCAGAAATTCGATGACCTTTTTGGCGCCATCGGATTGCGCGTCCCACTCGATACCGGCGTAGATGTCTTCGGTGTTCTCACGGAAGATCACCATGTCGATCAGATGCGGTTGCTTCACCGGCGAAGGCACGCCGTCAAAGTAACGCACCGGGCGCAAGCACACGTACAGATCGAGCTGCTGGCGCAGGGCCACGTTCAGCGAACGGATGCCACCACCGACCGGCGTGGCCAGCGGGCCTTTGATCGAGACCACGTATTCTTTCAGTGCGGCCAGGGTTTCTTCGGGCAGGTAATTGTCATTACCGTAAACGCGCGAAGCCTTCTCGCCACAGTAGATTTCCATCCAGTGAATCTTGCGGGCACCGCCGTAGCTCTTCTTGACGGCCGCATCCACCACATCTTTCATCACCGGGGTGATGTCCACACCAATACCATCACCTTCGATGAACGGAATGATCGGGTTATCGGGCGTAGCCAGGTTGGCTACAATCCGTGCGCCCTCTTTGGGTACTTGAATGTGACTCATGTGAATTCCCATACAGGTTGGACAACGCCTCAGCGGCGTGTAGACCAGGGATTATCGCGTGAAGCCTGCCGCGTGCCAAGGTTAGATGCAGTACCGCCCCGGTTGAATGGACCAATACGTAATGAGCAAACTGATTTTATTGAATAAACCGTATGGCGTGATCTGCCAGTTTTCGCCCAGCCCGCCACATCAGTGCCTGGCCGATTATGTGCCGGTCAAAGACGTCTATCCGGCCGGGCGGCTGGATACCGATTCTGAAGGACTGTTGTTGCTGACCGATGACGGCCGTCTGCAACATCGCATCACCGATCCGGGCGCACAGAAGTGGAAAACGTATTGGGCCCAGGTAGAAGGCGCCCCCGATGAAGCCCGCTTGCAGCCTTTGCGCGTGGGCGTGGATCTGGGCGACTTTGTCACGCGGCCCGCGGTTGTCAGCATCATGGATGAACCGCCGGGCTTGTGGCCACGCCATCCGCCCATCCGGCAGCGTGCCAATATCCCCACGCACTGGCTGGAGATCCGCATTCATGAAGGCAAAAACCGTCAGGTGCGTCGTATGACGGCCAAGGTCGGGTTCCCGACGCTGCGCTTGATCCGCGCTGCGATTGGCGACTGGACACTGGATAATCTGGCCCCCGGCGAGTGGCGTGAGCTCCCCGCGCCCGCTTCGCGTCGGCGCTGAGTGGCGGCGCGACGCTCATAAAAGCCCATCGTCAATGACGCGGGTGTTGCGCCAGAGTCTCAACCGCGTATTGCGGATTGCTGTAATCCGGGATGTAACCTAATTTGATTGCTGACGGCAGACGTCGCAACCCATGATCGATGGCTGCCGTTGCATGGAAACGGACATTCAAACCAGGAGAAACAGATGAAGTATGTGATCGCTGCTTTAGTCGTGTTGTGCTTTGGTGGTTCGGCGCTGGCCGAAGAAATGCCGACTACTGCCACGCCGGATAGCGTGCAGAAAACCCAGAAGCAACGGGTTAAACACAAAAAGACCAAGAAGGCTTCGGCGGCAGCAGCCAGCGCGTCCTGATTTCGGTTGGGGCGTTCAGCGGCAACGGGCAGGCCAGACCTGCCCGTTGTTGTCTCTGTTATCCGGTTAGACCATCGGGTAGAATTCCGCTTTGCATTCAGAGTGGTAACGATGTTCAAACCCAACACGACGGTCGCCGCAGTGATTGAACGTGACGGCCGTTTTCTGGTGGTAGAAGAAATGATCGCGGGCCAGTTGCGGCTTAATCAGCCTGCCGGCCACCTTGAGCAAGGCGAATCGCTGATCGATGCCGTGATTCGCGAAACGCTCGAAGAAACTGCCCATCATTTTGTGCCAACGGCGCTGACCGGCATCTATCAATGGTCTCCGCCCGAGCGGCCTGAACTCACCTATCTGCGCTTTACCTTCACCGGCGAGATTACCGGCTTTGACGCCGAGCGCGCGCTCGACGATGGCATCGTGCGCGCGGTGTGGCTGACGCCGGAAGAGCTGGCGGCGCGCGCGCATGAACATCGCAGTCCGTTACTGAATGGCTGTATCCGCGATTACCAGGCAGGGCAGCGTTATGCGCTAAGCCTGCTACACGATTACGACCGGAGCGAGGCATGACCCAGAAAATCGTAGTGGGCCTGTCGGGGGGCGTCGATTCTTCGGTGACTGCACATTTGCTGCAACAGCAAGGCTATGACGTGGTCGGCGTCTTTATGCAGAACTGGGAAGACGACAACAACGACGAATACTGTTCGATCAAGGAAGACAGCATGGACGCCATTGCGGTGGCCGATTTGCTGGGGATCGATATCGAACTGGTCAATTTTGCCGGGCAATATAAAGACCGCGTGTTCAGCTATTTTCTGGCCGAGTATTCGGCGGGCCGCACCCCCAATCCGGACATCCTGTGCAATAGCGAAATCAAATTCAAATGCTTTCTGGATTACGCCATTGAGCTGGGCGGCGCCAAAATGGCCACCGGCCATTACGCCGCCAACCGCGTGCGCCCCGATGGCCGCACCGAGCTGATTCGCGCGGCGGACCAAAGCAAAGACCAGACGTATTTTTTGTATCGCTTAAGCCAGGCACAAGTCAGCCAGGCGGTGTTTCCGCTGGGCGAATTGCAGAAATCGCAAGTGCGCGTCATCGCCGAAGAAATTGGTCTGCCCAACGCCAAAAAGAAAGACAGCACCGGCATCTGTTTTATTGGCGAACGACCCTTCCGCGATTTTCTGAATCGCTATCTACCCAAAGTGCCGGGGGCGATGGTGACGCCAGAAGGCCGGGTCATGGGCGAGCATATGGGGCTGATGTATTACACCATTGGCCAACGCCAGGGTCTGGGCATCGGCGGGGAAGGGCTGCCGTGGTTTGTGGCGGGCAAAGACATGGACAAGAACGAGCTGATCGTGGTGCAAGGCCATGATCATCCCAGCTTGCTGAAGCATGATTTGCTGGCGCTGGATTGCTCGTGGATATTGGGCGAGACGCCCGCGGAAGGCCGTTATACCGCCAAGACGCGCTATCGCCAGCAAGATGCGGCGTGCACGTTAACGCATGTGGACGGCGGGGTGGCGCTGCAGTTTGATGAGCCGCAATGGGCGATGACACCGGGGCAATCGATGGTGCTGTACCAGGGCGATGTGTGCCTGGGTGGCGGCATTATCCAATAAAACATGGGCCGCTCGGTATGGATGGCCAGATTTGCCATAAGGCGATCCACCACGCATAGGGTGGGTCGTGACCCACCAACCAAAGCCGGGCGAAAAACGCAAAGATCGCGAATCTTGTCAGCGGCGTTGAATGGTGGGTCTTGACCCACCCTATACGTAAAAAAGCGTGGCACATGGCCACGCTTTTTTTATGTCGACGTCTGACGACAGCCGCTTATTTAGCCGCCGCGCCCGAGGCATTCGATGGCGTGGTTTTCAGCCCCGCCGCCGCAGCCGCTTGTTCCCACGGCAGCGGCACATCCACGCCGTTGAGCACAAACTTGCCCGCATCCAGCGTGGCATCCGCCGACAGGTTGTCGCCGTCGACATTGATCAGTTTCTGATCCGCCATCCGGTTGATCTGGCCTTCAACAAACTGGCCCGCCAGGTAATCCAGATCGGCCTGCGACACGCCGTTGCCGTTGTTGCCGAACATATTGCGCGCTTGCCACGTCACGATATTGGCCACCACTTTGCGCGGCACGTGGAAATTGGCTTTGGCCACCAGCTTGCGCATAAACACCGCCGGTTGGTCCAGATCGCCCGGCTCAAAGCCTTTCAGGCCGACTTCGGCATTCAGATGGATGCTGCTGTCCGGCAGTTTGATATCCAGCGTCTTGATGGCCAGGCGGGGATCATGCGTCAGTAGCGGCATGCCGTTGCTCTTGGCCAGCTTGACCAGTTCGGCTGACAGTTGCTCGCGCGTCAGCTGCTGCTTTTGCAAGCGGTTGAATTCATCGCCCAGCCGCGACAGCGTTGGGCCGTGCAGATGCGTCGCTTCCGCCAGCAGCTCAGCCGGGCCGTACGGTTGATCGTTCAGCACCAGCTTGTCGAGCAGAAAATGCGCGCTGCCATCGACCAGCTCACCGTTTTCGCTCAGCTTGCCCTGATATTCAAAGTTCTGCAGCGCCAGTTTGAACGGGCTATCGCCTTGCATCTCCAGATTGAAGGCCGCGACCTTGGTGCCCGAGGTGCCGATCATCAAGCCGGTTTTGCCGCGCACGTGGTCGGCGGTCAGCGTCAGATTGGTCAGATCAAATTTGGCATGACCTTTGGCTTCGCCCGACAAACCCGGCGCAGTGGCCAGGAATTTGACGCGGTTAAAGTCGCCGCCGTAATCCAGCGTCGAATCCAGCCCCTGCCATTTAACCTTGACGCCGGAAATCGCTTCTTCGTAATCGAAGGCGGGCACGGTGATATGGATGATGCCGTCATCGTTAAATGCGATGCGGTTTTCCATCTCGATCGGCTTTTGCGTGCCAAAGAAACGCGCCAGAAACTTTTGCGTATCCGGCGTGAAATTGAATTCGGTGGTCACTACCGCTTTATACGGATGCGGATTGAAGTGGCTAATCAGCGGCAGCGGGCCGTGTTCGATGTGCTGCGTATACGTCACTTCAAACTTCGGCAGCGGCTCGCCTTCTTTTTCCAGAAAAAAGCGATACAGCTGCGGATTGACCTGTAGCGTCACATGCTCGGTGGACGAGAACCAGCCGCGCTGATAATCGCGGTTCTTGACGATGAAATACGGCAGGCTGGTCAGCCATTGGTTTTGCTTGTCGAGCGTTTGTTGCACCGAGCGCCCCGCCATCCACGAGCTGCCGACATAAGCCGCGCCCAGCAGGACCACGGCCAGAGAGCCGCCTACCAGTACTTTACGTTTCACCGAAATGTTCTCCCGCAAACCAACACGGCCAGCATAGGCTGGCCGCGTGGCGACGATCTGTTTTTAGATCTTGTTAGCCAGTTCGACCGCTTTACCGATATACGTCCACGGCGTCAGCGCTTTAAGGCGTGTTTTTTCGGCTTCCGGAATCGCCAGGCCTTCGATGAAGACCGCCAGCGCTTCGCGGGTAATGCCGCTCTTGCCACGCGTCAGTTCTTTCAGTTGCTCGTACGGGTTAGGCACGCCGTAACGACGCATTACGGTCTGGATGGGTTCAGCCAGTACTTCCCAGTTGTCGTTCAGGTCATCCAGCATGGCCTGGCGATCGGCCAGCAGCTTGTTCAGACCCTTCAGGCACGACACATATCCTAGTTGCGCATAGCCCAGACCGACGCCCATATTACGCAGGACAGTCGAATCCGTCAGGTCACGTTGCCAACGCGAGATCGGCAGCTTCTGCGACAGGTGCGTGAGCATGGCGTTGGCCATACCCAGATTGCCTTCGGCGTTTTCAAAGTCGATCGGGTTGACCTTGTGCGGCATGGTCGAGCTGCCAACTTCATTCTTGTTAACGCGCTGCTTGAAGAAGCCCAGCGAGATATAGCCCCAGATGTCGCGGTTAAGGTCGATCAGGATGGTATTGACGCGCGCAACGGTATCGAACAATTCGCTCATGTAGTCATGCGGCTCGATCTGCACCGTGTACGGGTTGAACGTAATGCCGAGGCTTTCGACGAAGCGTTGGCAGAATTGTTCCCAGTCCACATCGGGGTAGGCGGACAGATGCGCGTTGTAGTTGCCAACTGCGCCGTTGATCTTGCCCAGCACTTCGATCTTTTCGACGCGGGCCAGTTGGCGCTCCAGGCGATACGCCACGTTGGCCAGTTCTTTACCCATGGTGGTCGGCGTGGCCGGTTGGCCGTGGGTACGGCTCATCATGGCGGCGTCGGCCAGGTCGTGCGCCAGCTCTTTGAGCTTGGCGACAATCTCGCGCAGCTTGGGCGCGGTGACGGCATCGCGCGCGCCTTTGAGCATCAGCGCGTGCGAAAGGTTGTTGATGTCTTCCGAGGTGCAGGCAAAGTGGATGAACTCGCTGGCGGCCGAGATTTCCCGGTTGCCGGACAAGCGTTCTTTCATCCAGTACTCGACGGCCTTCACATCGTGATTGGTGGTGCGTTCGATGGTTTTGACTTCGAGGGCGTGCTCGACCGAAAACTGGTCGACCACGTGGTCGAGTTCGGCGATGGTCGCCGCAGAAAACGGGGCAATTTCGGTGATGGCCGGATCGGCCGCCAACGCTTTCAGCCATGCAATCTCGACGGTGACACGGTGTTTGATCAGCGCGTATTCGCTGAAGAAAGGACGCAGGTCAGCCAGTTGTTTTTCATAGCGGCCGTCGAGCGGGGAGAGTGCGGTGAGTGCGGAAAGATCCATTTTGATGAAAATGCCCGGTTAAGCGGTTGAATCGAAGGCCGGAATTTTAACACAGGCCAGCCCGCCGCTCTGCCGCACTTACAGGTGGCACGGCAAGTGTTGGGCAGAACACAGTGTGCAGCCGCCGGGCGGGCTTTGCTGTACTGCAACGCAGGCTGAGGGTGACAGGGGGCAATCGCCAGGTTAAAAAGACGTCACAACAAGCCGTACCACAAACAGATCGAGGATGGAGAGTCCATGGAGAAAATCACCAGTATTTCGCCAGAATGGCAAAACTGGCTGCTGGAAAACCTTGGCCGTGGCTGCACGCCGCAATCACTGATAGATGTGATGGTCGAGAAGAACTTTGACCCGATGTTCGCAAGCGCCATCGTGTTTCACTTTTCCAGCAGTAATAATCAGGCGCGCCCGAGCGTGGCGGCCAAGCCTGGCGCGCAGTCGATCAAGGAAAAAGCCGCTGGCGGCGGTTATCAGTACGAAACCCCGCGCTTGCTGCCCGGCAACGTCATCCACACCAACGACCGCGCCATCCATGTGGTGCAACGCGTGGCCAAGCCGGTGGTGGCGTTTTTTGACAACGTGCTCAGCCATGAAGAATGTGATGAGCTGATACGCTTGTCCGAAGCCCGCCTTAAACGCTCGACCATCGTCGACCCCACCACGGGCAAAGACGCGGTGATTGATGATCGCACCAGCTTTGGCACGTTCTTTACCGTTAACGAGACCGAGTTCATTGCCAAGCTGGATCGCCGTATTGCCGAGCTGATGAACTGGCCGGTAGAAAATGGCGAGGGGCTACAGATTCTTAATTACAAGGTCGGGGGCGAATACAAACCGCACTTTGATTATTTTCCCGAAACCGACCCGGGCAGCCAGGTGCATTTGCGCAACGGCGGCCAGCGTGTTTCCACTTTGGTGATGTATCTGAACGATGTGGAAGAGGGCGGTGCCACCACCTTTCCGGAACTGGGCATGCAAGTGGGGCCGAAGAAAGGCGCAGCGGTGTATTTTGAGTACACCAACAGCAGCGGCCAGGTCGACCCGCTCACATTGCATGGCGGCGCGCCGGTAGAGAAAGGCGAGAAGTGGATCGCCACCAAGTGGATGCGCCAGCGCAGGTTCTCTTAAGCGTTGCCCACTAGCTTTACAACAAAACACCGCCAGGCAAAACCGGCGGTGTTTTGTTATCCGACCCGCATCTAAAAAGAATGCTGCGTAGGGTGCGTTACCCCCGCTGGGGGCAACGCACATTTTGAGGCGCCAGCCTCGGCCCCCAAGGGGCCATCCACCGTCCATGGCATAACCGAAATGTGCGTTGCCCCCGAGGGGCAACGCACCCTACTCTCAAGACGCTATCGTGCGGATAACCGCCACGTGATTTCGGTGACGCGCTCAGGGCTAAACGCGATGCCCTTGCGTTGCGCCAGCCCATGCTCCGCCGGCGGCGTCGCTACCCGTGCCAGATCAAACACGCTATTCGCCGGCTCGACCCCGATGGCGTAATGCCGCCCATTCCACGGCGCATGGTCACGCCCCGCATTGCTGATCCATACCAGCGCATCGGGCAACTGTTTGCTATCCCATTCCAGCTCCACTGTGCCGGTGGGGTAGCGCAACACAAACGGCGGTTTGCAATCGACCAGCTGGAACAGCTCTTCGGTCTTGATCGGCAACGGCAAACGCGTTAAATCAAGCGGGCCATCAGCAGTCGGCAGCGCGTTCAGTCCCTGCGCCTGCATATTCGGCGCGATGCGCGACACCCCCGGTTCTTGCGGCACCGGATAGGTTTCGATGTGGCTAAAGCCGCAGCCCAGCACTTCCACGCCTTCTGCGGGCACGGCAAAGGTCGGGTGCAAGGCCACCGGCAAGGTGACGGCGCGGCGGGCGTGCACCAGCAAGGTAACGCTGACCGCAGCGGCATCCGGGTCCACCGCAATGCACTGCTCCAGCCGCGCAATCGGCTCGGACGCGGGCAGATCAATCGCAATGGTCAGGCTGGAATCACTTCGCGCCACCAGTTGCCATTCGTGATTGGCGGCAAAGCCGTGATCCCACGGGCTGTCACTGGCATGCGTGGCCCAAGCGGCGGGCAGATCGGCCGGCGGCTGGGTCATGCCAAACGGCACGCATGGCCAACTGCCGCGCAAACTGCGCAAGATGCCGGGCAAGGCCGGGTCGGGCTGCCATGGCGCAACTTGCAACGGCGACACCGTGCGCGCGCCAGCGGCATCGTGCAAATAAAAGGTCACCGGGGCCAGCATGCCGCCCAGCGCTTGCACGCTGAACGAACCATGCGGCCATACCAGATCCCAGTGGGTGAGTGCGGCTGACGTGCTCATCGCGCGTTCTTTTTGCCAAAGAATTTATCAACGGTGACGGCAGCGATAATCAGCGCGCCCATCACGATCTGCTGGTAGTACGACTGCACATTCAGCAGGTTAAGAATGTTGTTGATCACCCCAATGATCAGACCACCGACCACCACGCCCGGAATCTTGCCGCGGCCGCCAAAGAAGCTGGTGCCGCCAATAATGGCCGAGGCGATGGCAAAGGTTTCAAAGCCCACGCCGGCGTTCGGTTCTGCGGCCGAAGTGCGCGCCACGGTGATCACACCGGCAATCCCCGCGCAGATGCCCGAGATCACAAACACCACCAGCGTGTGCAGCTTGACGTTAATGCCGGAGAAGTAAGCCGCCTGCGCGTTGCCGCCCAGCGCATAGATATTGCGACCCAGGCGCGTGTACTTGGTGACAAACCACAGCACCCCGGCCACCACCAGCGCAATCAGCACCGGCACCGGCACGCCAACCACACGACCCGCGATGATGTCGCCAAAGCGCGGATCAAAGCCGAACACCGAAGCCGCGTTAGAGATAATCAGCGTCACGCCACGATAAATCGCCACCGTGCCCAGCGTGATAATGAAGGGGTGCAGCCCGGTTAAATTAACCAGCAGGCCATTCACCGCGCCCAACAGGCCGCCCAACAAGACGCCGCCCAGCAAAATGGCCAGCCAGAACGGGCAGCCCGCCATCATCAGTTGCGCGGTAACCATGCCGGTTAGCGCCAGCATCGAGCCCACCGACAAATCGATGCCCGCAATCAGGATGGTAAAGAAGACGCCACATGCCAGCAGCACCATCACCGAGCTTTGCAGCAACACCTGCAGCAGGTTGTCGGTGGTCAGAAAGTATTGCGGGCTAAGCGCGCTGGATAACACCAGCAGAATCACCAGCACACCAAAAGTGCCGTAGTTCTGCCACAGCTGGGCGAAGTCGCGTTTTGCGGGGGAGGGTGTCACAGCGGCGGTTTCCACTGCGGTTTCGGTCTGGATCATGATCTTCATCTCCGAGGCCAGGCGTCAAGCCGTGGCCACATGCATGATGTTTTCTTCGGTGGCGTCGGCGTTGTTAAACACCTCGGCGATGCTGCCGTTGCGATAGACCGCGATGCGATCGCACACACTCAGCAGTTCGGGCAGTTCGGACGAGACCACGATGATGCCTTTGCCGGCATCGGCCAGCTCTCGCAAAATCTGGTAGATCTCGCTTTTGGCGCCCACATCGATACCGCGCGTGGGCTCGTCAAAGATAAACAGGTCACTTTTGGCGGCCAGCCATTTGGCGATGATGGCCTTTTGCTGATTACCGCCAGACAGCTCGGTAATGTTTTGCGCGGGCGACGAACAGCGGATGCGCAAACGCGCCTTGTAGTCGTCGCCAAACTGTTTTTCTTCGGCAAAGTCGATGCGTTGCAGCGACAGTTGCCGGTGTGCGGTTTTCAGCATCGGCAAAATCGAGATGTTTTCCGCAATCGAAAAATTGTGGAAAAAGCCGGTGTGACGGCGGTCTTCCGTCACCAGCGCCAGGCCCGCCTTGATGGCGGCATACGGGCTGTCCGGGTTGATCACCTTGCCGTTGAGCGTGATGTCGCCGCCGTTGCGTTCACGTGCGCCAAAAATGGTTTCCATCAGCTCGCTGCGGCCCGAGCCAATCAGCCCGGCAAAGCCGAGGATTTCGCCCTGGCGCAGTTGAAAACTGACATCGCGCACGCGGCCATCTTTAGAGCTGAGCTTGTCCACCGCGAACACGGTGCTGGCCCCGGCCTCTCGCGTGGGATCGGGCCGGCTGTGGGTAATTTCGCGGCCCACCATGGCGGCCACCAGTTTGTCGGTGGAGGTGGTGCGGGCGTCATAGGTGCCCACATAACGGCCATCTTTCAGCACCGAAACACGGTCACCCACAATCGGAATTTCTTTGAGCTTGTGCGAGATGTAGACCAGGCCGATGCCTTGGGCCTTCAGCTCCTGAATCACCTTGAACAAATGCGCCACTTCTTCATCGGTGAGCGAGGAGGTGGGTTCGTCCATGATGATGACGCGGGCGTCGCTGGCCAGCGCCTTGGCAATTTCAACCTGCTGTTTTTCCGAAATCGACAGATCACCCACCAGCATGGCCGGATGCCGCTTCAGGCCAACGCGGCGCATCGCTTCTTGCGCCTTGTTGCGAATGGTGACGCGGTCGACCACGGTCAGGCCCCACTTTTTGCAGGTGGGCAGATTGCCGATAAACAGGTTTTCTTCGATGCTCAGATAATCGACCACCGACAATTCTTGATAGATCAGCCGGATGCCGTAGGCCTTCGACAGATTGGGCGTCAGCTGCTCATACGTGGTGTCGCCCAGCGTAATCTGGCCCGAGGTGGGCTGGTAAATGCCGCTGAGGATCTTCATCAGCGTGGATTTGCCCGCGCCGTTTTCGCCCAGCAGCACGTGCACTTCGCCAGCGCGGATATCAAAGCTGACATCCTGCAGCGCAACCGTGCCCGGAAACCGCTTGGTAATGCCTTTGACTGCCACCAATGCAACCATGGCGCGTACTCCCGTACTTCGGATGAAGCCGGGCTACGCACGCGGGGGCGTGCGTAGCCGCAGCTTTTTACGGTCAGGCCAACTTAGTTGACGCGGCCGCTCTTGTTAACCACATACGAATCGACCGGGGCAAAGTTCGGCTCGGCTTTCGGGTCCATCGGCGGCTTTTTGGCGACGGCGTCCAGCAGCATGTCCAGGCACTTGGCGCCAATCGCAGCCGGGTTTTGCGCCACGGTGGCGGTCAGCTCGCCGCGTTTGACGCTATCCAGCGCTTCCGGCACGCCATCGGTACCTACCACAATCACTTTGCCCAACTTGCCGGCGTTTTTAACCGCCTGCACAGCGCCCAGCGCCATCGTGTCGTTGGCGGCGTAGATCGCGTTCAGGTCCGGGTTGCGTTGCAGGATGTTGGTGACCACATCCAGCGCCTTGGCGCGGTCCCAGTCAGCGGGTTGGCTGGACACCACGGTAATACCCGCATCCTTGAACGCCTTGTCGACACCAGTGCGGCGCGCATCGCCCGACACATTGCCGGCCTTGCCTTCGATGACGGCCACTTTATGCGGACCTTTGCCCAGCAACGAGGCGATGTACTTGCCGGCCTTTTCGCCCAGCGCCACGTTATCGGTACTGGCAAAACCCACGACGCTGCCGCCCAGGGCGCGCAACTGGTTAACGTCGACTTTCTCGTCGATGTTGACCACGTATGTGCCCTTTTTGTTGGCGCGAGCAATTGCCTGCACCAGGTTTACCGGCGAAATCGGCGCAACGCCGATGCCCTTGTAGCTTTTGTTAACCACGTCCTCAACCAGACGCTGCTGGCCTTGCAGATCGTCCTCGCTGGCCGGGGCCAGGATATCGACTTGCACATTGCGTTTTTTGGCTTCGGCCTGAATACCGTCGCGCATGGACACCCAGTACGGGCCCGACAAGGTCTTCAGCACCATGGCCACATCAGCCGCTTGGGCCATACCGGAAATCAGCATTGCGCCGGTCAGTGCCAGCGTCATTTTTTTGAATTGCTTCATCGTACGTCGCTCCTGGTTCCGGGCTGCATTAAGGCCCGGTTTATTGGAAACCGGCCCGCTGGCGCAGGCCAGGCGGGCGCAGTCGTTGTCCGCTAAACGCTAAACACCACATCGGCCCGCGCGCGGGTTGCGGCGATGCGTACGGCATTGGGTTCGTCGGTGTTGATCACCCACGCTTTGGCGGCCGCTTCGTCGCGACCAAATTGCATATGGCGTTGCACCAGCCGTTGCTGGCGCAGGGCGTCGTCCACATCGACATACCAGACTTCATCCAGCAGTCCGTAGACGTGCGCCCAGTGACCATGGTCCAGCAGCAGATAGTTGCCTTCGGTGATCACCAGTTGTGTCTCGGGGAACACCGGAATCGCGCCAGCGATGGGTTCTTCGATCTCGCGGCGGAATTCCGGTGCATAGACGATCTCGCCCGCCACCGGTTCGCGCAGTCGGCGCAGCAAGCTGACATAGCCCGCGCTGTCGAACGTGTCTTCCGCGCCTTTGCGCTGGGCCCGGCCCAGCCGCGCCAGCTCGACATTGGCCAGGTGATAGCCATCCATCGGCACCACCACGGCACGCTCGCCAAAATGCGCCAGCAAGGCCGCCGACAACGTCGATTTGCCAGAGCCCGGCGCACCGACCAGGCCGAGGATGTGGCGTTGGCCGTCGGCCAACAGGGCCTCGATCCGCTCGATGTAATGCGCGGCGATCTGCACAGAAACGCTAGGGTTGGACATCGTATTGATCCTGGATTGGGTTACGGACGCAAAAAAAGGACGCTCAGTATGCGCGCCCCGTCACGCCAAGGCCCGCACCTTTGGCCTGCGCCAGAATAAAGCTGCGCGCATGCGTGGCCAGATCCATGCCGTCATCCCACAGGTTGCGCCACACGGCCAGATCGTTGGACAGGCCCTGCGCCACCACGGTGGAGGAGAAGCTTTCAAACGTGATCGGGCCTTGATAATTGATGGCGGCCAGCGCGTGGAAGAAGCTGGTGAAATCGATGGTGCCCGAGCCCAGATAGCCGCGATGGCTTTCGCCGATATGCACGTAACCCAGACGGTCGCCGCATTCCAGCACCGGCTGCACAAAGTCCACTTCTTCGATATTCATATGATAGGTATCGAGGTGGACCACCAGGTTGGACGCGCCCACTTCATCAATCAAGGCCAGCGCCTGACGTGCGGTGTTGATGACGTTGCTTTCATAGCGGTTCACCACTTCGATACCGATGGTGACGCCTTTGGCTGCAGCCAGATCAGACAAGCGACGCAGGCTTTCCACCACGTGTTTGCGGCCCAATGCCGTCACCGGCTGGCCATATTTGCCCAGCGCGCTGTATGGCACGCCACCGTAATAAGAACCGCCCAGGGCGTGGGTCAGATTGACCGCTTCTTCCAGCAGTGCCACGCCCTTGGCCACGACGGCAGGATCGTCACTCGATACATCTGCGTTGAATGCCAGACCGCGCGAGCAGCCCACCTTGAGGCCGTGTTCTTCCAGCAGGCTGCGGGTTAACGCAACGTCCATCACTTTCGGGTCATGCAGTGACAACTCCACCAGATCAAAACCTGCCGCTTTGCTCTGGGTGATTACCTTGCGTGCGCCTTCGGGGGTCAGGTCGCCGGCCCAGACCAATGCGTGTATGCCTAATGGATTCATCACTCGTGCTCCTGTAAATGCACCAACAAAAAGGGGTAATGCACAAATCGTGAGCACATAATGCGTAACGGTTACGCATAAGTCAACAAAGAAAAACGCAAATGCCGTTTTCTTGCGCTACAATTCGTCGCATCAGCCTTAGCACACATCTACACAATGAGCCTTCAGCCCAATGAAACCGCGGGTTTGATCGATGGACCCGGCCAGATACTGGCGCTGATCCGCAACGGCGTGGCCACCACGCGGGCGCAGATCATGGACACCACCGGCCTTTCGCGCTCCACCGTGGCGCAACGTATCGACGGCCTGGTCGGCGCCGGCTATATCGCGCCTGCCGCCAATGAAAACAGCACCGGCGGCCGCCCCACCGGGTCTTTCCAGCTCAATCGCGAAGGCGGCGTGATGCTGCTGGCGGCCATCGGCGCGGGCGCAATGCAAGTTGCCGTCACCGATATGCAGCGCGGCATACTGGCGCGGCGGCAAATGGGCATCACCATCGCCGACGGCCCCGACATCGTGCTGGGCGAAGTGGCGCGCCAGTTCAAGGACGTGCTGAAAGAATCAAAACACCGCGCCAGCGATGTGCGCGGTATTGGCATCGGCGTGCCCGGCCCGGTTGAATTTGCGCAAGGCCGCGTGGTGCGCCCGCCGATCATGACGGGCTGGGATGGCTATCGCGTGCCCGACTTTTTTGCCGGCAGCTACGCCTGCCCGGTCATCGTCGATAAAGACGTTAACGTGATGGCGCTGGGCGAACATCGAGAGGTGGCGTCGGCCACCGGCCACCTGTTGTTCATCAAGATCAGCACCGGCATCGGCGCGGGCATCATCCTGGACAACCACCTGCAACGCGGCGCGCAAGGCGCGGCGGGCGACCTGGGCCACTTTTATATCGGCAACCTGGTCGGCGGCGAACCGCCACTGTGCCGTTGCGGCAATCGCGGCTGCCTGGAAGCGTATGCAGCGGGCTGGGCGCTAACGCGGCAAATGAACGACGGCGGCCACGCCTGCGGCAATGTGCGCGATCTGGCCAAACTGGCCAACGACGGCGAACCCGATGCGGTGGCGGCACTGCAAAATTCCGGCCGTCTGATTGGCGAGACCATCGCCATGTCGGTCAGCTTGCTCAACCCGTCGCTGGTGGTATTAGGCGGCGAACTGGCGCAACGGCAGGGGTATTTGCTGGCGGCGGTGCGCGAGACGGTGTACCGGCGCTCGTTGCCACTGGCTACGCGTAATCTGCAGATCGTGAACAGCGTGCTGGGGCAAGACGCCGGTTTGCTGGGCGCGGCGCACCTGGTCAGCGACGCGATTTTTGCCCCGGCTGTGGTGGATGCGGCGGTGGAACGACATCTGGCTGCGCGGGGGTAGTCTCGCTGTCTACAATGTTTCGCAATAGCCCTTGGGGAGTTGCGCAGCATGAGTAAAGCCGAAAGCAGTTCGACCGCGCCCGCCAGCGAGCTGATCGACCAGCGCATCGCCGAGCTGGGCGACTGGCGTGGCGCCACACTGGCGCGCATGCGTGCGCTGATCCGCGAAGCCGATCCGGAGGTGGTGGAAACCTGGAAATGGATGGGCACGCCAGTGTTTGAGCACGCTGGAATCATCTGCACCGGCGAATCTTATAAACAGTGGATCAAGCTGACGTTCGCCAAGGGGGCGGCACTGCCTGATCCGCACCGACTGTTTAATGCCAGCCTGGACGGCAACGCCCGTCGCGCCATCGATATCCGCGAAGGCGAAGCGGTGGATGCCGAGGCATTCAAGGCGCTGATCCGCGCGGCGATAGAACATAACCTGGCTGGCAAGGCCAAGCCGAAGCAGGCTAAGGCTTAAACCGGTTTTTCCAGCATCAGCAAGCCGTCGCGCAATACATCCATCTTGTCTTCCAGCACGGCCATCGCATCGACTACGCCCTGGTTGTAGTAATGCGCGCCGAAGGTTTTGCTGATGAATTCGAGCAAGAACTCAGCATCGAAATCACCCAGTTCGATATCGAGTTCGGTTTCCAGATAACGCCGCAGTTTGTGTTTAAGCACACGGCTTTGCTCGGCGGAGAAGGTGATGTCAGCCATCTTCGAGGTCCTTGATTTTTAGTTTGGCAAGGCGGCTAGCACCGCATCGACGCGCGCGGAGCGGGTGCCGCCAACGCTGATCCACGGCACGCCAGCTGCCTCCAGCGCCGTCGCGTACAAGCCAAACAACCAGTCACGGTCGGTCGGGTTTTCGCGCAAGGGGTCGGCTTCCCAAGGGATATCGGGACGCACCAGCACGTGCAACGCGTAATCGGCAGCGGGCCACAGCGCGGTGAGTTCGGGTGGGCAGACGCCAAAGCGTACTTCGGCCCAGATTTTGCAAACCAGGCCGTTGGTATCGCAGACCAGATCGGTTGAAGCGGGCGCGGCGTGTTCTGCCGCTAACTGGCCGCGGGCGATTTCGATAATGTCTGGTAAGTCGTAGCTCGCATCAGCGCGCGTCGCAAAATACTCGCGCACATACTCGGCCACCCATGGGCAAGCCAGACGCTGCGCCAGATCTTGCGCCAGCGTGGTCTTGCCGCTCGATTCCGGCCCGACTATGGCGATTTTGCGCATCAGGCCTGCGCCTGCAAATCGCGCCGCCATTGCCGCCAGCCCCAAGCCGCCAACGCCGCTAATACCAGATACAACACGGCGGTTAAGTAAAGCGCTTTGTGGATATAAACGCCCGCGCCAATCACATCCAGCACAATCCAGTACGGCCAGTTTTCAATCTGCTTGCGTGCCTGCATCCATTGCGCAATCAGGCCGAATACAAACAGGGTTGAATCCAGATAGGGCACATCGGTCGGCAAAAAATTAACCTGCAGCTGCGACACAATCAATGTGCCAGCAATGCCCAGGCCGTTATAAAGCAGCCATTGTTTGCGGGTGAGTCGGCTAACCGGCAATACCGGTACCACCACCTCGCCCGTTTTGGGCTTGCGCCAGCACCACCAGCCATAGATGGCCAATGCGGCGTAGATAAATTGCAATACGCTCTCGCCAAACAAATGCGCATCGACGAAAAGATAGACGTAAAGCAGGCTGGCAATCAGTTGCAACGGCCAGGTTAAAACATGCTCGCGCGTGGCCAGCCAGATGGCTAATAGCGTGGTGATAAAACCGATGATTTCGAGGACGCTCATGCGGGGCTCGGAAGAGGGGAATGAGGCGGGATTATACGGGCAGGTTTGATTACGTCGGTGCGCGTTATGGCCATGCCATCGCGGTGTGCAACACGCGAAGGATGTATATGCATTGCTCTTCGTCGCGGTAGATCAGGCAATAGCTGGACCGGACCACCAACTCACGCGTTCCGGCGACACGGCCCACGCGATAAATTTTCGACTGTGATCGAAGGTCGGAAACCTTCTGGAAAATGTCGTCGGCCAAGGCCCGCGCTGCACGGGGATTGGCTGCAGCGATGTATTGCAGGATTGCTTGCAGATCCTTGCGCGCCTGGCTGACCCACTCAACTTTCTTCGATCCTCCTGATGAGCGCGTAAGCATCTGCCATTACCTTGTCGTGTGCCACCGTGGGGCCAGGATCAGCGAGCGCCTCATGCACCTTGGCGCGAAACCAGGCATCGTACGCGTCGGCAGAGGTGGTCAAGCCGATCGGCAAACCGCCTTCTTCTGTGACGCGAGTCAGGAGAATACGCACGGCGTCTGATAAGGTCAGGCCAAATTTTGCCAAGGTTTCGGCGGCTTGATTCTTGATCTGATCGTCTACGCGGACATGCAACATTGAGGTATGGGTCGACATTTCGGGCCTCTTGATCGAGACCGCATTTTGTCTCTCAATTGAGAGCTTAGGCAAGCGCGCGGGCGTAAAAAAGCCTCGAGCAACGTCGAGGCTTGTGGCGGGTAGAACGTTGATCACTCTTTCTCAAACCACGCCATCGATTCCACATGCCCCGTATGCGGAAACATGTTCACCACCCCAGCCGATTTCAGCGTATAGCCCTTCACATTCACCAGCACATTGGCGTCACGCGCGCGAGATCAATGAATTACGGGCAGTCTTCACCTCATAATTATTCTGCCCCGACAGCGACTCATCCCTCCGTCGGGGCACATGCTATGACTTTACCGCCATCTGTAAAAAGCATTGAGGAGTTTGTATGGAACTCCCCGTGCGCATATTTTTATTGCCAACTCTTACACCAATCAGCGCAAGTTTAACCATTGCCCCAAATACAAGACGATAAATAACAAACAGGGCTTCGACGGCGTCGAGATCCACTTGATATCAGCAGCGGGCGGGACACTCAACCCATGCAGCATAGTCTGAGGATGCTGAACCACAATCAATATCCCCCGGGTCGCCGTGTCACATTCGCTTCAATGAGAATAATAATGCTCGGCGGAAGCCTCTTGGAAGCTGGCGGCATATGATTGTGGATCATGCCTTAAATCCGCTGTGCTGGTCCCAGCAAACAAATGACAGCCAGGTGCCACTGGGCGTGCTTTCCAAGTGAGCACCAGTACCCATGGAAATGAGGACAATATAATTGCCATCCACTTTGCTTCTGGTGGTCGGTCTAAGGCGATTAATAATCTTCTTTCATGTACCGGGTCAGTAATCCATTAAAATAATCGTCTTCCTTAAAATTCTTTAGGCCGTAGTTCATGTGCTCTTTCAGGAGCGTGCGCACATTTGTGCTTCCCTTGTCGCTCTTAATTAGACGCATCAGAATTTCACATAAAGTCGTCGTAGGATATGGATCGGTTGTACCTCTGCGTGATTGCTCATCTTTTAGAATCTGATAGCCCTCTTCAAAAAGCGCATATTCGGCATTATCGTCCGCGATAAATTTTTCGCAGAGCGCCATTCCCAGTGAGTGCCGGGTCTGGAACGAGTCGAAATGGTTCAGTCCAGTTCTAAAGCACTCTATCGCTCGATCGATAAATCCGCGCTTTCTATAGAATCGCCCATAGTGAAGCCAGAATATCCCATCCTTGCCATAATACTTTTGTGCCTCGTGATACGTAATTTCCGTGTCCGTTTCCCGAGTGTCTATCGCATAATATTGCTCGTAGAGAAAGTCAAATGACACCAACTCCTTATACATCCTGAACGGAATAGGGTGATATTTAATGTCGTCGACATTAAATTTTCTCGACAGAAATCGTAGCATACTCAAAACGGTATCAGTATTTCCATGGCCGCGGATGCAATTGTCGAAATAATAAGTGGCTATCAAACGATGGCGGCAGCGAACGCTCCCGTGTGAGTAAATTACTATGCCAGACAGTTCCTCGTTCAAATAATTAATGGCAGTATCAACTCGGACCTCGAGAAAACCCGCAAGATAATCGACAGGAACACTAAATCCTAGCGAATGCAATATAGCAACGCATTCTAGGGCACGGCGAGCCTCATCCTTTTTGACGGAATGAAACTCCTCGTAAACTTTCGTCTCAAAATTTTCGTGGTTTGTTAATGAAAACAGGGCGGCCAGCAAATCGCCGTCATATCCCTTTTCCTTGTTTACTAAGATATTCGCTTGTCGTTCGATGGCCAAGTTGCTAAAACCGTCGATAGCTATCCCATGGTCGCCAAGTTTCTTCGCTATGAGCGCCGCATCCTCGACAGATAGACCCTCAAACGTGAAATGGGTGGTCAAATCGTCCTTGTTTTGTATCTGGCGCTTATTCGTTCTAAAGCTATTGTTTCTGGCTTCCAGAATGAATAGGACATAGGGCCTGCCTTTGTCCTTCATCCTGTCCGCAAGGGCATTTATTGCAAAATAAAATTCGTAAGCATCGTAAAATATAAATACGGACTTTTCCTGCATTGTTGAAATGACATTAGCCAGCATGTTCACATCAACTCCATTGATGGAGTCATATTCATAGATCAGCTTATATGTGCTAGTTAATTGCCACGTTACATGGCGAATCGCCGTGGTTTTTCCCGAGCCGCTCGGGCCGGTTACGTGCAGAATTCCGACCCCAGCGCTATTTGTTTGGAGAAGGCCGGCTGCAACAGTAAGCAGAGAATCGATTTTCGACGTGACTGCGTGTGCACCGTTTGTTAGGTAAACCCATTCTGGATGGCTACCGGTGATATAGCGGCGGAGCAGCCCGAGTTCGTACCGTGCCGACTCGATATCCAATACGATAGGCCGAAATGCTTCCTTAAACCAAACCCTTGCATTATTTAATGCGGCACTGCCCTTTACCACGGTCGGCAAATTTAAAGTCTGGGTTATGTTGGTCGGCTGCACGGTATCGTAGAGGACTTTAAAGAATTCTTCCGCAGTGCTATCAATAACATGGAACCCCGACGCCTGATAGTTCTCACGGCGGATCTCATCAGCGTTGGGAAGGATTATCCAGTTTCGCGCCGGCTTTGTTGGCTCGCCATAATTGTTAATGCGGGCGGCGATATAGGTGTCAATATCGGATTCGTCAAGTTGATTACCGATTACCACAACTCCTCCGACCAATATACTGCCCGCGAGGTCGTTATGCCAGTCGAGCATTTTTGTCGCAACACGAGCATATTCAATTCCGGAGAAAATAAATCCTTTTTCAATTTCCGCGATTGTCCCGTGGATTGTAATTACAGGAATAGTCCCGATTGTCGAGGCAACGGGCTTAGGGTCGCTGTAGTTGAAAAAAGAGAATTCGGCAGAAACCTGCTTCTTGGAAAGAGCGCGCGAGTATGCACAATTTAGAACGTTGTCGATGTTTGTCGTGTAGATCCTGGACCAAACGTACGAGAATATTTTTTCTTGCCAACTATAGATGGAATTGACGGTAAAAATATCCTTTAGGATTTTTTTATATTCCGGAAGCGACCGTGATGCTAGATCGTACACGTCTTTCAGCCGAGTGCTTGGTCCGCCGGTCTTTCCGCAGCTTCCCAATAAAATGCCTTTCAATTCCTCACTTCCCGGAATCGTGGCTGCAATCGAAGGGTTTTTGTAACTGAAGCCCGCCCCCAACAGGAGTGCGATTTCACCTCGCTCCATTAAAGGGGCGATTTCATTCTTGATGATTTCGATATGTTCTGATTTCATGCGCACGTCCGTAACTACTGTTGGGTTTCTGTAAGCATATCGGCGATTGTAATTATTGCCAAGCCGGGAGGAAGAATGGGCTGACGCTTTCGACGGTCTTCTTCCATCGATCATCGACTCTCCCTCTGCTACCTGATAACAGCAGCCGAGGCGGGCCAACAGCTACCTGCGAGGTTCACTGTCACTCAAATGATCTCGCAATTTACAGACTGCAAACAAGCAGCAACCCCTGAAAAAAAACGCCCCGCATCGGACGAATACGGGGCACTCTCAGCGAAAACAGTAAGCTAATTGATTTTGAATAAGGCTAATAAAATCAGTGGCTTGTCATTCCTTCTCAAACCACGCCATCGATTCCACATGCCCCGTATGCGGGAACATATTCACCACCCCAGCCGATTTCAGCGTATAGCCCTTCACATTCACCAGCACATTGGCGTCACGCGCCAGGGTTGACGGGTTACAGGACACATAAACAATTCGCTTCGGCCCGGTTTCTGCGCTAATCGATTTAACCAGTTCCATGGCGCCGTCGCGCGGCGGGTCGATCAGCATTTTGTCGAAGTGGCCCAGCTTGTCCAGCCATTCTTCGGTCATCTCGAACAGGTTGGCCACTTTGAAATCGGTGCGGTCTTGCAGGCCGTTAAAGCGGGCGCCTTCAAAGGCGCGGTCGACCAGTTGTTGCAGGCCTTCCATGCCCAACACCTTGGCGCCGCGGCGCGCGATGGGCAGGGTAAAGTTGCCCAGGCCGCAGAACATATCGGCGATCACTTCGCCCGGTTGCGGGTCCAGCAGGTTGATGGCGCGTTCCACCATCACGCGGTTTACGCCGTGGTTGACCTGAGTAAATTCAGTGGGTTTAAACGGCATGGTGATGCCGAATTCGGGCATCTCGTACGTCAGCGCCGGCGCATCTTTGGGATAAAGCGGGTAGGCGGTATCCGGGCCTTTGGGTTGCAGCCAGATTTGCACGCCCCATTGGTCGGCGTAGGCGGCAAAGTGCGCTTCGTCTTCGGGCGTGATCGCTTCCATATTGCGGAACACCAGCACGGTGATGTTCTCGCCGATGGCCAATTCGATCTGCGGCATGCGATCAAAAATGCTCAGCTTGCGCGTCAGCTCGCGTAATGCGGGCAACTGATCCGACATCGACTTGGGCAGCACGTGGCATTCGGTCATATCGGCGATAAACGACGAGCGCTTTTCGTGAAAGCCGACCAGCATGCCGCCTTTTTTGGCGACGTGGCGCACCGACAAACGCGCGCGATGGCGATAGCCCCATTCCGAGCCGTATAGCGCCGGCATCATGGCTTGTGCTTTAACGCTGCCGATGCGTTGCAGATTGTCTTCCAGCACGCGTTGCTTGGCCGCCACTTGCGCGGTGAACTCCATATGCTGCAACGAACAGCCGCCGCAAACGCCAAAGTGCGGGCATTTGGGTTTGACGCGCATAAAGCTGTCGCTATGGATTTCGGTTGCCTGCGCGTTCTCGAAATTCGGCTTGCGGCGGTAGCTGGTGTAGCTAACGGTTTCAAACGGCAGCGCGCCGTCGATAAAAATGGTTTTGCCCTCTACGTGGGCAACGCCGTGACCTTCGTGGTCCAGCGATTCGATCCGGGCTTGCGGCATGGGGATTGGGCTAACGGTCTGAAAAAACGCGCAATTATAGCAGCCGCCGCCCACCCTGCGGCATGGATTACCAGGCGAAGGGCGGCCGGTGCTGCGGCGATCAGACCTAGGGTGTCGGCTTAGCGCAAAAAGATCAGCTGCGACGGCGCGCCGACTGGCGTGTATTGGCCGGTGAACTCGAGCTTGCCGCTGGCGGTATCGAGTTTAAAGGCGGTGATATGGTCGCTGCGCTGGTTGGCGATATAGATAAAACGGCCAGCCGGATCGACCGTCAGCGTGCGCGGATAACTGCCGCGCGTCCAGGTGTCGTCTTGCCAACTGAGCGATCCATCCGCCGCCACGGCAAAGCGCGCCACGCTGTCGTGCAGGCGGTTCAGTACATAGACAAAGCGGCCATCCGGCGAAAGCACAATATCCGAAGCGAAGCTGGTGCCCTTGAACCCGGGCGGCAACGTGCTTAGCGAGGCGGCTTCCGTCAGCGTGCCTTTGGCACTATCAAAACGGTAATGCGTCAGTGTCGAGGCTTCTTCGTTGACCAGATACAGGTGTTTGCCGTCGGCACCAAAGACAAAATGGCGCGGGCCAGCGCCGGCCGAGCTGGCATTCAGCCACGGCGGATCATTCGGCAGCAATTTGCCGTGTTCGCTATCGATGCGCCATTGATAAATGCGATCGAGACCCAGGTCGGTGGAGAAGGCAAATTTGCCGCTGGGGTCGGCCGCAATCATATGCGCGTGCGGGCCGTTGTGATCGCTGGCTGCAAAGCTGCCCTCGACTGCGGCGGCCGGATGCGCGGCACCGGGCTGGCCGGCACTTTGATATACGTCGGTGGCGGCGCCCAGGCTGCCGTCTTGCGTCAGCGGCACCAGCGCAACACTACCGGAACCGTAATTGGCCACCAGCAGCTGGCGCTGGTCGGGGGTCAGGCCCAAAAAGACGGTTTGTTTGCCTTGCGCGTCGATCTGATTGCGCAGGGTGAGCGCGCCGCTGCTGCGGTCGATGGCATAGGCAGCCACCTCGCCATGTTTGGGCGATTCGCTGCCGACGTAGAGCGTGTCGCGCGTAATCGCAAATTGCGCCGGGTTGGGCACGCTGGGGTAGACGCCCACGGCTTGCAGCGCGCCGGTATGTGGATCCTGGCGGAACAGATAAATGCCTTGGCCGTTGGGCGCATAGGTGCCGACATAAGCAAACACCGGCGCTTCGGTCGCGGCCAGGCTGGCGGGCACGATGCTGGCCAGGCCGAGCGCGGCGGCCATGGGCAACAGGCGCTGAGTCCAGCGGCCTAAGGTGGGGGCGAAGGTCATGGCGGCTCCTGAGATGAGACCGCCGAGTATCTGCGATTGCGCCCGCGCGCGGCAACCGTGGCGGCACTGCTCAGCAGCGCCGGCACATTCGGTTGCGCGGTAAACCCGTGTTTGCGGCGACGTCAGTGCGCGCGCGGCGGGTGGTTCATTTCGTCGAAGGCCAGACGACGTTGTGGCTCGGACGGACGCAAAAAGTTGTACGACAGCGCCCAGCAAAACCAGCGCCATTCACGGACGACATAGAAACGGACGGATGAGAACGACATAACAAGCCCCGTAAGCAAAACCGATGAACAGCTCCGCGTGCTGTGATGAATCCAGTCCGCTCTAGATCGGCAAACTTGGTGAAACTCATCACACCGTTTTTTGCGCGGTTTGTCACCTTGCGATGCACCAGAAAACAGCACTCTGCTGCATCGACATCAGAGGTTTCCGATAAACGGTTTATAGGCTTTAAAGGGGCTTTCGGCGCTTGCTGCCAAGCGTCAGAAATGGCCAACGTTCGGCGTAGGGTCCGGGACAACTGATACGCACTTACTGACGCAGCAGTGTACTGATATACAAAGGTTTACAAAGGCGAGGCGACTTTGTCGGCAGGTATCCAGCCTACTTTGCCGGTACGGTTGTTGCGGGCAACCAACCAGCTGTAGCTGATGGCAAACACTTCGAGTTCGTCGGTGGGTTCGGCCTGTAATTCGGTCGGGTTATAGCCACGGTCCAGCTTGTCCTGCACCACGTAATAGTCGGGCACATAGGTGTTATGCCCTTCGATGGTGCAAGACCACCAGTGCGGATATTTCTCGTTGGGTGCAATCAAGGTGACGGGCGTACCGCGAGCGAATTCCGGAAACGGACCTTCGCCCACGTGGGTATCGACAGCAATGGCTTTCATTTCATTTCCCCTAATTTGGCCATCATTCCGGCCAGCATGGCGCGGCCTTCGGAACGGGTCACCTGATTACCTTTGTCGGCGGCCATGCGGCCGGTTACGCGGATGTCGGCGGCAGGCAATTCGCGCAAAAAACGCGAGGGTTCAACAATTTGCCATTCGCCCGCGCGTTTACGTTTGCCGCAATAAGAAATGGTCAGGCTGCGTTGTGCGCGGGTAATGCCGACGTACATCAAGCGGCGTTCTTCTTCCACCATGCCGCCTTCAATTGAATTGGCGTGCGGCAGGATGTCTTCTTCACAGCCAATCAAGAACACATGCGGATATTCCAGGCCTTTGGAGGCATGCAATGTGGACATCCGCACCGCGTCGACTTCATCTTCGTCGCGGCCTTCCAACATAGTAATCAAAGCGATGGTTTGCGAGATTTCGATCAGGCTTTTGCCCTGTTCTTCACCTTTTTTCTCAACCCAGCCGCAGAAGTCCTGCACGTTTTTCCATTTGGCTTCGGCGGGCTTGGGATCATCGCTGTCATAAAGCCAGGTTTCGTAATCAATGGCAGCCAGCAATTCGCGCAATAGCGCGCCAGCGCTTTCCCGCGTGGCGCGCGGTTGCAGCCGGTTGATAAAGTCGCAAAAGGTTTGCAAAGGCTCGTATTGCGCCGGTTGCACCTGATGAATAAAGCCTTCTTCAAACGCGGCCTGAAACAGCGAAATCTGCCGCGTAGTGGCGTAATTGCCCAGTTTCTCCAGCGTTACATTGCCAACCCCGCGTTTGGGCGTGGTGATGGCGCGGATAAATGCCGGATCATCGTCTTCATTGGCCAGCAAACGCAGGTACGCCAGGAGGTCCTTGATTTCAGCCCGATCAAAAAACGATTGGCCGCCCGCCATCTGATACGGAATCCGGTGTTCGCGCAGCTGTGTTTCGATAATGCGTGCCTGGTGATTGCCGCGATACAGCACGGCGTAATCGGCAAAGCGGGTGTTGTTGATGAACTTGTGATTAAGCAGATTCATCGCGACCATTTCGGCCTCGTGCTCTTCGCCTTTGCACTCAATCACCTGGATGGGATCGCCGATACCCAGGTCAGACCACAAGGTCTTTTCAAACAACTTGGGATTGTTGGAAATGACCGCATTGGCGCAACGCAAAATCCGCGCAACCGACCGGTAATTCTGTTCCAGCTTGATGACTTCCAGCGCCGGAAAATCAGTTTTTAACAGCGCCAGATTTTCCACATTGGCACCACGCCAGGCATAGATCGATTGATCGTCATCGCCCACCGCGGTGAACTTGCCCGAGGTGCCGGTCAAAAACTTGAGCAGCGAATATTGCGTGGTATTGGTGTCCTGATATTCATCGACCAATAAATAGCGCAAACGCTGTTGCCACTTTTGCGTGACCTCCGGGTTTTGCTCGAATAAATCGACTGGCAAACGGATCAGATCGTCAAAATCGACCGCCTGATATGCCTGCAGCGTGTCTTGATAAGCGCGGTACAGCTTGGCCAGATGCATTTCGCCTTCGGAATCCGCGCCCAACAAGGCCTGGTCCGGCGACACCCGATCGCTTTTAAGCATCGAAATGCGCGAGATGGTGGAGCGCACCAATTGTTTGTCGGTGGTGCCCAGAATATCGCCGACGATCTTCCACTGATCTCCGCTGTCCAGAATCGAAAACTGCGGCTTGTAGCCCAGGTGTCTGGCTTCTTCACGCAAGATGCGCATGCCCAGCGAGTGGAAGGTGCTGACCGTCAGCCCCCGCAAACGATCTGGCGGCAGCAGGCTGCCCACGCGTTCCTGCATTTCACGCGCGGCCTTGTTGGTGAAGGTGATGGCGGCGATATTGCGCGCGTCCATCTGCGCGGCCTGGATCAGATAAGCAATCTTTTGCGTAATCACCCGCGTCTTGCCCGAGCCCGCGCCCGCCAGCACCAGGCAGGGGCCGTCCAGGTATTTGACGGCGGCGCGTTGGGGCGGGTTGAGATGATCCAGTTGCATGCGGGTCCGGGAAAGAGGGCGGTGACGACGGCCGCCATTTTACCGGGGACGGCCCCCGCCGACAGCCCGAATTCCGCTGGAGTGACCGATGGCAGATTACGCGCCCGGCCAGCGCTTAGCGATCATGCCGCGCCACGTGCGTGGGCAGGGCGACACCGTGGCGGCAACTGGCATCGATGGCGGCCAGCGCGGGCGCAATGTCGTAGCGATGCGCGCTGAGCCACGCGTCGTTGTAATAAGAATGCGCGTAACGTTCACCGCCATCGCATAGCAAGGTGACGATAGAACCGCGTTCGCCGCGCGCCTGCATTTCGCTGGCCAACTGCAGTACCGCGACAAACTGGCAACCGGTGGAGCCACCCGGTTTGCGCCCCAGGGCTTGCGCCAGCCAGCGCGTGGCGGCGATGGACATCTCGTCCGGCACCTGAAACATCGCATCGATCACGCTGGGCATGAACGAGGCTTCGACACGCGGGCGGCCGATGCCTTCGATGCGCGATCCAGCGTTTAAGGTCAGATCACGGCGGCCGCTGGCAAAGGCGTCAAAGAACACCGAGTTGTCCGGATCAGCACAGGCGATGCGGGTGGCGTGGCGGCGATATCTGACATAGCGGCCCAGCGTGGCCGAGGTGCCGCCGGTGCCGCAACTGGCGACAATCCAGCTGGGTTCGGGATAACGCTCCAGCTTGAGCTGGCCAAAAATCGACTCGGCGATATTGTTGTTGGCACGCCAGTCGGTGGCGCGTTCGGCATAGGTGAACTGGTCCATAAAATGACCGCCGCTCTGCACCGCCAGCCGTTGCGATTCGGCAATCAATTGCGTCGGATCGGCCACCAGATGGCATTGCCCACCATGAAACTGGATGGCGGCGATTTTTTCCGGGCTGGTGGTGGCCGGCATCACCGCAATAAACGGCAGGCCCAGTAGTCGCGCGAAATAGGCTTCCGACACCGCGGTCGAGCCGCTGGAGGCTTCCACCACCGGCCGTCCCGCATGCAGCCAGCCATTGGCCAGCGCATATAAAAACAGCGAACGCGCCAGCCGGTGTTTAAGGCTGCCGGTGGGATGGCTGGATTCGTCCTTGAGATAAACATCGATATCCGCAAAGCCAGCCAGGCGTAGCGGGATCAGATGGGTATCGGCGGAGCGGGTGAAATCGGCTTCGATGGTCTGGATGGCCTGAGCGATCCAGTGACGGTCTGCGGTCATACGCACTTGGTCCAGGCTGAATGGCGGCGACTATGCCTGCGCTTATCGCCGGGCAACAAGGCGCAGTCCCTACCGCGCGGCAGCAACACAGCCGCCGCAGCCGTTTTAAACATAGGCGCTTAAAATAAATCTGCCTGGTGTGCCGGTTTGCTGGTGACGGCGGCTTCGACGGCATCGTCGGCAAACCGTACGCGGATGCGGTCGCCCGCATGCAATTGCGCCGCCTGCTGTACCACGGCGCCGTCGGCCGTTTCGACCAGGGCATAACCGCGCGCCAGCACCGCCGTCGGGTTCAGCGCCGCCAGGCGCACGGCCAGGTTATTCAAGCGGGCCTGGCGTTGCTCCAGCGTGCGCTCCAGCGCGCGTTGCAAACGCTGTTGTCGGTGGCTGAGCTGGTTCTGCCAGAAGCCATGATCAATCCGCGCGTGCGCCAGCCGGAGTCGGGCCTGGGCTAACTGCCCTTGACGCCGTTCAATCAGCCGAGTGGGGGCCGCGCTCAAGCGTTGCGCCAGCCCAAACAAGCGCTCGCGTTGCCGTTCCAGGGCCTCGCCCGGATGGCGCAAGCGGCGCGCCAGGTTGTCCAGCTTTTGCATGCGCAGTTGTAACAGCCGCTCAAAGCTGCGTTCCAGATGTCGCCGCTGCTGCTGCAATTGATTGAGCCACTGGTTGCAATCCGGGCTGGCCAGTTCGGCGGCGGCAGTGGGGGTGGGTGCGCGTAGATCAGCGACGAAATCGGCGATGGTGAAGTCGGTTTCGTGGCCCACGCCGCTAATCACCGGCATGCTGCACGCGGCGATCGCACGCGCCACGGCTTCTTCGTTAAATGACCACAAATCCTCGATCGATCCGCCACCGCGACACACGATCAAGGTGTCCACTTCTGCGCGCGCACTGGCACGCTGGATGGCGGCGACAATCTCGCCGGCCGCGGCCGCGCCTTGTACCGCGCACGGATACAAAATAACCGGCAGGCCCGGCATACGGCGGCCCAGCGTGGTCAGCACATCGCGCAAGGCCGCCGCGCGCGGCGAGGTGACTATGCCGATGGCGCGCGGAAACGCAGGAATGGCGCGTTTACGTTCGGCGGCAAACAAGCCCTCTAGCTGCAGTCGGGCTTTGAGCTTTTCAAACGCTTCAAACAAAGCGCCCAGACCGGCCGGGCGCATGGCTTCGACGGTCAACTGAAAGTCGCCGCGCGCTTCGTATAAAGACACCACCGCCCGCAGCTCGACGTGCATGCCTTCACGCGGCTCAAAGTCGATCAGCGCGGCGCGGTTGCGGAACATCACGCAACGCACCTGGGCATTGGCGTCCTTGAGGCTGAAATAGCAATGACCCGACCCATAGCGCTTGAAGCCGGAGATTTCGCCACTCACCCACAACACGGGTAAGGAACCTTCCAGCAACTCGCGTACCGTTCTGTTCAATTCGGTAACGGTCACTACAACATTTGAGAGACTTGACAAATTGCGTAACACGCCTTGGAAACTCCGAATAATCCACAAAACCCAAGCCGATCAAGGCCTGGCGGCCAGATTGCGGGTTGTAGTTCACATAATGATTGCAAGTTGTTGATTTTAAACAACTCTTGCGAATGCCTAATTTGCAGGCAATTCGACCCGAAGCCAGTATTCGCGGGCAATCGGGGGTGCCGGCGACAGCTTGTTCACAAAGTTATCCACAGGATATGTGGGTAATGCCAAAAAAGCCCGACACGGCGGGGAGTTACCGTTTGTCCTACACGTGTTGTCAGTAAGTGGAACTAACTGGCAGTCAACCCACTCAGCATCCGCCCCGTTACCTGTCCTGTATCTTTGCCGTCAGTCCGTCCGTATTTGTCTTACGTCCGTGCAGCAATTCAACGCTTCACGCCCACAGTCATTCCGGCTAAAGTTACGCGACTTCATCTGGCGCCGCCCAGCCCTGCATTGTAGCGGGCTGCAGGGCAGTGCTGGTTCTTCCGCTCAAACAGGAAAACGTGCCGGTCCAGGCCGCACAAACAGGGATATTTATGCTCGAGATCATTCAGGCTGCTGGTTGGCCGATCTACTTGATCATTGTTGCTTCGATCGTGGCACTGACCATCATCATCGAACGCCTGCTGAGCCTGCGTAAATCGCTGGTATTGCCCGAAGGCCTGTTGGCCAGGACGGTGCAGGAATACCGCACCAGCGGCGTGAACGCCGAAATGATTTCACGCGTCAGCGCCACCAGCCCGCTGGGCAAAGTACTGGCCGCTGGCCTCAAGAACGTGAAAAGCTCGCGCGAGATCATGAAAGAGTCGATTGAAGAAGTCGGCAGCGTGGTTACGCATGAACTCGAACGTTATCTGTCGGCGCTGGGCACCATCGCCGCCATCACGCCGCTGCTGGGCCTGTTTGGCACCGTCATCGGCATGATCGAAATCTTTGGCGCGCAATCGCCGGCCAGCGGTTCCAACCCGGCTGCGCTGGCGCATGGGATTTCGGTGGCACTGTACAACACCGCCTGCGGCATTATGGTGGCCGTGCCCAGCCTGATGTTCTATCGCTATTTCCGCACCCGCGTGGACGGTTACCTGGTCGAGATGGAGCAACAAGCCATCAAGCTGGTTGAAGTCGTGCACGGTGCACGCGATATGGGCAAATAAGCGGCCAGGAGCCCAGGTATGAATTTCCGCAAAAGACAACGGCGTGAAGAACCCGAAATCAACTTTGTTCCATTGATCGACGTCATGCTGGTGATTTTGATTTTTGTAATGGCAACGACGACGTATTCGAAATTTGCCGAACTCAAAATCAATCTGCCCACCGCCAATGCCGAAAAACCGGCGGACAGCCAGCCGCAAAGCATTAACGTGGCGGTGGCGGCCAATGGCCAGTACAGCATCAACAACCAACTGACTGGATTTACCACGGTGGATGACTTTGCGCTGCAGCTGCGCAAGGCCGCGGGTGGTAATGCGGATCCGATGGTGGTGATAGACGCGGACGCGCAGTCGACGCATCAAAGCGTGGTCAATGTGATGGAAGCAGCGCGGCTGGCCGGCTATGGCAAGCTGACTTTTGCCACCCAGAGCCAGACCGGCAAATAAGCGCGGCATGATAGACGAACAGCGCCCGACCGGGTTTGCAGACCGGTTACAGCGTGCATGGTACAAACCCGGCCTGTCAGGCTGGGTTTTGCTTTTTGTGCCGCTCACTTTGCTGTACGCCGGCATCAGCGCGCTGCGTCGGCGCCTGTATCGCTGGCGCGTGTTCAGCAGCGCGCGGCTGCCAGTGACTACGGTAGTGGTCGGCAATCTGAGCGTGGGCGGCAGCGGCAAAACGCCGCTGACCTTGTTCCTGGCGCAGCAATTGCTGCGCCACGGCTACCGGCCCGGCATTATCAGCCGCGGCTACGGCGGTATCGCCACCATTCCCACCGCAGTGCATCCCTATAGCAATCCGACCGACGTCGGCGATGAGCCGGTGCTGATGGCGCAAGGCAGCGGCGTGCCGGTGTTTGTTGCGCGCAAGCGTGCAGACGCCGGCAAGGCGCTGTTGCAGGCGCATCCAGAGGTCAATGTGTTGTTATGCGACGACGGTCTGCAGCATTACGCTTTGCAACGCGATATCGAGTTGTGTGTGATCGATGCTGCACGCGGTCTGGGCAATGGCTGGCTATTGCCGTCCGGGCCGTTGCGGGAAAGCCGGGCGCGGCTGGCGGACGTGGGCGCGGTGGTGGTCAATGGCGGCACCGCCGCAGACTGGCATCAACGCAGCTTTGGCATGCAGTTGCAGCCGGGCGCGTTTCAGGCCTTAAGCCAGCCGGGGCGTCGTTTTAGCGCAGAAGAACTGGCCGCCTCCGGCCCGCTGCATGCGGTGTGCGGCATTGGCAATCCGGCCCGGTTTTTTGCCACGCTGCTGGGCCTGGGGCTACGCTTTACACCGCATGCAATGCCGGACCATCACAGCTATCAGTTGTCCGATCTGCCCGCTGACGGGCTGATCCTGGTCACCGCCAAAGACGCGGTCAAACTCGCGGCACTGCCCGGAATTGCGGCGGTCGATGCTAGAATCCGGGTTTTGCCTGTGCATGCACAGGTCGATGCCGGTCTGATCGACTGGCTCACGGCACGAATCGACGAGGTCAATAATGGACGCCAAACTGCTTGAAATTCTGGTTTGCCCGCTGTGCAAAGGCCCGCTGGTCTATGACAAAACCCGGCTGGAGCTGATCTGCAAAGGCGACCGCCTGGCATACCCGATCCGCGACGGCATCCCCACCATGCTGGAAAGCGAAGCGCGCGAATTGCCCGCCGATGAGGAAGTCCGCGCGTGAGTTATGTGGCCCTGATTCCGGCGCGTATGCGCTCGACACGGCTGCCGGACAAACCGCTGGCCGATATCGCCGGCAAGCCCATGATCGTGCGGGTGGCCGAGCGGGTGGCCCAGGCCGGTGCCAGCCGTGCCGTGGTGGCGACCGACGATATCCGCATCCTGGAAGCGGTTAAAGCCGCTGGCCACGAAGCCATCATGACGCGCGCCGACCATCCGTCCGGCACGGATCGCCTGGCCGAAGCCGCCGATATTCTGCAGTTGGCCGACGACACCATCGTCATTAATGTGCAGGGCGATGAACCGCTGATCGATCCCGTCTTGCTGGATGATGTGGCCGCCATGTTGCGCGCCGACACGGCTTTGCCGATGGCCACGGCCTGCCATCCGCTGACCGACCCGCAAGACTTTTTCAATCCGAACGTGGTGAAGGTAGTGCTGGATAAAAACCAGCGCGCCTTGTACTTCAGCCGGGCGCCGGTGGCGTGGGCACGCGATGCTTTTGCGCAGGGCCGCAATGTGTTGCCCGACGATTTTTTGCCGTTACGCCATATCGGTTTGTACGGTTATCGCGCCGGTTTCTTGCGTATTTACAACCAGTTGGCACCATCGCCGCTGGAGCATTGGGAGGCGCTGGAACAATTGCGCGTGCTATGGCATGGTTACGCCATCGGCGTGCATGTTGCACCGCACGCACCGGCCCCCGGTGTCGATACCCTCGAAGACCTGGAACGGGTCCGCGCGCTATACGCGTAGGCCCCGACGACTTTGCCGCTTCAGACTTCCGTATGCGGATCGGCCACTGGCACGATCCCGCCCGCACGCCATCACGACAGGGCAAGGCGAGAGGTCTGATCTGAACCAGATAATCCACTTACAAACAGGGAATACACGATGCGATTGATTCTGCTTGGCGCTCCGGGCGCTGGTAAGGGCACCCAAGCCACCTTTATCAAAGAAAAATTCAATATCCCGCAAATTTCCACCGGCGACATGCTGCGCGCTGCGGTCAAGGCGGGCACCCCGCTGGGCCTCGAAGCCAAATCCATCATGGATGCAGGCGGCCTGGTACGCGACGACATCATTATCGGTCTGGTCAAAGAACGGATTACCCAGGCCGACTGTGCCAACGGTTTTTTGTTTGACGGTTTTCCGCGCACCATTCCGCAAGCCGAAGCCATGAAAGAAGCGGGCGTAGATATCGACTTTGTGGTCGAAATCGATGTGCCGGATTCCAGCATCGTGGAACGCATGGCCGGCCGCCGGGTACACGTGGCTTCGGGCCGCACTTATCACGTCAAGTTCAATCCGCCCAAGGTGGATGGTCAGGACGATGAGACCGGCGAAGCGCTGATCCAGCGTGAAGACGACAAAGAAGAAACCGTCAAAAAGCGCCTGGATGTCTATCACGAGCAAACAGAAGTGCTGGTGGGCTACTACGGCAAGCTGGCCGCCAGTGGCGACGCCAAGGCTCCGAAATACATCAAGGTGAACGGCGTGGGCGACGTTAACGTCGTGCGCGACAGCATTTTTGCGCAACTGGGCGCCTGAGCGTTCGGGCTGCCATCGGACGCAAAAAACCCCGCTACGGCGGGGTTTTTTTTATGGGCGGCAGGGTCCGTGGCTTATTCCAGAATGCCCGGGTCCAGATGTGCCACATCGCCCCAGCTCAGCAAACGGAAATGACCGTCTTCAAAGCTCAAGCGGTTGATGCTGGCGTTCAGCAAGGCATGTCCGCGCGGCACTTCCAGGCCGATGCCGGTGGCGGCGCGATATGCGCAATCCAGAATGCCACCGTGCGCCACCACCAGAATTTGCTGGTCCGGATGCTTGCTGGCCAGGCGGCTTAATACATCCAGCGTGCGTGCGGAAAACTGCACCAGGCTTTCGCCATCGGGAATCTGAAAATCCGGGGTGCGGGCTTTGATATGCGCATAACCGTCCGGATCTTGCTCGGCAATCTGCTCACGCGTCAGACCTTCGTATATGCCGTAATTGCGTTCGCGCAATTGCGGATCGAGTTCCATGGCCAGCCCGATCGCATGGCTACCTGGCTGCGCAGTCTGGCGCGCCCGGGCCAGATCGCTGACGTAGAGCGCGGCAAAATGCGCTTGCTCATTGTCTTTTTTGAGCTGGCGCCCCAGCAGCTCGGCTTGTTCCAGCCCGGTTTCATTCAAGGGAATATCGGTATGGCCCTGCATGCGGCCGATGGCGTTCCAGGCGGTTTCGCCGTGGCGGATCAGCCAGAGGGTTGTTGCGGTCATCGATGGCTCCTGCGGCAAACGAAAAGGGCCGCCGTGGGGCGACCCTCATGCAGCGTAGCAAGTGCAAGCCGTTACGTCATCCTCGCATCTTGCCGGGCTACGTCATCCTGCAGGATTAACGCGGCACCACGTTGACCGAAACCGGCAGCTTGTCGCCCGGTTGTTGCGGCAATTGCGTTACAAAGGTGTGGCCTTTGTATTCGTAGGTCACTTGATATCCGGTGACCTGGTCTTGCCATTGTTCAACGTTGCGACATTTGCGTACATCTTGTTGCTGTACTTCGCCTTGCTGGCCGCTGGTAGCGACTTTATCGCCCAGCATGGCGCCACCAATGGCACCGGCTACGGTGGCGGCGGTATTGCCGCGACCGCCACCCACCTGGTGGCCCAGCAGACCACCGGCAACGCCGCCGATGATGGAGCCGGCAATGCCATTACCGTTGCTGGATTGGGTTTGCACCTGCTGGGTTTCGGTCCAGCATTCCTGGCGCGGCACGTTAACGCGTTGCACGATGGCGGTGGAGCTCACCACGCGTGCGGTGTCCGGGTACGATTCGGCAAATACACCGCTTGCGGAAGCAGCAATCAGTGTGGCAATAACAGCGAATTGGGCTTTCATGGTTTTATCCCCTTGTAGTGGAATGCACAGGGCATTAAAACGCATCATGGTTTACGCCGCTGACATAATATTCACGTTTTGACACTCTGTTACGCCATGTCATATATGGGCACGTTAACCGGCGCACAATGGCGCCGTAAACAATGCCATTCGCATAGTAGAGTCAGACGTCTGCCATTTGACCCATCGGTTTAATTCCTGCCCGTCACGCCGGATTAAAAAAGGGATGCCGCAGCATCCCTTGTATTTGCAGGCGTAATTTGCCTGGCGCCAATCAGATTTCTTCGTACAAGGGCAAAGTCAGGAATTCAGCAAATTCGTCGCTGGTGCTCATCGCCTCAAAGATTTGCGCAGCGCGCGCATACGGTGTGCGCTGGAATACGGCGTCGCCATGCTCGGCGCGAATTGCTTCCAGCACCGGCGGGATCATGGCGCGCACCATCTCGGCGGTGACTTTGCGGCCATCGTCCAGCACGCCCTTGTCCGAGCGTATCCATTGCCACACCTGGCTGCGGCTGATCTCGGCAGTCGCCGCGTCTTCCATCAGATTATGGATAGGCACGCAGCCATTGCCCGCCAGCCACGAACCCAGATACTGGATGCCCACATCAATATTCATGCGCAAGCCCGCTTCGGTAATGGGCTGTTCCGGCTGGAAATTGAGCAGATCGGCTGCCTGGGTGTTGACGTCGGGGCGCTGTTTGTCGATCTGGTTGGGACGATCGCCCAGCACTTTCACCCATTCTTCCATCGCCAACGCGACCAGCCCCGGGTGGGCCACCCACCCGCCGTCAAAGCCATCACCAGCGTCGCGCGTTTTATCGGCCCGCACCGCAGCGAGCGCTTTCTCATTGGCTTGCGGATCATTCTTGATCGGGATGAGTGCGCTCATGCCGCCGATCGCAGGCGCATTACGCTTGTGGCAGGTTTTGACCAGGTTAAGCGCATAGGCCCGCATAAACGGCACATTCATGGTGATCTGCGCGCGATTGGCCAGACAAAACGATTTGTCAGTCTTGAACTTCTTGATGCAGCTGAAGATGTAATCCCAGCGGCCCGCATTCAGGCCGGCCGAATGCTCGCGCAATTCGTAGAGGATTTCATCCATTTCAAAGGCGGCGAGGATGGTTTCGACCAGCACGGTGGCTTTGATGCTGCCTTGCGGAATGCCGACTTCTTGCTGGGCCAGCACAAAGATGTCGTTCCACAAGCGGGCTTCGAGATGCGATTCCATTTTCGGCAGATAAAAATACGGCCCCGTGCCCCGTGCCAACTGGGCTTTGGCGTTATGAAACAAGAACAAGGCAAAGTCGAATATCCCGCCCGATACCCGCTGGCCATCCACCGTCAGGTGTTTTTCATCCAGATGCCAACCGCGCGGACGCACAATCAGCGTCGCAATTTTTTCATTCAGCCGATATTCCTTGCCGGCTTCATTGCGGAAGGCCAGTTCGCGACGGACTGCGGCCTTTAGATTGATCTGGCCTTGAATCTGGTTATCCCAATTCGGCGTATTTGAATCTTCGAAATCGGTCATATAACTGTCCGCGCCCGAATTCAGCGCGTTGATAATCATCTTGCGCTCGACCGGGCCGGTGATTTCCACACGGCGGCACGCCAGATCAGCCGGCAGTGGCGCGATGCTCCAATCGCCTTCGCGGATGGCACGCGTATCGGGCAGAAAATCGGGCCGCTTACCCGCATCAAGTTCTTGCTGGCGTTGTACCCGGCGCGCCAGCAATTCCTGGCGCCGGCTTTCAAAAGCCCGATGCAGCGTGGCCACCAGCGCTAGCGCTTCGGGCGTCAGGATTTCGGCAAATTCGGCGGAGAGCGGGGCGTGCAATACAAGGCCTTGGGGCAGGGTAGTCATGCGGGCGTTCCTGGCGGTGTGGTCGGAATGTTGACGCGCGATCAAACGGGCGCGACGGCGAATGAGAGCCAGTTTAATATCGTGCGCAGTGGCTAAATATCGCCATAAAGCCACAACATCTTTTACTAAACAGTAGGTAATGCCAACGTGGATGTGCTGAAGCAACTGGAGACCTTTGTCGCGGTGGTGCAGGCCGGATCGCTGTCGGCCGCAGCACGCCAGCAAGATCTGGTACCGGCCGTGATCGGGCGACGGCTGGATGCGCTGGAAGAACGTCTGGGCACACGCTTGCTGTTACGCACCACCCGCAGCCTGACGCTCACGCAAGAAGGCAGCGCGTTTTTTGAAGATGCGCAACGCATACTGGCCGAGCTGGAAGACGCCGAATCGGCGGTGGCCTCGGGCGCGAGTCGGGTACGCGGCCATTTGCGCATCAGCGCTCCGGCGGGCTTCGGGCGCAAACATGTGGCACCCCACCTGGCGCGCTTTCAGCAACAGCATCCAGAATTGACCGTCACGCTTGATCTGTCGGACCGTCTGGTGGACCTGAGCAGTGAGCGCGTCGATTGCGCGATCCGCATCAGCGATCTGGCCGATTCCTCGCTGGTGGCAGTGCGCCTGGCCAATAACCGCCGGGTAGTGGTGGCCGCGCCCGCCTACCTGGCCGTACACGGCATCCCCAAATCGCCGGAAGATCTGGCGCGGTTTCAGTGTTTATCGCTAGGGGCCAGCCAGGCGCGCGGCTGGACCTTCAAGGTAAACGGCGAGCTGGTCAACTGGAAGGTCAACGGCACACTGGCCTGCAACGATGGCGCCGTATTGCACGAGTGGGCATTGCAAGGTTACGGCCTGGCGTGGCGCTCCTTGTGGGAGGTCAAAGATGATTTGATCGAAGGCCGGCTGGTCACGGTGCTGGACGCGTGGTCATCGCCGGAATATCCGGTGTATGCCGTGATGCCACAGCGCAAGTTCATGCCTCAACGCGTGCGCCATTTTATTGAATTTCTGAAAGCCGCTTACGCAGAGCCCGCGTACTGGGGCTGATGCAAACGTTTGTTTGCGCCAGTTCAGGGCGTGAAACCGCTGTCATTGCGCCGCACGTCGCCTGGCCCCCCGTCAGAGCGCGTCAGGCAGCCGGACGGCAACATCGGCGTCAAGTCTGCGGATTAAGCTGCACGCCACTAACCCCCGGTCACAGAGGGTCAGTCAGGGAGCCGTCTTGATTGAGGCAAGCCAAATGAGTGAAGTTGTTCCGCGGTTATCGGCGTACACGCATTACATAGGGCTGTTGGCAGCGGTGATCGTGCCAGCGGTGCTGCTGTTCAGCGTGGTGTCGGTGTTAGTAAAAGTGCAGTTGATGCGCTTGGGTATCAGCCGGGAAAGCAGCATGGCCCTGGCCGATGTGGCGACATTCAGTACCTTGTCGCTACTCTGCAGCCTGTTTTTCTGGCGCGAGGTGTGGCGACATTCATTACTGACGTGGGGCGTGATGTTTCGCCCGGTGTGTGTCGGCATGATTTTTAATTTTTATTTTGGACTGGCCATCGTTACGCGGCTGGTTACCGATCAGGTCTGGCATATGCAAACGGGGCTGGCTATCGGCACGGCTTTTGCCCTGTGCGCCCTGGTCTCCAGCGTCCTGGGCTGGACGTTGCTGCATCTGCGCCCCCACGGCTATGCCGCGGTGGTGTGATCTGCAGATATATATAAAGCGGGCCATGCCCCGCCGCACAAGTTAGCGCCCATTACTACAAACACGTAACCGGAGGAACTGGATGTCGGATCTAGTCAAACTGTGGGGCCGCAAAAACTCGTCCAATGTGCAGCGAGTACTCTGGTTGCTCGCCGAGCTGGACGTGGCTTACGAACGCGTCGACATCGGTGGCGCGTTTGGCGGGCTGGATACCCCGGCCTATCGCGCGCTGAACCCATACGGCCGTATTCCGGCCTTGCAGCACGGCGACGTCGCCGTGTGGGAATCCCACAGCATTTTGCGTTATCTGGCATCCACCTTCGGTCATCCCCGATTCTGGCCCGCCGCACCCGCACAACGGGCTGCGGCGGATAGCTGGCTGGATTGGTCACTCAGCACCTTGCAACCCGCCTTCGGTGATCTGTTCAGCGTGTTTTACCGGACGCCGCTGGCCAGGCAAAACCCGGCCGCCATCGACCAGGCCATCTCCCGCCTTAACCCGCTGTGCCAGTTTATCGACGCACAACTGGCCGATCGCCCTTATCTGGCAGGCGAGCATCTAACGCTGGCCGAGTTTGGCGCCGGCGTGACGCTACATCGCTACTTGCACCTTGATATTGCCAAACCGGACCTGCCCCATCTGCGGGCCTGGTACCAACGTCTGTTGCAACGCCCGGGCTATGCGCAGCATGTGGCGGTGACGTTTGAGGAATTGCGCGGCTAGGCCACCACCAGATCAATCTTGCCGGTGCCGTCTTCATTGCGGGCCGGCTCGATCACGATCTGTGCGTCGTAGCCCAGTTGCGTCAGGCAATCCAGCAAGCGCATTTCGCTCAGGCTGCGAAACTGGCCCTTGAGGATGTTGTTAAGCCGGGCTTCGCTAAAGCCCAGCAATTCCGCTGCCCTGCGCCGCGACAGGCCCTGGCGCTGGATTACATCCGATAACACCACCACCAGCCGCGCTTTGATCAGCATGGCGCGGGTTTCGCGCATGCCAAGTGCTGCGTAAATGTTCATATAGCCAGAACTGACGTCGCTCATATCTGCTCTCCGCAATAACGATAATCTGCCGAGATCAGATACCTCCCTCTGTCGCAACGATTTGATGCAGCGCAAAAAAACCGGCCCCGCGTATCAGTTGCGGGGCCGGCTCTACTGCGCAGGTCGTGCCTTGTGCTTAATGGAACTGTTCTTCTTCCGTCGAACCCTTCAGCGCGGTGGTTGAAGACTGACCTTGCTGTATGGTCTGGGTCACCGCATCAAAGTAGCCAGTACCCACTTCGCGCTGATGCTTGACCGCGGTAAAGCCACGATCAGCCGCCGCGAATTCGGCCTGCTGCAATTCAACAAAGGCGCTCATGCCGCTGCGGGCGTAGCCGTGCGCCAGGTTGAACATGCCGTAGTTCAGCGAATGGAAGCCCGCCAGGGTAATGAACTGGAAGGCGTAACCCAGTTTGCCCAGCTCGGCCTGGAAGGTGGCGATGGTGGCGTCGTCCAGGTTTTTCTTCCAGTTAAACGACGGCGAGCAGTTATACGCGAGCAGTTTGCCCGGGAATTTGGCGTGGATGGCTTCGGCAAATTTGCGCGCATATTCCAGATCCGGCTTGCCGGTTTCGCACCAGATCAGATCGCAATAGGGCGCGTAGGCCAGGCCGCGGCTGATGGCTTGTTCGAGGCCGGCTTTGGTCTTGAAGAAGCCTTCCGGCGTGCGTTCGCCGGTGCAGAACGGTTGGTCGTTGGCGTCGACATCGCTGGTCAGCAAGTCAGCGGCTTCAGCGTCGGTACGTGCGATCAGCACGGTGGGGACGCCCATCACATCAGCGGCCAGACGTGCGGCCACCAGTTTTTCCACCGCTTCGCGCGTCGGCACCAGCACTTTGCCGCCCATATGGCCGCATTTTTTAACGCTGGCCAACTGGTCTTCAAAGTGCACGCCGGACGCGCCGGCTTCGATCATGCCCTTCATCAGTTCAAAGGCATTCAGCACGCCGCCAAAACCGGCTTCGGCATCGGCCACAATCGGGGCAAACCAGTCCAGGCTATCGTCGCCTTCGGAATGCGAAATCTGGTCAGCGCGCTGCAGGGTGTTGTTGATGCGACGCACTACTTGCGGCACCGAGTTCGCTGGGTACAGCGACTGGTCCGGATACATTTCGCTGCCGAGGTTGGCGTCTGCGGCGACTTGCCACCCCGACAGATAAATCGCTTTCAGGCCCGCTTTGACTTGTTGCATGGCCTGGTTGCCGGTCAACGCGCCCAGCGCATTGATGTACGGCGTTTCATGGAGCAGTTTCCATAGCTTGGTCGCGCCGGTGTGGGCGAACGTGTGCTGCACTTGTAGTGAGCCACGCAGTCTTTCAACATCTGCGGCCGTGTAGGGGCGCTGAATGCCTTTCCAGCGCGGGTTTTCCCGCCATTCCTGTTCCAGTTGTGCAATGCGTTGTTCACGTGTGGTCATGGCGTACTCCCGCGTTAAATATGGGCTAGATGGGCGTTTAAGCCCGATCTGGATCTCTCCAGGGCAAGTTGAGCGCGTTGATATTGCGCTGCAGCAAACAATGTAGTCGGAATAAAAATGCTACATATCGGGGAAATCACTTACAGCGCGGTTTCAAATAAATGCGTGGTGCGCTTACATGGCGGCTAACACGGTTTAGCCCGCGTTTCGGGAAACTACCGCATGTCGCACAGGTGCAACGCAGCGTTGCTTCTCGCTAAAATGCGCGACGATTTTTTTCCAATAAAGGTCTGCGTAATGCCGCAGACCTGGAGCAAGCAGTGGTTTTTTCGCAATGTGCAGAAACCACGATGGTGTGGGCAGCTTGCAGACCGGCGGGCTGCGAGATGTCCATGCCAGCGTGGTTCTCCCGCAATACCCTTGAAAAGAGTGGGGGGATCCCCATTTCGCTTGCATCGCAATGGAGGTATGTAATGTCGGCCGAGAACCAAAACCAGCAACCCCAGCAAGACCTGCAGCACGAGCAAGGCGTCGAAGTGCAAGAACCGCAAGTCATTGCCGAAGACGGGCAAGAACTTGAAGTCAACCTCGAAGCCCTGCTGGCCGAACTGGATAAAGCCCGTGCGGATGTGCTTTATGTCCGCGCCGAGGCTGAAAACATTCGCCGCCGTGCTGCCGAAGACAATGAAAAGACCCGCAAATTTGCGATCGAACGTTTTGCGCGTGAACTGCTGGCCGTCAAGGATTCGCTCGAAATGGCCCTGCTGGACCAATCGGGCAATATTGAAAATCTGAAGGTGGGCGTCGATCTGACGCAAAAGCAGTTGATTGCCGCATTTGAAAAGTTTGATCTGGCTGAGATCAACCCGGTGGGCGAAAAACTCGACCCCAACAAGCATCAAGCCATTTCGGTGGTGCCGTCCGAACAAGACGCCAACACCGTGGTGCAAGTGATGCAGAAAGGCTATGAGTTGTCCGGCCGTGTGATCCGCCCGGCGATGGTTGTGGTCGCCGCACCTAAATAAGTATTTGACTGGCCAGTTTGTGGTGGCAGCAGGCGAGAAACAGCAGGAAATAGTCCGTCGCTATCGTTTCTCTTGAAAAGCCCTATGACATCCCCACTTGCTCACCAGGGTTATTGAACAAGTAGCGTGTAGAGCGTGTTCGCTCTGCCGCGCAACAATAGTTAGAGGATTGATTACTATGGCAAAAATGATTGGTATTGACTTGGGCACGACCAACTCGTGCGTGGCTGTGATCGAGAACGGCCAACCCAAGGTGATTGAAAACTCGGAAGGCGCTCGCACCACCCCGTCGATCATTGCTTATCTGGATAACGACGACACCCTGGTGGGTGCCCCGGCCAAGCGCCAGGCGGTGACCAACCCGCGCAATACGCTGTACGCGGTAAAGCGCCTGATCGGCCGCAAGTTTGAAGAAAAAGAAGTTCAGAAAGACATCGACCTGATGCCTTACTCCATCGTCAAAGCCGACAACGGCGATGCATGGGTAGAAGTGCACGGCCGCAAGATGGCCCCGCCGCAAATCTCGGCCGACGTGCTGCGCAAGATGAAGCAGACCGCCGAAGATTATCTGGGCGAAGAAGTGACCGAAGCCGTGATTACCGTACCGGCTTACTTTAACGACAGCCAACGCCAGGCCACCAAAGACGCGGGCCGTATTGCCGGTCTGGACGTCAAGCGCATCATTAACGAGCCGACTGCCGCCGCACTGGCGTTTGGTCTGGACAAGAACGAAAAGGGCGATCGCAAGATTGCCGTGTATGACCTGGGCGGCGGTACGTTCGATATTTCGATTATCGAAATTGCCGATGTGGATGGCGACAAGCAGTTTGAAGTGCTGGCCACCAACGGCGATACCTTCCTGGGCGGTGAAGACTTTGACCAACGCATCATCGATTACATCATTGCCGAATTCCAGAAAGACACCGGCATCAATCTGAAGCAAGACGTGATGGCGCTGCAGCGTCTGAAAGAAGCTGCGGAAAAGGCCAAGATCGAACTGTCTAGCAGCGCGCAGACCGAAGTAAACCTGCCGTACGTGACGATGGATGCCACCGGCCCGAAACACTTGACGCTGAAAATCACCCGCGCCAAGTTCGAAAGCCTGGTCGACGAACTGATCGAGCGTTCGATCGAGCCGTGCCGCGTAGCACTGAAAGACGCTGGCCTGAAAGTCACCGACATCGATGACGTGATCATGGTCGGCGGCCAGACCCGTATGCCGAAGGTGCTGGAACGCGTCAAAGAGTTCTTTGGCAAAGACCCGCGTCGTGACGTGAACCCGGATGAAGCCGTGGCCGTAGGTGCTGCCATTCAGGGCGCCGTGCTGTCGGGCGATCGTAAAGACGTGTTGCTGCTGGATGTGTCGCCGCTGAGCCTGGGTATCGAAACCCTGGGTAGCGTGATGACCAAGCTGATCCAGAAAAACACCACGATTCCGACCAAGGCATCGCAAGTGTTCTCGACCGCGGACGACAACCAGAGCGCCGTCACCATCCACGTGCTGCAAGGTGAGCGTGAGCTGGCCAGCGCCAACAAGAGCCTGGGTCAGTTCAACCTGGAAGGCATTCCGGCTGCGCCGCGTGGCACGCCGCAGATCGAGGTGGTGTTTGACATCGATGCCAACGGCATTCTGCACGTGAGCGCCAAGGACAAGGCCACCGGCAAAGAGAACAAGATCACCATCAAGGCGAACTCGGGTCTGTCGGAAGACGAAATCCAGCGCATGGTGAAGGACGCTGAAGCGCACGCCGAAGAAGACAAGAAAGCACGCGAACTGATCGACGCACGTAACAGCGCCGAAGGTCTGGTGCATCAGGTCAAGAAATCGCTGACCGACTACGGCGACAAGGTTTCGGCTGAAGAAAAAACCAGCATCGAAGCAGCCCTGAAAGAACTGGAAGAAGTACTGGGCAGCGACGACAAGGATGCGATCGAAGCCAAGTCCAACGCGCTGATGCAAGCCAGCCACAAACTGGCCGAGCAAATGTACGCAGCACAAGGCGGTGACGCCGGTGCGGCGGCAGGCGCAGCAGGCGCGGGTGCGGCCGGTGCGCAAGCCGGTGGCGCCAAGGAAGACGGCAATGTAGTCGACGCCGAATTCACGGAAGTCAAAGACAACAAGTAAGCGGGCGTTCCGGCCCTGTAGCAAGGCACGGCGCCATTTAATGGTGGCCGTGCCTTTCGTTTAAGCGAGACCCAAGAATGGCAAAGAAAGATTTCTACGAAGCGCTGGGCGTAAATCGGGACGCTTCGGATGACGACATCAAGAAGGCTTTCCGCAAGCTGGCGATGAAGTACCACCCCGATCGCAACCCCGATAACAAAGAATCCGAAGAGAAGTTCAAAGAAGTCAAAGAAGCCTACGAGATTCTGTCTGACCCGCAAAAGCGTCAGGCTTATGACCAGTACGGCCACGCCGGCGTTGATCCGCAAGCCGGTATGGGCGCGGGCGGCGCGGGCTTTGGCGGCTTTGCCGATGCTTTCTCCGACATCTTTGGCGATATCTTCGGCGGCCAGCAAGGCGGCGGCCGTGGCGGTCGCAACAATGTCTATCGTGGCGCCGATCTGCGCTACAACATGGAAATCACGCTTGAAGAAGCGGCGCGTGGCGTTGAGCGTCAGATCAAGATTCCGTCACATGACGAATGCGGCACATGTCATGGCACCGGTGCCAAGCCCGGCACTGAAGCCAAGACTTGCCACACGTGTGCGGGTCAAGGTCAGGTGCGCGTATCGCAAGGCTTCTTCTCGATCCAGCAAACCTGCCCCACCTGCCACGGCAGCGGCAAGTACATTCCGGACCCGTGCCGTACCTGCCACGGCAGCGGCCGCGTGCAGACCAACAAGACATTGGCGGTGAAGATTCCGGCCGGGGTGGACGAGGGCGATCGCATACGCTTGTCGGGCGAGGGTGAGGCTGGCGTCAATGGCGGCCCGCACGGCGACCTGTACGTGGTGATCCACATCCGCCAGCACAATGTGTTTGAGCGCGAAGGCAACGATCTGCATTGCGAAATGCCGATCAGCATTACCGCGGCGGCACTCGGTGGCGAAATCGAAATCCCCACGCTGGACGGCAAGGCGCGCATCACCATTCCGGCGGGGACGCAGTCCGGCCAGGTGTTCCGTCTGCGCGGCAAAGGCATCAAGGGCGTGCGCAGCTCGGTGCATGGCGATCTGATGTGCCATGTGGCGCTGGAAACGCCGGTGAACCTCACCGGCCGCCAGAAAGAACTGCTGCGCGAATTTGAAGAAATCAGCCAGGGCGCACCGGATAAACATAATCCGCGTGCCAAGTCCTTTATGGACAAGGTGAAGGATTTCTTCGGCGGCTGAGCATCGCGCCGCAGGCCGCGTCAGCTACAAGCTGAATCGACCGCAAACCCACAGCCGCCGGCGTTTTCCGGCGGCTTTTTTACGCCGTTTATCTTGTACGCGTGTAAAAACATCGGTTCCAGCCCGCATTCGGCATGGATTTGCGCGCTAAACCAACTCTTACTAAATCAATCAGCCTGTTGCAAACGATTGTTTTTATCTTGAGAATGGCAACGATTACCCAAGAACAGATCAGCAGCGGCTGATTCAACGTACGAGAACCTGCACACGGCGAGGAGCCTCCCATGCTGGACATGCTGAGGGAGTGGCTGAACACACCCGGCTTTATGCCGCATGGACATTGCTTTTTGTGGACGCCCACCCTGCTGTGGATGATGGTGGCGGCCGACGGCGTCATTGCCGTTTCATATTTTGCGATTGCCTTCGGGCTTTGGTATTACATCCGCCGCCGCCGCGATTTTGGTTACAAGCCGCTGGCCGCCATGTTTGGCGCATTTATCTGCGCCTGCGGCATTACCCACGCGCTGGCCATCTGGGACATCTGGAATTTCTCTTACTGGCTGGAAGGCTACGCCAAGCTGGTGACGGCGATTATTTCGGGCGCCACCGCCATCATGCTGTGGCCGATGATTCCACGCTTGCTGGCGCTGCCCAGCCGCGATGAGCTGGCCGAAACCAACGCCGAACTGCAACGCCAGATTGCGCTCACCAAAGCCACGGCCGAAACCCTGGAAGTGAGCGAGCGCCGTTATCGCCAGCTGGTCGAAACCGCCGTCGAGGGCATCTGGACGCTGGATAACGAGGGCTACACCACCTTCGTCAATCGCACCATGGCCGAGATGCTCGGCACCACCGAAGAAGCCATGCGCGGTCGGCATCTATTTGATTTTATGGATGCCAGCGAGCAAACCCTGGCCCAGCGCAATATGGCACGGCGTTTGTCGGGTGTGGTGGAGCGGCATGACTTCCGCTTTCGCCGTACCGATGGCACGCCGCTCTACGCGATTGTTTCCAGCGGCCCCATCCACGATGAGCATGGCGAAGTGATCGGCATGCTGGGCGTGATCACGGATATTACTGACCGCGAGCGCATTGCCAATGAGCTGGCTGAGCTGACCGCTGGCCTGGAATACCGGGTGCAGGAACGCACCGCCGAACTGGCGCATGCCAATCGTGAACTGGAAAACAGCATTGCCGAGCAACAGCAAACGGCCATGGCGCTGCAAGAACAAGAAACCTGGCTGCGTGCGATTCTGGATAGCACGGTCGACGGCATCATCACGCTGAATAGCCAGGGCGAAATTCTCAGCGCCAATCCGGCCGCGACGCACATCTTTGGCTACCCTGGCGTGGAGATGCTCGGCCGCAGTATCCATGCGCTGATGCCCGATCTGTTTAAAGAAGACGTCGACGACCATCGCCCCGGCGCGGTGTTTCCGATTGATCACGGCAAGGTGGTAAACGGCGTACGCCATGATGGCGCGCAAATCCCGGTCGAAATTGCCATCAGCGAGCTACGTCTGTCGGGCGACCGCCAGTTTGTCGGCATGTTGCGCGACATCACCGAGCGCCAGGAAAACGAAGAAAGCATCCGCTTGCTGAATCGCGAACTGATCAAGGTCAACAGCAACCTGGAACTGCAAGTGACCGAGCGGCAATCGGCGGAAGGCCAGTTGCAGGTGGTGAATACGCAATTGCAAACCCTGGTGGGCTCGCTCAAACGCCAGACCGAAGAGATTGGTCTGCTGAACGAAATGAGCGAGTTGCTGCAAAGCTGCATGGAGCTGACCGAGGCCATGGGCGTGCTGGCCACCTTCTCTGGCCGCTTTATCGGGGCTGATGCCGGATGCCTGTATCTGGCTGAGCGCAACGGGGGCTTGCTGCAACGCATAGGCTCGTGGGGCGGGCGCGATGAGGAAAGCGAAGTGGCGTTGCGCCACGAAGATTGCTGGGCCATGCGCCAGGGGCGCCTGCATCCGCTGGCCGATTTGCAAGCCAATCTGATCTGCAAACATCTGCATCTGGAAGAACAACGCTACAGCTTGTGTATTCCGCTGTACGCGCAAGGCCAGAACGTGGGCCTGCTTAACTTGCGCCGCTCCGAGCCGTTTATTGATGGCGATGGCAATCTGGCACGGGCGCAGCAAATCATGCTCTCGTTCTCAGAACAGGTGGCGCTGGCGCTGGCCAACATCAATTTGCGCCAGCGGCTGCAAAATCTGTCGCTGCGCGATCCGCTCACCGGTTTGTTCAACCGGCGTTATCTGGACGAACAATTCGAGCTGGAACTGGCACGCGCGCGGCGCGGCGGCGGCCGTTTTGCCGTGCTGATGATGGATCTGGATCACTTCAAACGCTTTAACGACAACTTTGGCCACGACGCTGGCGATTATCTGCTGCAGAACGTGGCGCGCACGCTGTTGGCCACCGTGCGCGAAGGCGATGTGGTGTCGCGCTGGGGCGGTGAGGAATTCATGATCCTGATGCCCGAAATCGATCAGCCGGTGGCCGAGCAGCGCGCCGAAGCCATCCGTAGCGAAATGGGCTTGTTGCGCCCGGTGTTCCAGCAACAACCCCTGGGCAAAGTCAGCGTCTCGATAGGCTTGTCTTTCTTTCCGCAACACGGCCACACCGCGCAATTGTTGATTGCTGCCGCCGATCATGCGCTGTACGCCGCCAAAAGCGGCGGTCGCGACCGCGTCGTGATCGCCACCACGCCTTGAGCGTGCCTTACCCAAACACGGAGTCCGTTTGCAATGCCCAATGTCACGCTGCATTACACCGAAAATATCGGCACACATCTGCAGGTGCCGCTGCTGCTCAAAGACATCCACGATGCGCTGATCGGCCTTGGCATCTTCAAGACCCATGACATTAAAACCCGTGCGCAACTGGCCACGGAATACCGGGTGGGCGACGGGCAATCGCAATATGGCTTTGTGCATCTGGTGGTGGCAATGATGGCCAGCCACGCGCCGGAGAACAAACAGCGCGTGGGTGAAACCCTCACCGCCTTGTTGGTAGAGCGTCTGCGCCCAGGGCTGAATGCGGTGGATGGGCAGATCCGGGTCGAAGTGATCCCGATTGATCCAGCCCTGTATTTTGCGGCGTGACGTGGTGGAGGCCTGGGCCGTGCTGCACTTTGAAATCCAGCTGGAGACGCCCGCACAGCCTGATGTGGTGCGCCTGATCAGCGCGCTGGATGCCTATCAGACGCCGCTATACCCCGCCGACAGCACACACGCCACCGACATCAGCCGTCTGACCTATGCCGATGTGGCCTTTGCCGTGGCGCGCACGCCCAGCGGTGAGGCAATTGGCTGTGGCGGCATTTTGCTGACGCCGGGGCATGGCGAACTCAAGCGCATGTTTGTGCAACCGGCCTGGCGCGGGCACGGCGTGGGGAGCGCCATGTTGCGCTTTCTGGAACGCCAGGCGCGCGGGCACGGCGTGCGTTGCGTTTATCTGGAAACCGGCGTGCATCAGCCGGAAGCGATCGGACTGTATCAGCGCGCCGGTTACGAAGCCTGTACCCCGTTTACCGGCTACAAGGCGGATCCGCTTAGCCTGTTTATGCTGAAGGCGCTGTAGCCGCCTGCACACCGGCAGCGCAACGCGGGCAGAGACAGGCCCGCTCAAGCGCGGCTTGGGGGAGGGCGGCCAGTGCCGCCGGGTTGATCTCGGCTTGCATGCACCAGCAATCACTGGCGGCCGTTTGCGCGGCGATGGCGCATTGATTGAGCGCGCCGCATAAGGGGCAATGCGCCGCGTCCACACCCAGACCCGCTGCCGCCGCCATGACCGTCACCACCAGGCATGAAAATGATGCACCGGGCCGATGCCGTGGCCCACTTCCAGCCGGTCTGCCGCGGCCAGCGCCGCCTGCAACCACGCGCGCGCGGCTACCAGCGTGCTGGCCCAGTCTGCATGACGGGGCCGCAGCGCGGCCAGTGCCGCCGACAAGGTACAACCCGTGCCATGCGTGTTGCGGGTAGCGATGCGGGGAAGGGCGATACGCTGTTGGCCTTGCGGCGTAATCAGCCAGTCCGGGCTGTGTTCCGCCGGCAAATGGCCGCCCTTCATCAACACCGCCTGCGCCCCGGCCGCCAATAGCGCCTCGCCTTGTTCGCGCATATCGGTTTCAGTCAGCGCGATATCGCAACCGAGTAGCGCGGCGGCCTCAGGCAAATTGGGCGTGATCAGGCTGGCGTGCGGCAACAAGCGCTCGCGCAAGGCGCTTACCGCAGCAGCGTGCAGCAAAGCATGGCCGCCTTTGGCAATCATCACGGTGTCGAGCACCAGATAAAACGCGTGCTCTTGCCGGGCGTAATCCAGTCGCTCGGCCACGGCTTCGATGATTTCGCTGTTGGCCAGCATGCCCAGTTTGACGCTGTCGACGCGGATATCGCTGAACACGGCATCGATCTGCGCGGCCACAAACGCTGCCGGCACCGCATGCACGCTTTGGACACGCCGCGTGTTCTGCGCCGTGAGCGCGGTGATGGCGCTCATGCCATAAGCGCCCAGCGCGGAAAACGTCTTGAGATCGGCCTGGATGCCCGCGCCCCCGCCGGAATCGGAGCCCGCAATGGTTAATGCGTTGACGTTCATGCGCGCGCTCCGGCGATTTCATCAGCCAGCGCGCGCGTGACCAACGGAATATCGGTCTGGCCACAAATCGCCGAGACCACCGCCACGCCATCCGCGCCCGCTTTGATCAAGGGCGCGATGGTGCCTGCTTTGATACCGCCGATGGCGACGGCGGGCAGGCGTTTGGCCCCCATCAGCACGGCAAACTGGTCCAGCCCGATCACCGGCGCGGCATCCAGCTTGGTGGTGGTGGTGTAAACCGGGCCCACGCCGATGTAATCAATCAGATCTAGTGGTGCGCCGCCCAGATGTGCCACGTTGGAGGTGGACAGCCCGATGATCTTGCCCGGCCCGAGCAAACGGCGCGCGGTTTCAGCAGGCAGATCGGCCTGGCCCAGATGTACGCCGGCGGCATCCACGGCGAGCGCGATATCGACATGATCATTGATGATCAGCGGCACGCCTTCGTGATCGAGCAAAGCTTTGAGCGCGCTCGCAGTCTGCAGCCACTGCCGTTTTTTCCAGCCGGGGGCGCGCAATTGCACGACGCTGACGCCGTGGCGCGCGGCAAGGCGGGCGGTATCCAGCATGCCGTTATGCCCGCCACACAGATCGGGATCGAGCACCAGGTACAGCGATAAATCCAGTGGCTTCATGCGGTCAGCTCCTGCAAGCGCGCGGGGTCGAGGTTGTACAAGGCATCCAGAAATGCCGGTTTGAACGAGCCGGGCCCGGTGCTGGCGGCGGTGGCGCTGGCGCCGCACAAGCCCGCCACGGCGCAGGCGGCGGCAACGGCGTGCAGGCGATCCGCTGTGCCAGCGGTAAACGCGGCGACCAGGCCAGACAAGGCGCAACCGGTGCCGACCACGCGCGTCATCAGCGGGTGGCCCCACGGCGCGCTCAAGGTACGTTCGCCATCGGTGATGTAATCGGTCTCGCCTGTCACGGCCACAATGGCGCCCGTATCGCGCGCCAGTTGTTCGGCTGCGCTGACGGCATCGGCCGAGCCCGCCGTGCTATCGACGCCGCGACCCTGGCCCCCAAAGCCCGCCAGCGCCATGATCTCGGAGGCATTCCCGCGGATGGCCGCCGGTTGCAGCCGGATCAGTTCGCGACACGCGTCGGTGCGATATGGCAATACGCCTGCCGCCACCGGATCCAGCGTCCACGGTACGCCCGCTGCGTTGGCGGCGGCGACCGCCAGATGGATGACGCGCAACTGGCGCGGATGCAGCGTGCCCACATTCACCAGCAAGGCTCCGGCAATCGCCGCAAAGCCTGCAGCTTCTTCTTCGGCCACGATCATGGCAGGCGCGGCGCCGACGGCCAGCAGCACATTGGCCGAGATTTCCTGCACCACTTCATTGGTCAGCAGATGAACCAGCGGGGATTGCGCGCGCAGGCGGGCGAGGTGTTGGGCGACGTGGTCGAGGCTAAGCGGGGTAGGCAAGGCAAGGCTCCTTTTGAGGGCAATTAGCGTGCTGACCGGAGCGGATCGGGCGCGCAGCAAAAGAAGGCCAGTGGACTTCCCTACGCCGGCATGATCCGGATCAGGTGATGCGGGTATGTCTCAGCCCATAGCGGGCACCCCGAGTCAGCCGCGATTTTGCGCCTGCCCCACTGCCGGGGGCAAGCCTTGCCTTGCTGGAGAGCGCGGTTTTAAAAGCCGTAACTGAGCCCGACGCGGACCACCGGAAACCATGTCAGCTGGTCGGCCTTGTTCTGGATTTCGTCACGCTCTTCATCCAGCCGCGCCTGGGCATCGGCATTGGGCAAGGGGATCGACGAGGTCAGGCTGACATCGGGCCGACCATAAGCCACGCCGACATCAGCAAAGAAGCCCAGACCGCCGTTGGGGCGGCGTGCGCTACCGTAGCCCACGCCCAGATAGGGTCGCACCGAAGGCAGATCGGCTTTGAAATCAAGATGCTGTCCATCCAGGTTATAGGTCACGCCGTTGGACGTATACGTGGTGTTCTTGGGCGTGCCCTGGCCCTCGGCATCGTTGTTGCCTGCAAAGAAACCCGCGCTGATACGCCAGGCGTTATGCCACGGGTAAAAATCGGCAAACACGGCGGCAGATCTGAAATCGAGTTTGCCATCGTAATTGGCGCTGCTGGTGTCAAAGCTGCGGTTGTAGTGGAAGGCGTCGGCCTCGATGCGGCCGCCCCATTGCTCCGAAAACGCACGGTTGTAGCCCAGCACAAAGCCGGTGGTGCCAAAGCCGCCATACACCGCGTTATCCGCCGCAGGCGCCATGCCTGCTGCACCCCAGGCTGCCGTCGCCACGGCCGCATAAATTGCCAGCTTCATTACGCTACTCCTCGAAAGATTGTTATCAGTCAGCGTGAGCACGGGCAGGGCGTTTCAAACGCAATTAATATTGCCTGCGCTGACTTACATCATGGTCGATGCCACGGCGGCTGTTGTAAGACCCGCCCGTGCGCTTTTGTAGGACAACCGACCACCCGCGACGAACGGCAAAATCGCCAGCGGAGCCAGCCAGGTGACCAACGGCGGGGTGGCATCCGCGCTGTGGCTTTTCTGCCATCAACACCGCGCCAGCCCGCTACAGACATGACAGTATTTATGCGCCCTGGCCCGCAATCGGCTTGTCAAGTCGCCCATCTAGCGGTCAGCTACGCGTCATCCAATCTTGTAGGACGGACACTTTCATGCCAGGCTGGCGCCTTTGATTGCAAACGCGCGCAGTACACACCATGCAACTGACCGGGGTCGCGCACATCGACGCCTTAATCGATGAAAGCGAACGACATACCTATGACGACGCGGTGCTGGCCCTCCGGCTGGCAACGCAAGCGACAGGGTTGATCGATGCCGAGACCGAACCCACGGTCGCCGTCCGCGCCTTGCTGCGGCTTTCGCATATGCAGCTGGCGTTTGGCCAGTTGCACGACGCGCAAATGGTGCTGTTGCGCGCGCTCACCGTCGCCGAAACCTCCGATCTGGAAACCGAACGCGGCGAAATCATGCATGCGATGGCCAGCATCTATTACACGATTGGTGAATACGACGACGCCATCGACAACTGGGCCGATTGCCTTGACCCGCGCAATGTCGGCTTCAGCGCCAACACCCGCATTCATGCGCATATCGGCGTGGGCCAGATCTATTTTGCCCACGACGCTTTCGATACCGCACTGGCCCACCATCGCCGCGCCGAAATTCTGGCCGATCAGGCCCATGCTCCGGCCGAACTGCGCTGCCGGGTTTTGATCAACGTGGCCATCGATTGCCTGCGCATGATCCGCCTGGTCGATGCGGTTGAAGCACTGGAAAAAGCCCTGCCGCTGGCGCGCGAGATCGGCCATTCCGAATACCTGGTCGAGATTGCGGTCTACCTGGCCACCACCGCGCTGGAATGCGAAGACCTGGTGACCGCCGGGCATTGGCTGGATGTGGCTGACAATATTGATATCGTCTGGCGTTGGGGCCAGAACCTGCGCATGTTGGCACGCGGTCGCTGGTACCTGATGTCTGGCGATCTACCGGCGGCCTTGCGCGTGCTGCAACAAGCGCTCGATCTGGCCTCGGATCTGGGCGTGTCGCACAAGACTTTCCAGGCGCATCACCTGCTGGCGCAAACCTGGACGCGCATGGGCGATCTGGCGCAGGCCGAACTGCATCACCGGCGCTATCAGGAAATCTTTAACAGCATCGTGCGCCCCGGTACCTTTGCCCGGCTGCAGGCGCTGGAACAACGCCTGGTCGCGTAATCCAACAACGCATGCATGGCACACGCTGACGCTGGCCGTGCGGGCAGCAGCGTACAATTGCGGGATTCCGTTCAGGAGCCGCGCATGAAACCGTTTACTTTCCACAATCCCACTCGTATTCACTTTGGCACTGGTCAGATCGCGCGCTTACGCGATGAGATTCCGGCGGGCAGCAAGGTCCTGCTGGTGTATGGCGGTGGCAGTATCAAAAAGAATGGCGCGTATGAGCAGATCAGCGCCGCGCTCAGCGATTGCACCGTGCTCGAATTCGCCGGTATCGAGCCCAATCCCGAATTTGAAACCTTGATGAAGGCCGTGACACTCGGGCGCGAACAGGGCGTGGCATGGATCGTGGCGGCGGGCGGCGGTTCGGTCATCGATGGCGGCAAGTTTATTGCCGCGGCAATCGCGCTTGATCCGGCGCTGGACCCCTGGCTGATCGTCGGTAACCGGATCAAGCTGGAGGCCGCCTTGCCGCTAGGCGCGGTGTTGACACTGCCGGCGACGGGGTCGGAAAGCAACCTGGCTTCGGTGGTGACCCGCCGCGCCACGCAAGACAAGATGTCATTCAAGAATCCGCTGGTGTTTCCGCGTTTTGCGGTGCTGGATCCGGGCTTTAGCGCCACCTTGCCCGCGCGGCAGATCGGCAATGGCGTGGTCGATGCGTTTATCCACACCACCGAGCAATATCTGACCTATCCCGCGGGTGCGCTAGTGCAGGACCGCCTGGCCGAGGGCATATTGCAAACGCTGATCGAAGTCGGCCCCACAGCCCTGGCCCAGCCTGACGACGAAACCGCGCGCGCCAACGTGATGTGGGCCGCCAACCAGGCGCTGTTTGGCCTGGTCGGCGTGGGCCAGCCACAAGACTGGGCCACGCATGCCATCGGCCATGAATTGACCGCGCTGTACGGCATGGACCATGCACAGACGCTGGCGGTGACCTTGCCCGCCTTGCTGCGCGCAACCCTGTCCGACAAGCAGGCCAAGCTGGCGCAATACGGGCGCCGCGTCTGGAATCTGCAGGGTGATGACGTCAGCGTGGCGGAACAGGCGATTAACGCCACTGCCGACTTTTTCGAGCGCATGGGCGTCAAGACGCGGCTGGATGATTACGGCGTTGACCCCGCCGACGCCGCGCAAAAAGTGGCTGAGCAACTTACGCGGCACGGCCGCGACAAGCTGGGAGAGCTGGGCAAACTGGGGCCCGCCGAGTGCGCGCAGATCGTGGCCGCCAGCTAGCGCACAAGGCACAGACCCGCGCCCGGCGTTGTGGGGACTCAGGCCGGGGCGGGCGGCCGCTGGGCGTGGCTTGCACGCCACGGCCGCTCAAGGCAGCATTACGATAATTCTGATCGTAAGCGTCTTCTATTCTGAGACGACGCATTCCCCGCTATTCCGAAAGGCACACCTTGAATCAATCCGAAATCGACGACCTGCTGGCGCAGGCACGTCGAATTACGTCTTCGCAAAGTGCGCAAGCGCTGGCGCTGGCTGACCAGGCCCGCGAGGCCTCGCGCGCCCTCGGCTATCGGCAGGGCGAGGCGGCCGCGCTGGTGGTGCACGCGTCTGCTTTATATATGTTTGGCCGGGGTAGCGAAGCGCTGGATGATCTGATCGGCGCGCTGGAAATCGGCGAGAAAAATGATATCGGCTGCACCCGTGGCGCGGCCCTGCAAATGGTGGCGCGCGTGTATTACACGCAAGGCCAGTACGAGCGCGCCAGCGATTGCTGGCTGGCTTGCCTGGAGTTGCCGGACAGTGCCGTCGCACCGGAATTCCGCACGCGCGCGCATGTGGGCCTGGGGCAGTTGCTGTTTGCGCACGAACAATACGAAACCGCGCTGGCGCATCACCGCCGCGCGGCGGACCTGGCCGAGGCACAGGACGATCCGCATCTGGTCAGCATCTGCCTGATCAATATCGCGGTCGATCTGATGCGGTTGAATCGATTTGAAGAATCGCACGCCACACTCAAGCAGGCGCTGCCCCTGGTGCGTGCCGGCCAGAATCTGGAATACGAAGCCGAGATTTACAGCGTGGTCGGGCAGATTCATCTGGCACGCGGCGAGCTGGACCGCGCACGCATGAGCCTGATGGTGGCGCTCAAGATCAACCGCCTGCATATCAATACCTGGGGCGAAGCCAGCAGCTTGCTCTGGCTGGGCCGCAGCAGCATGGGCAGCGGCTATTACGAGAGCGCGCAAGATGAGTTGCGCCGCTCGCTGGCGCTGGCCGAGGCCATGGGATCGCAGCATTTGCTGGCGCAGGCGCACCGCGCGCTGGCCGAGCTGTACGCCCGCTGCGAAGACCACGATGCCGCCGTGCAGCATGAGACGGCCTACCAGACCCTACGTAACCAATTGCTGCAACAGGCCTATGCTTCGCCGCAACTCGCCACCATGGAATTACGCCTGAATCAGCAATAACACCGTTCAAGCCTGGTTTGTCTGCCGTCCGTACCGTAACAACATACGCCTTATTGTCATGTTGCTTACGATGATGTTGTAATTCGCGCTGGTGCATCCATATTAGAGCTGATGCATATTGAAAGCATAAAGCGAGTTTCAGCCGGCATGGACCAGACCACCCCCACCCCCACCGAAGTCGATACGCTCAACCAGAGCGCGCGCGCCATGTACCGGGCCATGAGCGCTGATGCCTTGCCGCTGGCCGAAGAAGCCTGCCGCAAAGCCGTTGCCATCGATTATCGCTATGGTTTTGTCGAAGGCTTGCTCAACCACGCCCGCGCACTGACCTTGCTGGGCGGTTACCAGGAAGCCATCGCGCTGATGCGCCACAGCCTGTTTCTGGGCGAGGAATATGGTTTCCGGCTGCATATTGCTGATTGCCAGCAAGAAATCGCACGCGCTTATTACACCTTGGCCGATTACGACACGGCGCTGATGTACTGGGCCAGTTGCCTTGATGTAGCCGTGGTGACTGACGACTATGAGTCCTATGTGCGCGCCCAGATCGGCATAGGCCAGGTGCATTACGTGCACGATGAATTCAACGCCGCCTATATGCATCACCAGAAAGCGCGGGAGCATCTGGAGCGGGTGAATGACGAGAACCTGAAAGCGGCCATCCTGATCAATACCGGCCTGGATTTGTGCCAGCTGGGCCGCTACGACGACGCGCTGAGCGAACTGCAGGCTGGCCTCAGCCACGCGCGCAGCATGGGCAACCGCGAATACGAAGCCGAAGCCGCTGGCGCGCTGGGCGTAGTGTTGCTGGAAATCGAACGGCTGGAAGAAGCCGAAAGCGCTTTGCTGGCGGCCATCGAACTGAACCGCAAGCTGGGTAATCTGTGGGGCGAATCGTCCAATTTGCTGGCGCTGGGCAAACTCAAGATCAAACACAACGAGTCCGGCGTGGCGGTGGCGCATCTCAAGGACGCCTTGCTGCAAGCGCAGACCATCAGCGCGCCACAGTTGTCCTTCCAGATTGAAGAAGCGCTGTCGATGGCGTACGAATCACTGGGCGGCTATCGCGAAGCGCTGGAGCATTACAAGAAATTTGCTCTGATGCGCGTCGAAATCCTCAAGCAGGCATCGCCGCACAAATTACAAGCCATCGAGATGCGTTTGCAGATCGAAAAAGCCCGCATCGAAAATGCCGACCTGCGCAAAGCGCAGGCCACGCAGCGCCAGGCACTGCGCCGGGCCGAACGCATGGCCAGCCAGGACAATCTGACCGCCGTGCACAACCGGCGCGGGCTGGAAGTGACCGGCATGCATCTATTCAAACGCGCGCGCGAACAAAGCCAGCCTTTGTCGGCGCTGATGATAGACGTGGATCACTTCAAGCGCGTCAACGACGATTACGGCCATCCGGTGGGCGACAAAGTGCTGCGCCAGATTGCTGCGTTGCTTAAATCCGGCTGCCGCCAGGACGATATCGTGGCGCGTTACGGCGGTGAGGAATTCACCATTGTGCTGCCGGGGCGTGACGCGGCGGGCGCATCGGAAGTGGGCGAGCGTCTGCGCCGGCTGGTGGAGGGTTATCGCTGGGCGCGGGTGCAGGACGGGATGGCCATTACCGTGAGCGTGGGCGTAGCGGCGGTGGAGCCGCATATGGATTTTCAGGCCTTGCTGGAGCGGGCTGACCGGATGTTGTACAGAGCCAAGACGGAAGGCCGCAACCGCGTCGCCGGGTGAGGTGTGAGGAGGGCGCTGGAGCACGGTTATTTTGCGTCCCGGCGGTGCTCGCAATCCTCATGGCCCGCCTGGCCATTCCGGTTGCTGCGCTCCGGCGGTACGCAAACTAACCGCACTCGAGCGCCCTCGACATGGTGTTGTGATGCGTGCAATGCGCTTCGCTGTTGCCAAAGCCAAAGCCAAAGCCAAAGCCAAAGCCAAAGCCAAAGCCAAAGCCAAAGCCAAAGCCAAAGCCAAAGCCAAAGCCAAAGCCAAAGCCAAAGCCAAGGCCAAAGCAAAGCCAAAGCAAAGCCAAAGCCAAGGCCAAAGCAAAGCCAAAGCCAAAGCCAAAGCCAAAGCAAAGCCAAAGCAAAGCCAAAGCAAAGCCACGCTACTTACTGCGGTCAGGGGAGATTGGCGTTGCGGTGGCGGTGGCTTTGAGACGGGCAGCGGGGTGGGTTACGTTGCGGTTTCTTCGTCCGGGTGGCGGGGCAGTTCTTTGGGCCAGACGGTTTGGGCGCGGTCCATGACTTCTTCCAGGTTCTGCATGGAGTCGAGAATGCTGAAATGTCCGCTGAGCCAGGAAAAACCGAAGGTCCAGCGACCGGCGTCGTTGATGATGCCGCTGGTCACGCGAAAGTACGGCTCGCCGCAGTAGCTGACGTTGACGTTGAGGGCCAGGCGCACGCTGCGCAGGCAGTAGATGCCGGGCTTGACGTGGAACATGAACAGACTGCCGTTGCTGGTCTGCGTTCTGGACGAGTACCAATCTTTGGTCTGGATATTCTGTAGTTCAAAGTCGCCGTAGCCTATCGCTTCGTTTTGCGGATGATCACGTTCATCCAGCAGCGACCCCCTGAGCTGGATCAGCAGGACCGTGTCATCATCCGCGGCCTGCGCAGGCGTGCTCCCCAAGGCGGCGATCAGCGCCGCCATGCCCATTAGCAAGTTTGTTTTCATTGGTTTTTACCGTATGTAGACCAGCCTTGACGCTGGCGTCGCATAGCGTAAAGCGCCGTTACTGCGCCGACATAAAAACCTCTTTCCCATGTCGTAATGTGTTGCAGTGCAGAGACAGCTGGCGGTAAGTCTGGGTGGATGGAACGGGTTGGGGCAGGGGCGTGGTGCATGCTTGCCCCGCGGCAGTGCAGCATTTTAAAAACCCTAATAAAAATGGGACTTTGGCGCGCACCGTTGTTCCTATAAAATCTTTGCTTTAGCAGACACAGCGTACTCAAGCGAGATGCCCGATATGCCTGATATGGCCACCGTCACGCCGCACCACCCTGAAGAACGTCTCCGCGAAATTCCCTACAACTACACCTCGTTTTCTGATCGCGAAATCGTGATTCGCCTGTTAGGCGAAGACGCGTGGCAAACGCTGGAAGAATTACGCCGTGAGCGTGTGACCGGGCGCTCTGCGCGCATGTTGTTTGAAGTGATGGGCGATATCTGGGCGGTCAAGCGCAACCCGTATCTGGAAGACGACCTGCTGGATAATCCCAAGCGCCTGGCCATGCTGGTCGAGGCCATGGAGCATCGCGTCAACGAGGTGGAAAAGCGGCGCGCAGGCAATGAGCGCGTCGGCATTCTGGTGGTGCGCGCCCGCACCGCGGTCGACGCCTTCAAGCAAGGCTTTCGCGATACCGCCGCTTTGCGCAAACGCGTGCTCAAGCGCCTGCACGGCCTGACCCGGCGCGACAATATCCAGTTTGACGGTCTGGCTCGCGTTTCGCATGTCACGGATGCGACCGACTGGCGCGTGGAATATCCCTTTGTTGTGCTCAACCCCGATACCGAAGACGAAATGGCGCCGCTGGTGGCCGCGTGTATCGAGCTGGGCCTGACCATCATTCCGCGCGGCGGTGGTACTGGTTATACCGGCGGCGCCGTGCCGCTGACGCCGATGTCGGCCGTAATCAATACCGAGAAGCTGGATTTGCATCGTGGCGTCGAGATGATGCGGATTCCGGGGGTGGAGCACGAAGTCGCCACCATCCATTGCGGCGCCGGTGTGGTGACGCGCCGGGTGATGGAAGCCGCTGAGGCCAAAGGCCTGGTATTTGCGGTGGACCCGACCTCGGCCGATGCATCCTGTATCGGCGGCAATGTCGCCATGAACGCGGGCGGCAAGAAAGCGGTGTTGTGGGGTACGGCGCTGGATAACCTGGTCAGCTGGAAGATGGTGGATCCGGATGGCAACTGGTTGTTTATCGAGCGGCTGGACCACAATCTGAGCAAGATTCATGACGCCCCGGAAGCCAATTTCCGCGTGTCGCGCTTCAAGCCCGATGGCAAAACGCTGATCAACGAAGAAACCCTGCGCATTCCTGGCGCCGGTTTCCGCAAGGTGGGCCTGGGCAAGGACGTTACCGACAAATTCCTGGCCGGTTTGCCCGGCATCCAGAAAGAAGGGTGCGACGGCATCATCACCTCGGCGCGCTTTGTGCTGCACCGTTTGCCGGCGCACACGCGCACCGTTTGCCTGGAGTTCTTTGGCGAAGTCAGCAATGCTGTGCCCGCCATCGTGGAGATCAAGGATTACATCGACGCGCTGCCGGGGGTGCAACTGGCCGGTCTGGAGCATCTGGACTGGCGCTATGTGCGTGCCGTTGGTTACGCCACCAAGGCCAAGAGCCGCGGTCGACCCAAGATGGTCTTGATTGCCGATATCGTATCGGACGACGAAAACGCGGTCGGCGAGGCCGCCTCGCATGTGGTGGTGCTGGCCAACCGGCGTGATGGCGAAGGCTTTATCGCCGTCACCAGCGAGCAGCGCAAAAAGTTCTGGCTGGACCGCGCGCGCACTGCCGCCATCGCCAAACACACCAACGCTTTCAAAATCAATGAAGACGTGGTCATCCCGCTGCCGCGCCTGGGTGAATACTCGGACGCGATCGAGCGCATCAATATCGAACTCTCCATCCACAACAAGCTGGAACTGCTGGAAACGCTGCGTGCGTTCTTCAAGCATGGCCGCCTGCCTGTGGATGTGGGTGATGCCAATATCAGCCACGAAGAACTGATCGGCGACCGTCGCGCTACTGCCATCGCGCAGATCGAGGCGGTGCAAGCGCGTTGGCAGTGGCTGCTGACCGGGTTGGATGCGCCGTTTGAAAGCTATATCGATAGCTGGCCCGGTGCGCCGCTGGAAAAAGTCATCAAGCCCGAAGACGCGCCGCAAAGCGTGTACCACGGCCTGCGCGACTATGTGCTGCGCGTCTCTTACAAGCGCGAAGTGGAAGCGCCGCTGGCGGCTTTGTTCAGCGGCACCACTGACCGCCCCATCCTGGAAGCGGTGCAGCGCATGCACGCCACGGTGCTGAAGGGCCGCACCTGGGTGGCGCTGCATATGCACGCCGGCGACGGCAACGTACACACCAACTTGCCGGTCAACTCCGACAATTACGAGATGCTGCAACGCGCGCACGGCGCCGTGGCCCGCATCATGCAGGTGGCGCGCGATCTGAACGGGGTGATCTCGGGCGAGCACGGCATCGGCATTACCAAATATGAATTCCTGACCAAAGACGAGCTGCAGCCGTTTGAAGATTACAAGCTCAAGGTCGATCCGAAGGGCCACTTCAACAAAGGCAAGTTGCTGCCGGGCGCCGATCTGACCAATGCCTATACGCCGTCATTCAGTCTGCTGGGGGCGGAATCGCTGATTCTCGAGCAATCGGGCATCGGTGATATCTCCAATATGGTCAAGGACTGCCTGCGTTGCGGTAAGTGCAAGCCGGTCTGCACCACGCACGTGCCGCGCGCCAATTTGTTGTACAGCCCGCGTAACAAGATTCTGGCCACCGGTTTGTTAACCGAAGCCTTCTTGTACGAAGAGCAGACGCGGCGCGGCGTTTCGCTCAAGCACTTTGATGAGCTGGGTGACGTGGCCGACCATTGCACGGTATGCCATCGCTGCGTGAATCCGTGCCCGGTCAAGATCGACTTTGGCGATGTGTCGGTGGCGATGCGTAATTTTCTGCGGAAAGAAGGGCAGAAGAAATTCAACCCGATGACAGCCATGACGATGGGTTTCCTGACCGTCAAGGACCCGGCAACCATCAAGCTGATGCGTAAGGCCACCATAGAATGGGGCATGAAAGGCCAGCGCTTCGGCCACAAGGTGATGAAGTCGCTCGGGCTGATCCAGCCGGGCCTGAAAGCGCCGCCCGCCACCACCGGCCCCAAGAATGTGGTCACGCAGACCATCCACTTCTTTAACAAGCCTATGCCGGGCAAGCTGCCCAAGAAAACCGCGCGCGCACTGCTGGATGTCGAGGACGCCAGCATTGTGCCGGTCATCCGTAATCCGCAATTGCCGGCGGCGGAAGAAAAAGAAGCGGTGTTTTACTTTCCCGGTTGCGGTTCGGAGCGCTTGTTCAGCCAGGTTGGTCTGGCAACCCAGGCCATGCTCTGGCATGTGGGCACCACCACGGTGTTGCCGCCCGGTTATCTGTGCTGCGGCTATCCGCAAAGCTCGGTCGGCGATGAGGACAAGGGCAACAAGATCACTACTGAGAACCGCGTGTTGTTCCACCGCGTGGCCAATACGCTGAATTACCTTGATATCAAAACGGTGATCGTGTCGTGCGGCACATGTATGGATCAGTTGCTCAAATATCAGTTTGAGCAGATTTTCCCGGGCTGCCGTTTGCTCGATATCCACGAATATCTGCTGGAAAAAGGCTTGAAACTGGAAGGGGTCACCGGTACCCGTTACATGTATCACGAGCCGTGCCACACCCCGATGAAGCAATACAAGGGCATCGAAGTGGCTAATCAGCTGATGGGCAGCAAAGTGGATCTGAACGATCGCTGCTGCGGTGAATCGGGTTCGTTCGGGATTTCGAAGCCGCAAATCTCTACCCAGGTACGTTTCCGGAAACAGGAAGAGATGGAAAAGGGTGCTGCAAAATTACGGGAAGAGTCAGGTTCGGAAGTGCCCGTTAAAGTGCTGACCTCGTGCCCGTCGTGCCTGCAGGGTTTGCACCGCTACGATGATGACGCTGGCACCGACGCAGACTATATCGTTGTGGAGATGGCCAAGCACATTCTGGGTGAAAACTGGATGCCAGAGTACGTCGAAAAGGCGCGCCATGGCGGCATAGAGCGCGTGCTTTTGTAAGCATTCGTCATCCAACGCAGAAGCCGTGAAAGGCTAGGCAGATCAGCCTTTCTGGCTACCGTTCCTGCTACCTTTTCGACCTCCGGTCAGTTACAATCCCTTTCGGGGCATGACAGTTATCATGCCCCGATTGTTTATGTCGCGTCCTTGTTTATAATCTGCCGCAAACATAAGGGAACCGTGATGGATGTAGGGTGTGCTTTGTGCAATGATCAGGGCGACCTGGTCGTATGGCGTGAAGATCTGTGTCGCGTAATCATGGTGGACGAACCGGGCTACCCGGGCTTTTGCCGGGTCATCCTGAACCGCCATGTGGCCGAAATGACCGATCTGTCTGCCGCAGAGCGCGACCGCATCATGCACGTGGTCTTTGCTGTAGAGGGCGTCCTGCGGGACACCCTGAATCCCGACAAAATAAACCTGGCCAGCCTGGGCAATATGGTGCCGCACGTACATTGGCACGTGATACCGCGCTGGCTGACAGATAGACATTTTCCAAATCCAATCTGGGCTGCTCCCCGTCATGCCGAATCGATGGACCACGTTAGCCCGGACATGCTGGAAAGCCTGAAACAACGCCTGAGCCAACTTGCCCCATGATCCAGACTGACCAGTTACCTCCCTTTTCGGGCACGGAACAACCGCCGTTCAGCGATGCCCGGTCGGCCAAGGCATGGTTGCAACTGCTGCCCCTCATCAACGCCCCGGTGGCACAAGCCGAACTGGTCGAAGCCATAGGCCAGCTGAGCCGCAGTGCCGTGGCACCGTATGAATCGCTCAAGATTCTCGAGCTGTTCCGCGAAGCGGTACACCTGGTGCACCACACGCTGGCCGACCGCTACCTGGGCCGCGCCCTGCCGTTTGGCAAGGATGAAATGGCCGCCTGGACCGCCGCCCTCAGCCTGTGGAGCATCATGGCCGAAGGCTATGCGCGCTGCTGGCGTGCCGCGCTCGAAGGGGTGGCCGAGGTAGAAGAACACCTGGTGTTGCTGACCGAGCGCAGCATGCGCTACCAGTGTTTGCTGGTGCGCGAGCACTTGCTGGCTTATCGGCCGGTGTCACGAGAGTTGTGGCAGACCCTGTTCAGCTATTACCAGATCGCCGAATCGCGCGGCGTGGCCGAGAAACCGGCCAAAGACAGTTTGCTGAAGGCCGCCGGCGTCGCCACGCCGCAAGGCGTGTTTATTCATGCCCTGTTGCTGGCCGGTGCCAGCCCCTTCCACTTTACTGCCCGCCAGATTCAGTGGCTGGATGAACGTTTGCCTGCGCTGGCGCCACGTGCGCCGCTAGAAAAAGAAGCGCGCTCGCTGCCCGGCCGTGGCGCTTTGCAAATCGACTTCAAAGATCCGGCCCCGCCGCGCCGTACCGAACCGCGCATGGTGGGCGAGACCATCTACGAAATTGACACGTATCAGTTGGCGCAAGCGCTGTCGCGCCGCATCAAACTGCTGCGCAACGGTGAAAGCCCGGACAAGCTGGGCCTGGGCGAGCAGTTTGCCGGCACCGTGGTCGAAGGTTTGCTGGTCGATCTGTACCGCACCTGGTGCGAGCAGCCGACCGATCGCTCGCTGCCCCGGCATGTGTCATCGCGCCAGATCGAAGTGGTGTTTGGTCTCAGCCGCCAGCACCAGGCTACAGGCGCTGCCGGTGGCTTTGAATTGCCGGAAGAACAAAGCTCGCTGGATTCGCAAGATTTGATGCGGCTGCATTTGTTTGGTCAGAGTGCCTCGGCCGCGACGGCCACGGCGGAAGCCCCGGCTGCGCTGGGCGAAAACTGGCAAGTGCGCAATGAATCGGCCAACGGTATGCAATTGAGCCGCGTCTTGACCGAAGGCGCCCGGATTTCGCTACAGCAATTGCTGGCGGTTAATCTGGGTGGCCGCTATTTTGTGGGCGTGATTCGCTGGTTGCAGCAAGAAGAAAGCCAGGTCGTCATCGGGGTTAAATTGCTGCCTGGCTCGCCGCAAGCGGCCACGGTGCGCCCGGTCGATATGGTTAACGCAGGCCGCCGCAGCTGGACCGAATGCCTGTGGTTGCCCGCTGCGCCCAGCCTCAAAGCCAACCCGAGTCTGCTTTTGCCGGTGGGCTGGTTCCGCCCCGGTCGGCTGGTGGAATGGTGGGATGGCCAGGGCACCCGCAAGATCCGTCTGGAATCGGTCATCGAACGCGGTGTGGACTTTGAACGCGTGCAATATGCGGTGTCGGCACAAGGACGTTGAGTGTAAGGCTGGCGTATTGCAGCCGTTGGTTATCGCGCAGCGCCACTTGTTTTGCCGCAACAGAAAACGCCCTCCGGGGCGTTTTTTTTTGGGCGCAATCATTGCCGGAAACGTTGCCGATACCGATGGCCGGTGTCGATCAGTATTCGCTTAAAACCTGTGCTGGCGCGGGTTTGAGGCCGATTTTGCGATTGATCAGACAGGCGGCGCGAGCGGCTCTCAGGTCACAGTCTACATTGAGAGAACACCAAATTCCGGAGCCTGGCATGGCAACTCAATTGCTGTCGCTGGGCGTGGTAGGCATTCGCATTTATGAGCGTATTCTTACTTCGCCCGCGCTTTATCCCGGCGAGCTGGCCGATCAGGTCGTCGACGAGATCAACGGTTATCTGCTGCGCGCCAATGAGCGCGAAAAGGTACTGTTATTTCACCTGGCATGTGAGGTGCATGAAGCGCTCGGCGACATCTACGCACGCGTCGATGATCCCGAAACCCGTCAGAGCATTACTTTGTTGATGGATGTCTTGATCCGGCGCGCGCGCGATCTGGTGCGGCAGGACCATCACTGAGTCTGACTGGCCAGATCAGGCGTACCCGCCCGCAGCCATACCTGCCACGCCGCCTGGGCGTGGGCCAGGTCGTCTGCGCTTTCCGCATGATGTTTCCCCGCCAGCTGCGCCATTACGTCCAGTTGCTGCGCGCTGCAGTGGGCATAGTCACGCACTCGCCACTGCGGCGGCATGCCCATAAACAAGGCATGGCAGGGAATGTCGAAGGCGGCGGCGATATGCAAGGCGGCGCTATCCACACTGATCACGCGCTGAGCGCCTGCAATGCTGGCGATAAACTGCGGCAAGCTGTGTGACCAGCTGTGCAAATCAATCCAGCCCGGCACGGCCAGGGCGCCAAATCCGGCCAGGCGAGTACGGCTTTCTGCTTGCAGGCGGCGCACCAAGGCCAGCAACACCTCGGGCGGCATGCTGCGTAATGCGCTACTGGCCTGGTGGCAGATCAATTGGTACGGCTGGCCTTGCAGCAGGGCAGGCAGGGCGGGCAAATCGATCATGCGTAGCCAGCGGTTGCTGCGGGCCGCCGCGGGGAGTGCATCGGGGGCCAGACCAAGGCTGAGCGCAAAAAAATCCAGCATCGGCATGCTGTTGAACTGCGGCCGGTACATAAAGTCAGCCAGATCGATCACCAGCGCATCGCTCTGCTCGGGCAAATCAGCCAGCGCCTGCGGCAGCGGGTAGCAGGCATCAACAAATCGGGCCATTTGATACACGGGCAGCACATGCGCGGGCAAATGCGGGCTGAGATAGAGCGCAATGCGCAGATGGGGCCAGCTTTGCTTGATCCAGTGCAGCACGCCCAGACCGACGATGGCATCGCCCAGGGCGACGCCGACGCCGTTGATCACATGCAGTTCGCGCAATCGGGCGTAATCGGCGTGGAAAGTCTGGCGCTGCGCATTGGCCAACTGGCGCAGTTGGCTAAGCGGTTGCAGGGCCAGACCAGGCGCCAGCCAGGGGCGGTCATAGGGCAAATGGATATACCCCGCAGCATCGACCAGCGCCTCGCCCGCGCTCTGCATGGTTTAGTGCCCACCGGCAGCAGATGCAGCAGACGCGGCGACCCCCGCCGCTGTTGATGCCGCAGCGGGCGCGGCGGCCTTTTTCACCGGCGGAATACCCCGCCCGAAGTGGGCAGCGTTGATGTCGATGTAATCAATAAAGCTGCCATCGGCGCTGTGGAATGCCGCTATGCAGCCACCAAACGGGCCCGACACTTCCAGCATGGTGACGGCGTCGGCTTGTACGTTGTGCTTGCGATAGAACGCATCCAGCTTGTTCTTGCTGGCTTCTTCCAGCCGCTTGGGGATCACCAGCCCGTTGGTACGCGTGATATTCCAGTGCGCCTGCACCGGCTCCAGCCGCTCGGTAAATTCTTTGGGAAAACCGCTCTGCATAAACTCGGCCACCAGCATGTGCGCTGCTTCTTCGCCGTCCTTGCCCGGCCGTACTGCCAACAAAGGCGGGCGCAGCTTGGAGCCGCTAATCAGCCTGGCGATCTCGGCACGCGGCGCGCCGTTGGCCAGGTCATAGTCATGCAACGAGGTGATGCGCCCATCCAGAACCACCGCCACATAGGGCCGCTGCTGGTAAATGGTGTAGACGCCAAAGCTGAGTGCGCTCAGTTGCAGCACTGCAATCAGCGTCATATCAACGGCCAGTGCCAGCCGGGTTTTTTTCAGATTGAACAGCAATAGCATCATGGCCGGGCCCATGACCAGATCGACACCCGCGGTAATGCGCAGGCCCTGGAACAGACCGTTAACCTGGTAATACGGCCAGGGGTACCAGAGCGTAGTCATGGCGCCGATAACAAGGCCGAAGATCAAAACGCTTGATAGCAGATGGATCAAGGCCGCTTTCAGGCGTACGGGCATGGTGAGCTGTCCTGTGGTTTTGCAGATGGACGCGAGCTTACAACATGCGGCACACGGCGAAAACGGCGGATGCGCAACTGGCCGTCTGGCGCGGTTGGACGGGCCCGACGCGACGCGCAGACCACAAAAAAGGCGCACCGGAGTGCGCCTTGCTGGCAAAACGTGGTTGTTCGGGCTGACTTAATCGGCGCTCAGCGTATCGCCGTTGGCGCGTACGCGTTCGCCCGAAGTAAAGCCGGGCTTTTCCTTGTAGCTAAAGCTGCGGCTGGAGCCATCGTCAAACGCCACATGCACCACGTAATCGGTGGTGGTCCGCACGTGTTTCTCGACCGTATTACCGGCCAGTGCACCACCTAAAGCACCGGCCACCGTGGCCAGGGTGCGGCCGCGACCGTTACCGATCTGATTGCCGACCAGGCCACCCACCACGCCGCCACCGACCGCGCCAACGCCCGAGCCGCTGCCTTCGTGCTGCACGGCTTCCACGCTGGTTACCCGGCCACAATTGGCGCAGACCGGTGCGTTCTGGGTGGGCGCATTGTTGTTGGCGTACTCGGTGCCTTCGTTACGCCCGGTAGCGCGCTGGCTGTGATGTTTGGTGCTGGCGGTTTTGACTGGGGCGGGTGCCGGGGTAGCAGCAGCCACGGGTTGAGCCGTCGGAGTGACGGGGGCCGAAGCCTCCGCGACTTGCGGCAACGGCGTAACCAGGGCAACAGCGGGCTGGCTGGCCACCAGTGCGGCATTGGTATCTTCGGTTTTGGGGCCACCCATCCAGCCCGCAAAATGGGCAACGGCGGCGGCACAAGCGAGGATTACCGCACCGGCGGTAACCCAGATAACGGGATGAAGTTTCTGGTCAGACATGGTGTTTCTCCTTTAGCGTTCGGGCCTGACTGGCCTCGTTCTTTTTGCTGGAGAAAATTCTATCTCCGCGCAATCCGGCCATGCTGTGAACGTATCCACTAAGCCTGCGGGTTACGCCGCGTGCATGAGTCATAGCGTGAACAGCGTCTCATAACCGTCGGTCACTGAGTATCGGCCGTTAGGTTTAAAGCGGTGTCAGCGTAATCCGCCAAATTGCCGGTTGGCCCGGCACAAAGTCGCATTCAGGGTGTGAGGTGGCGCACCCGCCAAGCCGCTGCGTCCGTTTCAGGCGCCGGCTACGGCTTGCCAGTTGCTGAAGGCCACGGCTTGTCCGACCACCGTACCCGCATCGTCCAGCAGATTCCACAACCGGCCGTCTTCAATCCAGAAGCGCTGGCCATGGGCGTCGATGCGTAAACCGCGGTAGTCGGTGATAAAGCCATCGCGCGCAACTTGAGCCAGCATGGACTGGCGTTCTGACTGCTGCGGGGCCTGGGCTGACAAGCGCGATGGCATGCCAAAGAAAGTGGGCCAGTCGTAGCCAAAGCAGCGTTGCGCCGCATGGTTGGCATAAATAAAGCGCGGATCGAGTTCGGCGTTATGCGCCAGCAGGCAGAACGGCGCGTCTTCATACAGCCAGCGCGTGGCATCGGGCAAAGACAAGGCAGGATCGGCCAGCGGTTCACCCAGCAGCAAAGCATGGCTGTTCAGTAACAAGCGGGCGAACTCTAGGCGCAGCGGGTGTGACATGGCGTGGGCGAGCTGTCGGACAGGTTTGTAAGCGTTGTCAAAACTAACTACAAAGCCACGCAGCGTCAAACCGGAGGCGGCTTGCGCAGCGCGATGATGCGCAATAGCTGCAAACGGCATGTTTCCATCCTGTCCTGTCGCGTAACCAGCTGTACGAATTGTTAACAAGCTAACAGTCTGCGGCGCGCTTCCCCGGCAGTATCGGCCCATCCCCCGCCGCTGAGTGCGGGCAAGCAGAACACAACAGGAGAAACATCATGACGACCATGCATCGTCTTTTGCAGGCACTGGCCGCGCTGGCCCTGGTTGGCGCAGCGGGCAGCGCACTGGCCCACGACCATGATCATGATCGCGATGGCGATCGGCATGATCATTACGATCATCACGATGACCGTGGCCGCCACGAAGGCTGGCACGGCGGCCCGCCGCCGCATCATCGCGATGATCCGCGCTGGCACGAACGTGATCGCTGGGTAGGCTGGCGCGAAACGCGGGTGCATCATTTTGTCGATTGGCGTCCGGGCTATGTGTACCAGCCGGGCCAGTGGGTCTGGTACCAGGGGCATGCCTATGAAGCGCGCGTGCCGGTCGCTGCCAATGTGGCCGTGGTGCCGGTGGCGCAGCCGGGCGCCTGGCTGGATATTTCGGCGCGCATTCCGCTTAACTGATCCGGCCGATCTGATCCGCAGCACAAAAAAAAGCCACGCAGCAATGCGTGGCTTTTTGCATGGTCTGGCGGCTGCGGCTTATTTCAGCTTGCCCAGTTGCTCGTTCAGCTTGCCCAGCTTGTCTTGCAGTTCGGCAATCTGCGCCCGGTCTTTTTCGACCAGATGCGCGGGGGCCTTGTCGGTGTAGCCGGGTTTGTCGAGTTTGGCTTGCACCTTGTCGAGACCCTCTTGCGTCTTGGCAATTTCCTTGGTCAGGCGCGCAGTTTCGGCGGCCTTGTCCACTTCTACCTTCAGCATCAGCCGCGCATTCGGTGCCACCGCCACTGGTGCGTCATCCGCGGGCAGGGTGGCCACGACGTGCACTTCCGACAGCTTGGCCAGCGGCTTCAGGTAATCGGCAAAGCGCACCAGGCTGGCATCGCCTTCAAGGAACAGCGGCACTTTCTGCGCCGGACTCAAGCCCATCTCGCCACGCAGATTGCGCGCGGCAAACGCCAATGCTTGCAGGATTTCGACATCGGCGTTGGCCGCCGCATCAATCTTGCTTTCGTCCGCCACCGGCCACTGGGCAATCATGATCGAGTCGGTGTTTTTGGCATGCGCCAGCGGTGCCACGGTCTGCCACAGTTCTTCGGTAATGAACGGCATGATCGGATGCGTCAGACGCAAGATCACTTCCAGCACGCGGATCAGCGTGCGGCGCGTGGCGCGTTGCTGGGCCGGGGTGCCGGTTTGCGTGGAGACTTTGGCCAGCTCGATATACCAGTCGCAGTATTCGTTCCAGACAAACTCATAGATCGCTTGCGCGGCCAGATCAAAACGCAGCGTATCCAGCGCCAGCGTCACGGCTTTTTCGGCCTCTTGCAGACGGCCGATAATCCAGCGATCGGCAAAGCCGTAATCCAGTTCGGCTTCTTTGCCATCGACCAGATCAAAGCCGCAATCCTTGCCTTCCACATTCATCAGCACAAAGCGCGTGGCGTTCCACAGCTTGTTGCAGAAGTTGCGATAGCCTTCGCAGCGCTTTTGATCAAAGTTGATCGAGCGGCCCAGGCTGGCCAGGCTGGCAAAGGTAAAGCGCAGCGCATCCACGCCATAAGCGGGAATGCCTTCCGGAAATTCTTTCTGCGTTTTGGCGGCCACTTGCGGGGCTTTTTCGGGGCGACGCAGGCCGGTGGTGCGTTTTTCCAGCAGCGGTTCCAGCGCAATGCCGTCGATCAAATCCACCGGATCAAGCACATTGCCTTCGGACTTCGACATCTTCTTGCCTTCGCCGTCGCGCACCAGACCATGTACATACACCTGCTTGAACGGCACCTTGCCGGTCAGGTGGGTGCTGAACATGATCATGCGCGCCACCCAGAAGAAGATGATGTCATAGCCGGTCACCAGCACCGACGACGGCAAAAACGCCTGCAGTTCGTTGGTCTGGTTAGGCCAGCCCAGCGACGAGAACGGCACCAGACCCGAACTGAACCAGGTATCCAGCACATCGTTATCGCGCGTCAGCGTTTTGCCGCCGGCCTGAGCTTGCGCCTCGGCCTCGGTGCGCGCCACGTAGACCTTGCCGTCTTCGTCGTACCACGCCGGAATCTGATGCCCCCACCACAGCTGGCGGCTGATACACCAGTCTTCGATATTCTTCAGCCACGCTTGGTAGGTGTTCACCCAGTCGCCCGGCACAAACTGCACTTCGCCGCTATCGACCACATCCAGCGCTTTTTGCGTGATGCTCTTGCCGGTCTCGTCCGGCTTGCTCATCGCCACAAACCACTGGTCGGTCAGCATCGGCTCGATGACGGTGCCGGTGCGATCGCCACGCGGCACCATCAGCTTGTGTTTCTTTACTTCGACCAGGAAGCCTTGCGCATCCAGATCGGCCACCAGCTGTTTGCGCGCGGCAAAACGTTCCATGCCTTGATAAGCCGCAGGTGCGTTGTCATTGATCTTCGCGTCCAGCGTCAGAATGGAAATCTGCGGCAGATTGTGGCGTTGGCCGACGGCGTAATCGTTGAAGTCGTGCGCCGGGGTCACCTTGACCACACCGGTACCGAATTCCTTGTCGACGTAGTCGTCGGCAATAATCGGCAGCTCGCGGTCGCACAGCGGCAGGCGCACTTTTTTGCCGATCAGATGCGCGTAGCGTTCGTCTTCCGGGTGCACCATCACGGCCGAATCGCCCAGCATGGTTTCCGGGCGCGTGGTGGCGACGGTCAGGTGCGTCAGGCCGCCTTGCGCGTCGGCTTCCACCAGCGGATAGCGGATGTGCCACAGATGGCCATCTTCTTCTTCGCTGATCACTTCGAGGTTGGAGACGGCGGTGCCCAGCACCGGGTCCCAGTTGACCAGACGTTTGCCGCGGTAGATCAGGCCTTGCTCAAACAGGCGCACAAACACTTCGGACACCACGCCGGACATGCGATCGTCCATGGTGAAGTATTCGCGGCTCCAGTCCACTGACGCGCCCATGCGGCGCATCTGGCCGGTGATGGTGTCGCCGGACTGTTGTTTCCATTCCCAGACTTTTTCAATAAACGGGCCGCGGCCGAGGTCGTGGCGCGAAATGCCCTGGGCATCAAGCTGACGCTCCACCACAATCTGCGTGGCGATACCAGCGTGATCGGTGCCCGGCAGCCACAGCGTGTTATCGCCTTTCATGCGGTGATAACGGGTCAGACCATCCATGATGGTCTGGTTAAAGGCGTGGCCCATATGCAGCGTGCCGGTCACGTTGGGCGGCGGCAACTGGATGCAGAACGGCGTGGCGTTCATGTCCATGCTGGGGCTGAAATAATGCGCCGATTCCCAGCGCGGATACCAGCTGGCTTCGATCGCAGCCGGTTCATAACTCTTGGCGAGTTGTTCGAGTGCAGTGCTCATAGGTGCAGAGGCCCGGAAAACGATGCAAAACCGGCAATTATACGTGCAGTGCCGCAGCAGCGGGGCATGACGATGCTGAACGCTGAGCCTTGTCAATCCGCAAGCTTGTCGTAAACTGGACTACAACCGGTTCAGTGATACTTAACTTGGCTGTGCCGCTGTATGGCCCAAAATGGTTTCATGTTGCAACGCATCCGCGATGCGTCCCCCATGCACCCTCACGGAGTATCAAAAAATGGCAAATAACACCGAAGAAACCCTGATCAATGATCTGCAAGGCGTGCTCACCGAAACTGAGGGCTATCTGAAAGACGCGGCCGATCAGACCGGCGAAAAAGCCCAGGCACTGCGCGAAAAAGTGATCGCCAATCTGCAAACCGCCAAAGAAAAACTGCTGGAAACCGAAAAGCTGGTGGCTGAAAAGACCAAGTACGCCGCCAAAGTGACTGACGAATACGTACACGACCATCCGTGGCAATCGGTGGGCGTGGGCGCTGCCGTTGGCTTTTTGTTGGGCCTGCTCGTCTCGCGTCGTTAATTCAGCGCGATCATGAGCGAACAACAATCCGCCCGCGAACACCACCGCGGTATTGCGCAGCGCCTGGCTTCCAATCTGGCAGGCCTGGCGCATAACCATCTGTCACTGTTTGGCCTTGAGCTGCAGGACGAAAAAGAACGTCTGGTCAAAGTACTGATCCTGGTACTGGTCGGCGCGTTTGTCGTGTGGCTGGGGCTGGCCGTGTTATCGGTCGCGCTCGTGTGGTGGGTGGCCGAAGAATGGCGCTGGGCCGCGTTGCTTGGCGTCGCCATCGTTTACCTGGCCGGGGGGGCGCTCAGCCTCTATACCGCATGGCAGACGGTGGTGCAGGCCGCGCATCCGTTTGCACACACGCTGGATGAACTGCGCAAGGATAGGGAGCAATTTCTGCCATGAGCAAACTCACCCAGCGCGAACTGCGCGAGATGCGCAAAAAAACCCTGTTGTTGCAATCTGAAGCCTATCGACTGCAACTGGCGCAAGACTGGAATACGCTGAGTGCGCCCTTCCAGAAAGGCAAAGCCGCGCGTGGCATCCTCAAGGCCTTTTCCGGGCCGGCCGGGTTTGTCGATGTGGCCACGGTGTTGCTGGCACGCGGTCGTTTTACCTGGATAGCCAAGGCCCTGCCGCTGGCATTAACAGGTTGGCGCATTGCCAAGCTGGCACGCCAGTGGATGCGCAAATAGCTCAAGAACCCGCTGCAGAACAAGACACGGCGCGTATCCGCAAGGAACGCGCCGTTTTTACGATGCGGGCAGGGGGCGCCGCTCAGTCCTTGAGCAGGCCACGTTGACGTAGCTCGGTGCGCACCAGTTCATCGATGCGCGGCGCGAGGCGGGCTTCCAGTTCGACGCTGACCTTTTCCACCAGCGCGACCAGGGCTTCGCCATAAAGCGATTGCATCATCTGCGCGAAGTGCTGGCGCGTAAGGCGTTCGACTTCGGTGGAGATATCGACGGCCAGATGCGCGGCCACGCCTGCGGTCATTTCGGCGATGGCGTTGGCGTCGAGTTGCGGCGCGGCGGTGACCTCTGTGGCAAGCGCCGCAAGCTGTTCCGGCGCTTCAGTGGCGGTAACAAGCGCTGCAACTTCGCCCGGGGCGATGGGCGGGTTGGCCACATGGACCACGTCAACTTGCCACACCGGTTCCACCGGCAGCGCCTCCGCTGCAACGGAGACCTGGTCCGCCGGTACGGCTCCGCTGTCGGCGCTGGCGTCGGTCGCGGTTACGTCGGGCACGGCCATATCGAATTGCGCGTCAGGCGTATCTGCAACGGTCTCGGCAAGGGCGGCGTCGGCATCGCGATTGGCCTGGCTGACCTGGTCCAGATCGACTTCCAGCCGACTCTCGCCGACATGGGTAAATTCCACGGTAAATACCGGTTCCGCCGGCGTTTCGGCGACCGAAGCGAGCTCATTTGCGGCAAGCGCAGGCTCGGCCAGCGGCGCTGGGGCAGTCACTTCATCCGCGACAAAGCCCTGACTGGCCGAATCAGCCCACGTTTCCAGCGTGATCGTTTCGCTGGCGGCAGCGTCGTCCCACCATGGCGATAGCGTCGCCCAGTCAGCGCCATCGTCCGTTGCGACTTCGGCGGTCAGCACCGGTAAATCGTCATCGCTGAGCTCAGGCTCAATGCGGACGGCTTGCAGCGTTTCGATTGCGGCGGCTTCGGATTGATATTCGAGCGACTGGCTCAGGGCCAGGCTGGCCGGGTCTTCCCATTGCAAAGCGCCTGGGTCGGCTGCCGGGGCATCGGTGGCACGGTTGAAGGCGGCTTCATCGACCAGGACGGCGGGGGGCTCAATCGGTGTTTTTGATTGCGGCGCGGCCGGAGCCCAGGCGGGTGCATCGCCAGCGTCGGTAAGGTCGGCGACCGGTGCCTGGGCGCGCGCCGCCTCGTGCGCGGCTACGCCAAACGGCGTCGGGACCTGGAGTAGAGAATCCAGATCCAGCAGCGGTAAATCAAGAAATTCGGGTTGCGGCGGTGTCGGTTCGGTTGCGGTCAGCGCTTCCGGCACGGGCGCGGGCGCTTGCTGCGTCAAAAACTCACGCGGATCAAACATCAGCGTCGACGGCTCAGGCGCGGCTTCTACCGTCAAAACCGGGATATCCAGCACGTCCAGATCCAGCGTCTGGTCTTCGGCCACTTCGGTCAGTACGGGCACGGCGTCATCGTCGGCCCGGGAGCCGCCACCGCGATGGCGCGCCATCAGCGCATCCATCTTGTTAAACAGGGGGCTGACGCTTTCGTCGTGATCGCTCATGGGGCTTCGCTCTGCATACGTTCCGGGGACGGCGCCAGTTTGAGCATATCCACCGCCACCGGCGTGATGCCGCTGGCTTGCCAGGCACGCCATAGCTCACGGGCGGCCAGGCGTTCGCCTTCGTCTTGCGACACGATTTCGATAATGCGGCTGTGCTGTTGCGCAGAGGCGGGCGGCACATTGCCCGAAAAATTGAACAGGACGTCGCGGCTTGCTAACTGCTCGGCCCGGAAGTCGACCACGATCGGGGTGGCGTCGGCGATGTCTTCGTCGGCGCGGCAATGCGGCAAAAAGCCGATCTGCGGGGTATCCCACAGCACCCGATCGAGCCGCAATGCGCTGGCAGCGTCTGCCGCCAGCACATTGATGCGTAATCGTTGCGCCATGGCCTTGCCCGCGAGCTGGGCCAGAGCCTGCTCGCGGTGGCGCACATTAAAATAGAACGTGACTTCAGCCATGGCGGTTTCGATTTACTTCTTTTTGGACGACTTGGCTGGCGCCTTGCTCACCACCGGCGCCTGGGCTGCGCGCTGGCTGAGGAAATCCAGCAGCAAAGACACCGGACGGCCCGTTGCACCCTTGGCCGCGCCCGATTTCCACGCGGTACCGGCGATGTCGAAGTGCGCCCAACGGTACGCCTTGGTGTAACGCGCGAGGAAACACGCGGCGGTGATCGAGCCACCCGGACGGCCGCCAATATTGGCCATATCGGCAAAATTGGATTTCAGCAGGTCCTGGTAGTCGTCCCACAGTGGCATGCGCCAGGTCTTGTCGCCGCTGGCATCGGCAGCGGCCAGCAATTGCGCGGCCAGTGCTTCATCGTTGGCGTACAGACCACTGGCGATATGGCCCAGCGCAATCACGCACGCACCGGTCAATGTGGCCAGATCGATCACGGTTTCGGGATCAAACTTGCCGGCAAAGGTCAGCGCGTCGCACAGAATCAGACGGCCTTCAGCATCGGTATTCAACACTTCGATGGTCTGGCCCGACATGCTGGTCACAATGTCGCCGGGCTTGAGCGCATTGCCAGCCGGCATGTTTTCGCAGGTGGCGATGACGCCCACCACGTTGATGGGCAGTTGCAGCTCAACCACGGCCTTCATCACGCCCAGCACCGCACCGGCGCCCAGCATGTCGTATTTCATTTCGTCCATGCCTTCGCCCGGCTTGAGCGAAATGCCGCCGGTATCGAAGGTAATACCTTTCCCCACCAGCACCACCGGCTTGCCCTGGCCACCCTTGTAGTTCATGGTGATCAGCTTGGGCGGCTCGACCGAGCCTTTGGCAACCGCCAGGAAGGAGTTCATGCCCAGCGCGGCAATCTGCGGCTCGTCCAGGATTTCCACTTCAAGATTTTTGCCGCTCTGGCCCAGTGCAATGGCTTGCTCCGCCAGATAGGTCGGGGTGCAGACATTGGGTGGGGTATTGCCCAGATCGCGGGTGAAGTTCACCCCGTGGCCCAGGGCCACGCCATAGGCCACGCCTGCTTCAGCGGCGGCGGACTGGTCTTTTTTGCTGATGGCCAGCGTCACGTTGTTTAACGTCGCCGGCGCGTCGGCCTTCGATTTGAACTGGTCAAAGCGATAGCCTTCGTACAAAAACGCGTGCGCGATCGCGGCCGCGGCTTGTTGCAGATCGAATTCTTTGCTGAGCGCGCCCAACAGATGTACACCGACGCTGACGCCTTTACCGGCGATGGCTGCGCGCGCTGCTGCGGCGGCGGCAGTACGCAATGCCACAAGGTCGGTGGTCTCGCCCAGCTGTACCAGAATGGCGCGGCGCAGCTTGCCGTTAACCGTCACGTGGCTCACCAGCGTAGAGCCGGTTTTGTCAGCCAGTTCACCACTTGCCAGCAACGCCGTCAGGCTGCCGCCAGTGGCTGCATCTATTTTTGAGAGGGACCCGGACAGCTTTTTACCGGCCACCGGCAGCACCAGGCTGTCAGCGGCGTCATTTTCGGGCAGGGTGAGATTTATGTTAAATTCCATGGCGCAAGACCTCCGTTGCTGCTGTATGCGCAACCTGAATGTGTGGTTTTTAGCCCTTGTGGGGCAAGACCTGCAATGAACTGTTGCTATAACGGCACTCAAGCAGCAGACAGTCCAGCTACAAGCTGTGAGTGGTTTTTGCAATCAAGACCGGCTCTTCGTCGCATTTGGCCGGGGTTCGGCGCGGCGGCGGTTTCGCATAAGTGCGATAAACGGTTGATTATTTCTTTTCCCCCCATATAAGTCAAAACGCATGCTTTTCCGCAAGACCCTGATTCAGGAAATGACGTGGGTTGCCCTGGCGGTCTTTGCCGTGTTGCTGCTGCTGGTCATGACCACCCAGGTGGTCCGCCTGCTCGGCCAGGCAGCCGTCGGCGCGTTGGCCTCGTCCGCAGTCTGGGCACTGATGGGCTTTGCCGCTGTGCGCTACCTGCCCATCCTGATGTCGCTGATGCTGTTTATCTCGGTGCTGGCCACCATGACGCGCCTGTGGCGCGACAACGAAATGGTGATCTGGTTTGCCAGCGGGCAGAGCATCAAATCCTTTATCCGCCCGGTGCTGGAGTTCTCCATCCCCGTGGTCATCCTGATTGCCATCCTTGCACTGGTGGTGTCGCCGTGGGCGCTGCAAAAGGGCAATGAATTCCGCGAAAAAACCTTGTCGCGCCAGGAAGTGACCCAGGTGGCGCCCGGTGTGTTCCGCGAGTCCCCGCAGGCCGACCGCGTGTACTTTATTGAGAACTTTACGGGTGACACTGGCCAGGGCAACAACGTGTTTGTGCAGATGCGTAAAGACAAACGCCTGACCGTGATTGTCGCCGACAAGGGCGGCATGTTTATCGATCCGATGGGTGAGCGCTGGTTATGGCTGGGTAAAGGCCATTCCTATCAAGGCGAGCCGGGCAAAGCCAGCTATGACGCGGTGGCGTTTAACCACGCCCAGTTGCGCGTGGAAGCCAGCGACCGCCCCACCTCCAGCCCGTCCACCCAGGCCACGCCGACGCTGCAGTTGCTCGGCAGCAAAGTGCCGGAAAAAGCCGCCGAAATGGCGTGGCGTCTGGCGCTGCCGATTTCGGCCATGATTTTGACGCTGGGTGCGGTGCCGCTGGCCTTCTTTAACCCGCGCGGCGGGCGAGCGCTCAATCTGATCGTGGCCGTATTCCTGTACTTTCTGTACTACAGCATGGTCAATATTTCGCAGGCCTGGATTGCCGATGGCCGCGTCAGCATCTGGATCAATATGTGGCCGCTGCATATTCTGGTTGCGGGCATCGTCATCTATCTTTACGTCTGGCGTAGCCGCAGCCGGAGCATGTCATGAACATTCTGGCGCGCTATCTGTTCCGTGAGCTCACGGTTTATATCGTCTATACGTTGGTGGGCTTGCTCGGCCTGTATAACTTTTTTGATTTGATCGGCGAGTTATCCGATCTGGGCAAGGGCGGCTATCGGCTGTCCGATGCGCTGATCTACGTGTTTCTGCAAACGCCGTCTAACGCCTACACGCTGATGCCGATTGCGGTATTGATCGGCGGGATTTTTGCGCTGTCCAACCTGGCCGGTAATGCCGAGCTGACGGTGATGCGTGCCGCCGGGGTATCGGTCAAACGCTTGCTCGGCTGGCTGGTCATGATCGGCGTGCTGTACGGCGTGGTGACGGTGTTGCTGGGCGAATACGTTGCGCCGGTGGCCAAGCAAGCGGCCAACCAGCAGCGTTTGTCCGCCACCAAAGCCATGCTGGTGGGTGAGTTCCGCTCGGGCGTGTGGGTAAAAGATGGTCACCAGATCGTCAACATCGCCGAAATGCTGCCCGACCTGACCATCCTCGGTATCCGCATTTATGAATTCAGCGACAAGATGCAGCTGGCGCATATTCAGGAAGGCGAGCAGGGCAAGTATCTGGGTAATGGCGTATGGCGACTGGATAAAGCCACGCGTACCGAGTTCGAACCCAACGACGCGGGCGTCAAACTGATCCACCAACCGACCGGGCAATGGGATACCTCGATCACGCCAGAAATGCTGGCGGTATTGCTGGTTGAGCCATCGCAAATGTCGGGCCGTGCTTTGCACAGCTATATCGACCACCTGCGCCGCAATAATCAAAAAACCTCGCGCTACGAACTGGCGCTGTGGGGCAAGCTGTTCTACCCGCTAGCCTGTTTGTCGATGATTGTGATTGCACTGCCGTTTGCGCAAACACAGCGTCGCAGTGGCGGCGTCGGTGCGCGTTTGTTCGCCGGTATCGTGGCTGGCCTGGCGTTTAACTTCTTGAACCGTATCGTGGTTTATCTGGGCGACCTGCATGCGTGGCCGCCGCCTTTGGTGGTATCGATTCCCACGCTGTTCTTTATGCTGATCGCCTGCATTTTGCTGTGGCGACAAGAGCGGCGCTAAGTGCAAGCGGGGCGCAGCGTGGGCGCCTGGCTTGTGCCGGTTTTATCTGGTTTATGCCTCAGATGACGGAGGCTGGTTCGGTTTTTATGACACCAGCCTATCGCCATTCGTAAACATCGACGGTTAGAATGCCTGATCCGTCTCTCGTCTGGAAACCGCACCATGCATGTACTGCTCACTGGCGGCGCCGGTTACATCGGCTCCCACACGTATATCGAACTGCTCAAAGCGGGTTTTACCCCGATCATTCTGGACAACTTCAGCAACGCCAATCAGGCGGTGCTGCAACGTCTTGAAACCATCACCGGTCAGCCGGTGCCATGGGTCAAGGCCGACATCCGTGATCGCCAGGCGCTGGACGAAACCTTCGCCAAATGGCCTTTTGGCGCGGTGATCCATTTCGCTGGCCTGAAGGCGGTGGGCGAGTCGGTAGAAAAACCGCTCGACTATTACGACAACAACTTTGTCGGCACCGTGCGCTTGCTGGAGTCCATGACCGCCGCCAACGTCAAACAGATTGTGTTCTCGTCGTCGGCCACGGTGTACGGCGACCCGCACGCCGTGCCGATCATGGAACACTTTCCGCTGTCCGCCACCAACCCCTACGGCCGTTCCAAGCTGATGATCGAAGACATGCTGCGCGACCTGTTCCGTGCCGATCCGGCCTGGAGCATTGCGCTGCTGCGTTACTTCAACCCGGTGGGTGCACACGAATCCGGTCTGATCGGTGAAGACCCCAAAGGCATCCCCAACAACCTGATGCCATACGTGGCGCAAGTGGCGGTGGGCAAGCGCGAAAAGCTGTCGATTTTTGGCAGCGATTATCCGACAGCGGATGGCACCGGCGTGCGCGACTACATCCACGTGGTGGATCTGGCGCGCGGGCACGTCAAGGCGCTGCAGAAACTGGCGCAGGGCCCCGGCACCGTCACGGTTAACCTGGGCACTGGTGTTGGTTATTCGGTGCTGGATATGGTCAAGGCGTTTGAACGCGCCAGTGGCAAGCCGGTGCCGTATCAACTGGTGGATCGCCGCCCCGGCGATATCGCCGCCTGCTACGCCGATCCGGCGCTGGCGCGCGAACAACTGGGCTGGAGCGCCGAAAAGACGCTGGATGATATGTGCGTGGATTCGTGGCGCTGGCAAAGCAGCAATCCCAACGGTTTTGCTTAAGCCGGAACCGTCCGATTGCTGGCGGCGCGTATAGCGATGTGCCTTCCGTTACACGACGGAAAAAATCATTCCATACAATCCAACCTGTTTACAGCCAACCCGTGCCTGTCGCACGGGTTGTTTTTTAGCAGATGACGCCGCGCACCTTATGATCGATCGCCGTATGGCCAGCAACATCCTGGCCCTGTATGCCGTAAAAGGCATGCAGTACCTGATGTCTTTTGCGACTTATCCCTTTCTGACGCACACGCTGCAAGCGCATGGCTTTGGCGCGATGAATTACGCGGCCTCAGTTATCCAGTACGGCTTGTTGCTCACCGATTTTGGTTTTGATTTATCGGCCACCCGCGAGGTGGCCGTTGCGCGTGGTAACGACGCCGAAGTGTCGCGGATTTTCTGGCGCACCATGATCGCCAAATCCATGCTGGCGCTGGTTTCGATGGTGTTGCTGGTACTGGCTATCGCGGTGGTGCCCCAGTGGCGCGCGCTGGCGCCGGTGTTTGCTTTCTCCATGCTCAATATCGTGGCGTCGGTGGTGTTTCCGCTGTTCTATTTTCAGGGCATGGAAGAACTGCGGCTGGCCTCGATTTTTGGGGTGGTGGGGCGCGCCTCGATGCTGGGCTTTCTGTTCTGGCTGGTACGCGGCCCCGACGATGTCGGCATCGCCGTCATCCTGCAGGCTCTGCCGCTGATTCTTGCGGGTGCATTCTGGTGGGCCACGCAGTGGAAGCTGGCGCGTCCGGCGTGGATCAAGCCGACACAAAACGAAATAATGGCGTCGCTGCGCATGAGCTGGCCGTTCTTTTTGTCGGCCTTGTCCAATGTGCTGTACACCGCCGCCACCACCACATTGGTGGGCATGTATTGCGGCGTGCACGAAGTCGGCTATTTTGCCGCTGCCAATAAATTGCTCTACAACATTCAGGGCCTGATCAGCTTGCTGGTGCAGGCGACCTATCCGCGCATCTCGCAACTGGCACAGCAGAACAAACCGGCAGCCGTTGCGCTGATACGCAAAGCCATGTTTATCCAGGGCGGCGCCGGGCTGGTGTTGACGTTGGTTTTGCTGATCGGCTCACCGTGGCTGATGCCTTTGCTCACCGGCCACGACCTGGCGGCCGCGGCGCCGGTGATGCAATGGATGTCCCCGATTGTGTTGCTGGGCGCACTCAGCTATTTATTCGGCATGCAATCGCTCCTGCCTTTTGGCCATGATCGTTATTTCAGCCGTGTGCTGATGCTGGCTGGCGTCGCCAACGTGGTGGCGCTGATGCTGTTGCTGCCCGGCGCCGGCGCTATCCGTGCGGCACAAGTGGTGCTGGCGGTAGAGACCTTTATCGTGGTGGCCTTCTGGTGGCGAGCCCGGGTGGTGCTGGCTGAGGCCCGTCTGCAATGACCTCGCCCGCGGTCGCCATCATTCTGCCGTGCTATAACAGCGCGGCTTTTTTGCAAGAGACGCTGGACAGTCTGAGCGCGCAAACGCTGCGCGAGTGGCAATGCATCGCCATCGATGACGGCTCCAGCGATGCCACTGCGGCCATCTTGTGGGCGCACGCCAACCATGATCCGCGGTTTACCGTGATCTCGCGGCCCAATCGCGGCCTGATTGCCACCTTGAACGAAGCGATCGCCTTGGCCCGGGCGCCCTGGATTGCGCGCATGGATGCCGACGATCTGGCCGAGCCTGAACGCCTGGCGGCGCAACTGCTGGCCTTGTCGCAGCAAGAAGCCGATGTCTGCGGCACCTGGGTCAGCTTTTTTGGCGAGCGCTCCGGCCTGTGGCAAACGCCGGTCGATGACGCCTCGATCAAACTACAATTGTTGTTCAATGTGCCCTTGGCGCATCCCAGTGTGATGGTGCGCGCCAGCCTGCTGCGCGAAACCCCGTATGACGCCACGGCCGTGCATGCCGAGGACTACGCCCTGTGGTGCGCACTGGCCATGCGCGGTGCGCGTTTTATTAATGTGCCGCGCCCCTTGCTGCGTTATCGCTGCCACGCCGGGCAGATTACCCAGACCAAACGCGACGAATTACGCCACACCGCGCAGCGCATCCGTAGCGCCTATGCCGCTGGCTTGTTGCCGCCGAATATCGAAGTGAGTGAATTCGCCCGTTATGCCGAGCCAGGCACGCCCTTGTCGGCCGACGAATTCACCACCTATGCATGGATGTTGCTGGGCCTGGCCGCGATGTACCCGGCAGGCGCGGGTGTGCTGGCCGAAGCCTGGATCGAAGCCTGGCAACGTACGCGCCCGGCGCGCGTTACGCTGAAGGTGGTTAAACGCTTGCGCCGCACGCTGCCATTTGCCGCCAGCCGCCGCAGTTTTTTTATGAAGCAATGGCTTAAACATGCCTTGGACGGCTATCTGCGCCGCCCCGGTGGACCGACATGAATATCACGATCTTTTTACGCGGCCTGGGTCTGGGCGGTGTTGAACGTTGCGCCGCCGTGGTGGGCGAGGGCCTGCGCGAACGCGGCTTTAATGTCACGCTGGTGACCCTGGGCGACGCGACCAATCGCTGGACGGAACGCACGGCTCATCTCAAGGTGGTGGATCTGTCCACGGTGTGGCATCCCAAAAAACCATGGACCTGGCTGGCGGGCTGGCGCGCGGCGCGCGCATTGGCGCGACAAAGCGATGTGGTTATCGCCGCGACCTTTCTGATGCCGCTGTATATGGCCTGGGCGGCCACGCGCGGCCTGCCGACGCGGCTGATAGGCTGGGTGCATGGGCCGCTGGGCGATCTGGATCGCAACGCGCATATGAATCCGGTGCACCGGTTTGCCTGCCAGACTTTGTACCGCAAGCTGCAGGAGCTGGTGTTTGTGTCTAAACACGCGCGTGCTTCGATGGCGCAATGGTTAGGCCAGCCCGAAGGGGCGCACTGGCAGGTTATCCCCAATTTTGTCGAAGACGCTGCGCTGCGCCCGCCGCAGTATCCGGCTAACCCGCTGCGTTTGCTGTTTGTGGGGCGCATCGATGTGGAGAAGCAACCGGCGTTGTGGCTGGATACGCTGGCGGCATTGGTCGAACGCGACCGTCTGGCCCGGCTCACTGTGGTGGGCGACGGGCCTTTGCGCGGCTGGGTGGAAAGCGAAGCGCAACGCCGTGGTCTGCAGCAACTGATTGAATTTACCGGCGCACGCGATGACGTCGGCGCTTTTATGCAACGTGCCGATTTTTTGCTGCTGACCTCGTGGTTTGAGGGCTGCCCCCTGGTGGTGCTGGAAGCAATGAAAGCCGGCTTGCCGGTGGTGTCGACCAATGCGGGCGGCGTGGTGGAATTGTTCGGCGACGCGCCCGAAGATTTTGTCGCCGCAGAGGCCAGCGGTGCTGCGCTGGCCGCAGTGATCCTGGCGCAAGAACCCAAGCACCCGGCCTTGTCGGCGCGGCTTAAATTGCGCTCGCATGCCTTTGATGCGCCGGTCTTGCTGAACCGTTGGGCCACGTTGTTGAATACGCGCCCCGTTCTGGATGTCCAAGCCCGATGAACCGCATCGCATTATTGATTCCGCATTACAACAACCCGCAAGGACTGGTCGAGTCGCTCGCTTCGGTCGGCGTGACCGAGCCGGTCGACGCCTGGGTGGTCGATGACGGCAGCACACGCGCACGCATTGATGAGGCCGCCTGCCACGCCGCCTGGCGCGCGCAGGGCACGCTGAATTTTGTTTATCTGCCGCACAACCAGGGCATCGAGCACGCACTCAATACCGGCTTGCAAGGCATTCTTGCTGCGGACTACCAATATGTAGCGCGGCTGGATGTGGCCGATCTGAACCTGCCGGACCGCTGCGCGCGGCAGGCGGCGTTTCTGGATGCGCATCCTGAGGTCTATCTGTTAGGCAGCGCCGTGGTGTTTTTTGATGCCAGTGGCGACCGCTTTACGCTGCAACAACCGCAAACGCACGCGCAAATTGTGCGGCAGATGCATATCGATAACGCGTTTACCCATCCGGCCGTGATGTTCCGGGTGGCGGGCATACGCGCGCTCGGCTTGTATCCGACCAACTATCCAGCGGCGGAAGACTTTGCTTACTTCTGGAAGTTTGTGGCGCGTTACCAGACCGCCAATCTGCCCGAAGTGCTGGTGCGTACCGAGTACACCACGGCGGGGATTTCATTGTCGAAACGGCGGCGCCAGCAATGGTCGCGCTTTCGCCTGCTGGCGCGATATATCGACGCCTCGCCGCGCTCATGGCTGACCTTGCTCAAGCCGCTGGTATGGATGGTTGTGCCATTCTCGCTGGCGCGCCGCGTCAAGCAGTGGCTGGGCAAAACCAGTTGGGCCTGAAGACATCATGAGTGAATCGCAAAATCGTCTGATTTGTTTGATCCCGCATTACAACAATCCCGAGGCGCTGGTGCGCTCGCTGGCCAGTATCGGCCCGTCCGAACAATGTGACGTGCTGGTGGTGGATGACGGCAGCGCGCGCGCGCCGGTTGCTGAGGCCGCCGCCCGCGCCGCTTTCCGCGCGCAAGGCGTGCTGCGTTTTTTGTATCTGCCACAAAACCGTGGCATTGAGCATGCGCTCAATAGTGGGCTCAACTGGATATTGGCGCGCGGCTATGCCCGCGTGGCGCGGCTGGATTGCGGTGATACCAACCGGCCCGATCGCTTCGCCCGGCAGATGGCGTTTCTGGACACTCATCCCGAGGTCGCGCTGGTGGGCGGGGCGGCCAGCATGATTGATCCGCAGACCCGCGCTGAACAATTTGTGTTGCGCCATCCGGCGGAACACGCCGCCATCGTGCGCACCATGCGGCGCAATTCGGCCTTTATCCACCCGGCCGTGATGTTTAATACCACGGCACTGGCCACCACCGGCTTGTACCCGCTGGATGCGCCGGCCGCCGAAGACTACGCGCTGTTCTGGCAATTTGTGCGGCATTTCCAGACCGCCAACCTGGCTGATGTGGTTATCGATTACGAACTCGATCCGGGCAGCATTTCGCATTCCAAGCGCGATATCCAGCTGCGCAGCCGTTTGCAACTGCAATGGCGTCATCGGGCCGGCGGGGGGCTGGCGGCTTATGTGGGCATGCTGCGCACGCTGGCGATTCTGTTATTGCCGTACCGGCTGATCTTTAAACTCAAATCGCGCTTGCGCAACAAGGCTTCGTCATGACGCGCATCGTCCATGTGGTTGAATCGTTTGGTGCTGGCACGCTGTCTATGGTGTTGGCCGTGGCCAACCGACAAGTAGCGGATGGCTTTGCCGTGCACGTAATACACAGCGTGCGCGAAGAAACGCCCGCCAACTGGCGCGAGTTGTTTGATGCGCGCGTGCAAATGACGCAATTGCCGATGACGCGGGCGATCTCGCCGCTCGGCGATTTCAAGGCCGGGCGTTTGCTGGTGGCAACGCTGAAGCAGATCGCGCCTGATGTGGTGCATCTGCATTCCAGCAAAGCGGGCGCTTTGGGACGGATAGTCAGTCTGGTCTATCGCGGCCCGCGCTGGTTTTTTTCGCCGCATGGCCTGTCGTTTCTGCAACGGGCAGAGGGGCGTTGGAAGAACAATGTGTTTCTGTTGCTGGAAAAAATTCTTGCGCGCACGCCGGTGACGTTTGTGGCCTGCTCGCCGGGCGAGGCCGAACAGATCCGCGCCAATCTCGGCCCGCATGTGGTGGAAGTGCATAACGCCGTCGATTTTGATGCCATCCCGCAGGCCAGCGGCAGCAGCGATGGCGTGGTGCGTATCGGCACCGTCGGCCGGGTAACGCTGGCGCGTAATCCGGAACTGTTTGCCCAGATCGCAGCGGCGCTGGGCAAACCGGGCCAGATCGAGTTTGTCTGGATCGGCGGGGGTGACGCCGAAGGCGAAGTGGCGCTGCGCGCAGCGGGCGTCAAGGTGTGCGGCTGGGTGCCACGCGCCGATGCCCTGGCGCGCATGGCGCAGTTGGACATCTATATCCAGACCTCACGCTGGGAAGGCATGCCGGTGGCGGTGCTGGAGGCGATGGCCGCGGGTTTGCCGGTGGTGGCCACCGATGTAATCGGCAATCGCGATCTGGTGCGGGATGGCCTCAATGGCTATCTGGCACAGACCGCGGCAGACTTCACCGCCCGCCTGGCGCTGCTGGCTGCCGATGTGCATGCCCGCAAAACCCTGGGCGCGCATGCCCGCCAGTTTGTGGCGACGCATTATTCTCTCGATGTCATGATGGCATCGCTTTATGGCGCCTATGGCGTTGTGGTGGAACCCAAAGTGCATGACCCCCAATCCCTTCCTCACGCGGGAGCGCATTAAGCGTGCGTGAACAGATCCTCAAGTATCGTGGCCCGGAACGCGCCAAGCCCTTGCTGGCGCTGGCCGATTTTGCCGCGTTGGCCGTGTCGTTTGGCATTGCCTTGTTGCTGCTATGGGCGTTCCGCTATCAGCGCATCAGCGCCAGCTTCGATCTGTGGTGGGCATGGGAAGGCAAGCAGCAAGGCATGGCGTTTTTGCTGCTGGCGCTGATTACGGTAAGCAATTTCTGGTGGCGCGGTCATTACAGCCTGCGCCTGCCGTTCTGGGATGAGTTGCTCGATATCCTGCGTGCCTTGTTGCTGGCCGGTTTGCTTAACGGCATGTTGGTGCTACTGGGCAAATTCACCGTGTCGCGCTTTCTGTTTCCAGTGTCCTGGGGTGTGGCTTTGGTGCTGCTGCCGTGGGTGCGCTCGTATACCAAATCGTGGTTGCTGCAGATTGGCGTCTGGCAAATGCCCACTGTCATCGTGGGCACGGGCGAAAACGCCATCGCGGCGTATCGGGCCATGAAAAGCGAGCGCTTGCTGGGCTTTCAGATCGAAGCCTTCCTTGCCGTCAGCCAGTCCGCCCCGGCGCAAATTGTGGTCAACGACAACATCCTGCCGGTGATAGCGCTGCAGCCGGACGGGCTGGTGCCGTGGCTGGATGCCAACCAGCGGCCGCATGTGGTGGTGGCGGTGGATGAAGAAGAGCTCAAAGCCTTGTCGCGTCAGGTCGAGCAATTGTCCTTGCGCTACAAAGACATCCATGTGATTCCGCCTATTGCTGGACTGCCCTTGTTTGGCGTGGTGCCGTATCACTTTTTCAGCCACGAAGTGCTGTTGCTGCGCGTGACCAATAATCTGACCGTGCGCTCGCTGATGCTGATGAAGCGCATGTTTGATCTGTGTGGTGCGGCGGTCGGACTGCTGCTGTTGTCGCCGCTGTTTGTCTATGCGATGTGGCAAATCAAACGCCAGGGCGGGCCGGGCGCCGTGTTCTTTGGGCATGTCCGTATCGGCATGAATGGCAAGCCATTCAAATGCTGGAAGTTCCGCACCATGGTGCATAACAGCCAGGACGTCCTGGCGCATTTATTGGCCAGCGATGCGGCTGCGCGCGCCGAGTGGGATCGTGATTTCAAACTCAAGAATGATCCGCGTATTACGCCCATCGGCCAGTTTCTGCGCCGCACCAGCCTCGATGAAATTCCGCAATTGTGGAACGTGCTCAAAGGCGAAATGAGCCTGGTCGGCCCGCGCCCGATTATCGAAGCCGAGCTGGAACGCTATGGCGATCGGGTGGATTTTTATCTGGAATCGCGGCCGGGCCTGACCGGCTTGTGGCAAGTCTCTGGCCGCAACGACACCACCTACGATGAACGCGTGGCGCTGGATGCCTGGTATGTCAAGAACTGGAACCTGTGGTACGACATCGCCATTATCTGCAAGACCATCCGCAGCGTAACGGGCGGACACGGCGCGTATTAAGGCGGATTGGGCCCGACTAGGGGTTTTCCCACGCCTGTCAGTTTGAAAGTGGTTTGCCTGCAGGGGCGGCGCTATACTCAGCCGGGCAAATTAAAACGACTGTTTGATGGAGACTCTCTCGATGTCGACGCTGGCCGAGCAGTTCAAAACTGCGCAAGAAGAAGTGGTGCAACTGAATGACGCACCGGATGTGCAAACCAAGCTCAAGCTGTACGCGCTGTACAAGCAATCCACCGATGGTGATGTGAGCGGTGATCGCCCGTCGGCCATCAACTTTGTGGCTCAGGCCAAATACGACGCATGGGCCAAGCTCAAAGGCACCAGCAACGACGACGCCATGACGCAATATGTGGCACTGGTCGAAGAATTGAAGAAGAACGACGAATAAGCGATGCGGGGCAAGGCCCCCAATGCGCTAACACCAGGGGAAGGCCGCAGGGCCTTCCCTTTTTTATGCGCCAGCCGCTGCCCGCTTATCCGCCCAACTGCTTGATCACCGGCTGTATCACCTGGCCCACCAGCATGGTGCTGACTACCCATATCACCAGGCTGGATTTCAGCGAGAGTAGATCGGCCTTGGTGGCGTAGTTCTCTTTGATGCCTGCTATCTCGGCACGCATGCCGGATATGTCCACCTTGAGGCCGGCAACGTCGGTTTTGAGGGCCGAGACATCAGATTTCAGTGCGGTGACATCGATTTGCAGGGTGGAAACGTCAAATTTCAGCCTGGAGACATCCGCTTTTAGCGTGGACACGTCTATCTGCAACGCGGAAACATCGGTTTTCAACGCGGAGACATCGGTTTTCAATGTGGAGACATCCGCTTTCAGCGTTGAAACATCAAGCTTCAGCCCCGATACGTCGGTTTTTAGTGTGGAAACATCGGTTTTCAGCGTTGAAACATCAGTCTTTAACGTGGCAACGTCGGCACGCAAAACCGTCACGTCGGTTTTGAGTTCATCCACATTGCGATCCAGATGGTTCAGCCGTAGTTCGGCCGCATCCATACGCGGACTGCGCGGGGTACGCGGTTTGATGTACCTGGGCCTGGTGGGGTTGCGTCCGGGTAGTTCGTGGGCGTGGTACGGCATGGTGCAATCCTTGTGCGGCAGATTTCAGCCACACCGGGGTGGCCAGAAGTGCTTTGCACCGATCACAGCGGGCTGCTGCGCGTCGTGATTGGCTGTGCAATGACCGCGATTCTGCCCCGCCGGGCAGGCGCCGCATCCAGGATAAATCTGAATTTTTGTTTTCTCAGAAACTCACAATTTGTCGAACCAGTCGGCATTGGCAATCTGGCTGAACACATTGCGCAAACCCTGGCCCCAGGATTCGCGAATGCGGTTGAAATAGACGTTGGTTTCTTCAATGCGGTAGGGCTGGGTGGGGGCAAAGCTGTCGGCCTGGTAGCGCAACAGATCGATTGGCAAGCCCACCGACAAATTGCTGCGGATGGTCGAATCAAACGAAATCAGCGTGCATTTAAGTGCCTCGGCCAGCGGAGTTTGCCACTGCACCACGCGGTCGATGATGGGCTTGCCGTATTTGGATTCGCCGATCTGGAAATACGGTGTATCCAGCGTCGATTCAATAAAGTTGGCCTGCGGATAGATATTGAACAGGCGCGGTTTTTCGCCGCGAATCTGCCCGCCCATGATGAAAGAACCGGTCAGATCGATACCATGGGTGATGGCCTCATCGCGGCCGTCGCGCGTGATGACTTCGCGAATGGTTTCGCTGACCAGCAGGGCCGCGTCGTACATGGTGTGCACGTTCAGCAAATTGTGCAGTTCGGTACGCGAGCGTTGTTCCAGCAAGCTGATCACGCTTTGCGTGGTGGCCAGATTGCCTGCGGTCAGCAGCACAATCAGGCGTTCGCCGGGCATCTCGAAAATATGCATTTTGCGAAACGTGGCGATATGGTCCACGCCCGCGTTGGTGCGCGAGTCTGAGGCAAAAATCAGCCCGTCTTTCAGGGCCATGGCCACGCAATACGTCATTGATCGGTACACCCGCAAACTGGTCTGGATGTCCTGAATTGTAACCAACGAATTGCGTGGCTGCCTGCCGTGCCGCAATCAGTGTGTCATTGCTGATTTTGTTGTTGCGCCGATTCGCGTTCGATGGCGTGGCGCACGCGGGTGTGGCTTTCCATGATCTCGTCGCCGCCGCCGCGGCGCAGACCGCGGATCGGGCAGGCGTCCAGATAATCGAGGCCGATCGCCAGCCGCACATAGCGTTCGTCAGGCGTGCAGCCGTTGCTGGTATCAAAGCCATGCCATAGCTCGTCGGTAAAGGCATCCACCCACGCGTGGCTGGCCACGTGGTGATCGTTTTCGGTGTAGAGATAGCCGCTCACATAGCGCGCCGGAATTTCGAGAAAACGGCATAACGCCAGAAACACATGACTATGGTCCTGGCACACGCCGCGGCTTAGCCGGAAAGCATCGCGCGCCGAAGTCGTGACGTCGGTTTCGCCCGGCGTATACGGCATATGGTCGAGCAAGTCGGCCATCATATCCATCAGCCCGTGCCGGCCATGCCGCGCCACCAGTTTGCGATATTTGCCCGCGAAGGCCTTGATCGCTTCGTCCGGTTCGGTCAGCGGGGTGACTTTGCGAAACACCATGGGCGGCAGTGCGTTATGCGGCGGATTGGCCGGGCGCGTTTCGATAATGCCATGCGCCACGATACGGATTTCGGTGGTGGCCTCTTCCAGCGTCAGCACGTGCTCGCGGTTGCCAAAGGTGTCGATGGTGGACTGGGTGGGCCCCGGTACATCCAGATGCCAGTTGACCACGGCCTGGCCGGGATCCGCACGCGGCGTCAGGCGCAACAATTGCACGCTGTAGGCGGGCGGGGTGTCGTAGCGGTAAACCGTTTCGTGTTTGATTTCCAGATGCATGCTCAGGCCACCCGTAGATAGGCGTGGTCGATGGTGCCGCCCAACGCATTGATCTGCGCCAGACATTGGCTCAGATATTCGTGCAGCCCACTGGCCATGATTTCTTCCGCGCGCGTGTATTTAAGGGTGTTCAGCAATTTGTGCGCATCGCGTTGCGCCAGGCGGCCGTTGTCGCCCTCGATCTGATCGAGAATCTTGCAGATGGCATCGAGGCAAGCGCACAAAGAACGCGGCAGGCGCGGCGACAAAATCAACAATTCGGCCACTGATTCCATGGCCGGACCTTCGCGATAGACCTCCAGATAAGCTTCATAGGCCGACAAGGCGCGCAGCAAAGCGGCCCAGGCGTAGTAATCCTGTGCTTTGTCTTCGGTGGCCGCGTCGGTCAGCAAGCTGGCTTTGACGTCGAGCAAACGCGCGGTGTTGTCGGCGCGCTCGATAAAAGTGCCCAACCGGATAAAGCTGTACGCGTCGCCGCGCAAAATCGTGCCATAGGCAATGCCACGAAACACATGTGAGCGCGCCTTTACCCAATCAAAAAAATCCGCCACGTTGCCGATACCGTTCGCTTCGAGCTGGCGGGCTTCCAGCCAGGTGGCATTGATGTTCTCCCACATTTCCGCGGTGATCTTGCCGCGCACGGCATGGGCGTTCTCCCGTGCATGGCGCAGGCAGCACAGAATGCTGGCCGGGTTTTCGCGATCGAGCGCCATAAACTGCAACAGCGCTTCGGGCGTGATGGCGGAATAGCGTTGATTAAAGCGCTCCAGCGTTTCGGTAATGACCAGCGGCGCGCGCATTTCGGCGCGCGCGCCTTTGGCTTGCGGCAAGAGCGCCAATGACAGACTCACGTCGAGCAAACGCGCCAGGTTTTCGGCACGCTCCAGGTAGCGCGACATCCAGAACAGATGATCGGCAGTGCGGCTTAACATCATGGCAGTGATCTCCGTTCAGGCTTCCAGGATCCAGGCGTCTTTGGTGCCGCCGCCTTGCGACGAATTCACCACCAGCGACCCCTTTTGCAAAGCCACCCGCGCCAGTCCGCCGGGCACGATGCGCACGGTATTGCCGGTGAGCACAAACGGGCGCAAATCCAGATGGCGTGGCGCGATGCCTTCGTCCACAAAGGTAGGGCAGGTAGATAGCGATAGCGTGGGTTGCGCGATGTAATTGCTCGGATTGGCCTTGAGCCGCTCGCGGAAATCCTCGATCTCGGCGCGGCTGGCTTTGGGGCCGATCAACATACCGTAGCCGCCCGCGCCGTGCACTTCCTTCACCACCAGTTCATCCAGGTGCGTCAGTACATGGCCTAGTTCGTCCTGATGCCGGCATTGCCAGGTGGGCACGTTGCGCAGCAAGGGTTCTTCGTCCAGATAGAAGCGGATCATGTCCGGCACATAGGGATAAATCGATTTGTCATCCGCCACCCCGGTGCCGATGGCATTGGCCAGTACCACGCCGCCCGCGCGATAGGCCGCCAGCAAACCCGGCACGCCCAGCATTGAATCGGCACGGAAAACCAGCGGATCAAGAAACACATCGTCCAGCCGCCGGTAGATCACATCCACCTGCTTGGGGCCAGCGGTGGTGCGCATATACACGCGCAGATCCTTGACGAACAAATCGCGGCCTTCCACCAGCTCGACGCCCATTTGCTGCGCCAGGAACGCGTGCTCAAAGTAAGCACTGTTGAAATGGCCCGGGGTCATGACCACCACGGTGGGATTGTCTTCCAGCGACGATTGCCGCAGCGTTGACAGCAGCACCGACGGATAATGTTCGACCGGCGCCACCGCATGCCGGCCAAACAGCTCAGGGAACAATCGCATCATCATCTTGCGGTTTTCCAGCATATAAGACACGCCGGAGGGCACACGCAGATTGTCTTCCAGCACGTAATACTCGCCGTCGGAATGCCGGATGACGTCGATGCCGGCGATATGCGCGTAAATCTGATGCGGCAAATCAATACCGCACATCGCAGCATGAAACTGCGCATTCACCAGCACCTGATCGGCCGGAATTTTTTTGGCTTTGAGGATGTTCTGGTCGTGATAGATATCGTGCAGAAACAGATTGAGCGCCTGCACCCGTTGGCGCAGCCCCGCCTCAAGATGCGCCCATTCGTTGGCCGGAATAATGCGCGGGATGGTGTCGAACGGAATCAGCCGCTCGTTGCCGCTTTCATCGCCATGCACCGAAAACGTGATGCCGACGCGATGAAACAGCAATTCCGCCTCGCGGCGCCGCTGCGCCAGCATGGCGGGCGTCTGGGCGTTGAGCCAATCAAAAAACTCACGATAATGCGGGCGCACCGACTGGGCGGCATCGAGCATTTCGTCGTAGCCAGCGGATAGCGGAAGGTCGATCTGATGCATGGGCAGCAACCTCGGTCATGCAGCGATTGATCATGGGCCCTGACTGCGGCCGCTTGAGTGACCCGGATGGTCCTGCAATCCTCATGCCAGCCTGCGGCAAGTGCGAACGCTTGAGTTATAGCGGCTTTACGGCACGGCCGCCGGGCTGGATGTGCACCACACTGGATGACGCCATGGTGCGTCCGCGCCGTATTGGCGCGCGCCAGGGCACAAGGCGCAAACGCTGCCATCAGGGACATCCGCCGTGCGGAAACTCCCGATGCAGCCGCATGCTGCGGCGCGCAAGAATGGCTGATCGTCCAGTCAGTGCCGCAGGAGTCCGATCGTGCCCAGAAACGCGTTGTATGCCCAATCCGGTGGGGTAACGCCGGTGATCAACGCTTCCGCATGGGGGCTGATCTCGGCCGCCCGACGTCACCCGCAACAGATCGGCAAGTTATACGTGGCCAAGGACGGCATTCTGGGGGCCTTGCGGGAAGAACTGATTGACCTGGCCAGCGTGCCCGACAGCCAGTTGGTGGCGCTGCGGCATACCCCCGGTGGCGCCTTTGGTTCTTGTCGCCACAAGCTCAAGCACGGCAGCGAACTCAAGCGCTTGTTCGAGTTGTTTGCGGCATGGGACATCGGCTACTTTTTTTATAACGGCGGCGGTGACTCGGCGGATACCTGTCTGAAGGTGGCCGAATATGCGCAATACACCGGCATCGACCTGGCCGCAGTACACATCCCCAAAACCATAGACAACGACCTGCCGCAGACCGACTGCGCCCCCGGTTTTGGCTCGGCCGCCAAATATCTGGCCACCACGGTACGCGAGTGCGGGCTGGATCTGGCTTCGATGTCATCCTCCTCCACCAAGGTATTTGTGCTTGAAGTAATGGGCCGCCACACCGGCTGGCTTGCCGCATCCACTGGCCTGGCCGCACGTGTGCCCGGCGAAGCGCCGCATGTGATCCTGTTGCCGGAAGTCCCGTTTGAACCGGGCGGTTTTTTGCGCGCGGTGCGGGAATCGATTGCGCAATATGGCTCGTGCGTGGTGGTGGCGGCCGAGGGCATCCGCGATACCTCGGGCGTCTTGCTGGCCGAAACCGGCGGCGCCGATCCTTTTGGACATGTGCAACTGGGCGGCGTGGCGCCGCTGCTGGCCAACCTGGTCAAATCCGAGTTGGGGCATAAATGTCATTGGGCGGTGGCCGACTATATGCAGCGCTCGGCCCGGCATCTGGTGTCAGGCAACGATCTGGAGCAGGCGATTGCGGTGGGGGAGGCAGCGGTGGATTTTGCCATTGCCGGGCAACGCAGCGTGATGCCCGCGATTGTGCGCGAGGCGGATCAGCCCTATCGCTGGCATGTGGATGCGGTACCGCTCAAGCGCGTGGCCAACAAGGAACGCGCGGTGCCGTCGACGTATTTGAGCGATGACGGCATGCATCTATCGACCACGGGGCGCGCTTATTTTGCGCCGCTGATCCTGGGCGAAATGCCGCCGCCGTTTGAACATGGTTTGCCGGATTATCCGCGGTGGCATTTTTCGACGGTGGAGAAGCGGTTGGCGGGGTATGAGGTGCTATAGGGGGGGGATTTTTTTTGGGGCTGGATGGTAGGTGTTTGGCCAGCGGCGGGTGTTTTGATGTTCAGCTTGCGCTGAACAAACCCTTAACCGCTGAGCCTGCGGCGCATTTTAGATACCCGGGGGTGCCCGGGAGCACGTCACTTTTCTTTGCTTCGCCAAAGAAGAAGTAACCAAAAGAAAGGCGACCCCACTCGCGGCTCCGCCACTCGCCAGGGGCCCCTAAGTCAAAAACCGAAACGGACCGTCTGGGACTTCCATTTCTCAGCTGCCGCTCCGCGGAACTTCGGTCGGACGGAGCCCATAAAGCCGGTCTCCTTCCCCTCCCTCGACAGGTAATGGCTGCTGTGTGCTAGGCGTGCTGCCTCGTTGCTGCGCAACATCGGGTGGGCGTGGGGGCGACGGGTGACAGTGAACATCGGCACCGCTTGCTTCGCTCCCATCCCGCACGGCCACCGCCGTCTAATTTGTCACCGTAGCCTTCACGAACCGCCAACCTCTCATAGGGTGGGTCAAGACCCACCACCCAAAGCCGCTAGCAAAACACGCAACGCGTCCACCACGGCCTGTACACGTAGGGTGCGTTACCCGAAGGGTCTTGTCCTCGCTTGCGGGGACAACGCACATTTTAGTTATGCCACCGAGGTGATCAAGTGCGATCCGGAAGGCGGCAAGGATGACGGGCATGGCGTAATCGGGAAATGTGCGCCAGCGAGGACAAGACCCCTTCGGGTTTGAGCGGTAGTGAATTGGCGACTGATTGGAGTGATCGTTCTTGCTGGTGGCTTTGGGTGGTGGGTCTTGACCCACCCTATGAGAGGTTGGTGGTTCGTGGCGGGAACGGTGACAAATCAGACGGCGGTGGCCGTGCGGGATGGAAGCGTTAAGCAGGCGGCACAGATATTCATTGTTACCCGTCGCCACCACGCCCACCCGATGTTGCGCAGCAACGAGGCAGCAAGCCTGGCAAACAGCAGACATTACCTGTCGAGGGAGGGGAAGGAGACCGGCTTTATGGGCTCCGTCCGACCGAAGTTCCGCGGAGCGGCAGCTGAGCCATCGAAGTAACAGACGGTCCGTTTCGGTTTTTGACCTGCGGGCCCCCTGGCGAGCGAAGGATTCGCGAGTGGGGTCGCCTTTCTTTTGGTTACTTCTTCTTTGGCGAAGCAAAGAAAAGTGACGTGCTCCGGCACCCCCGGGTATCAAAAATGCGCCGCAGGCTAAGCGGTTAAGGGTTTCAGGTAAGGCAAAGCCGAACATCAAACATGCGCCGCAGGCTAATCGGTTAAGGGTCAGGCCAGCACCAGCCAAACATCAAAAACGCGCCGCAGGCTCAAGCAACGCTCACCCCCGTGGCGAAGCCGGCCACGCAAACCGGAACGCCTGCATCACCTCGCGATAGCGCACTTCATCCAGCAACAACCACTCCGGCTGCCCGTCGGCCGCCGCGTCATCCTCTGCGACATTTCCCAGCACCAACACCGACAACCGCGTGTATCGCCCCAGCGCGCGCCATAGATCCGCGGCCAGACGCTCGATATGCCATTGCGCCTGCGCGCCTTCGCTGTCCACTTCCAGATCCAGCGCCAGCAAATACAATCCGCCCGCCGCCAGCGCGCGGCGTTCCACCTGCACCAGGCGCGCGGTGGCCAGTACCGCGTGCTGGCAGCGCACCAGTTCGGTTTCGGCCACGGGGGCCAGGCTGATATGGAGTTGGATCGGCGTCATGCTGGCTAGCCTACACCAAACACTTTCGGGCCGTCGTCACGCGCTTGTCGGCCCAAGCCCCACGCGGGGCGCGCCGATTGCGCGCTAGCGCGGGCTGGCGCAGGCAAGGCTGACCAATTGTGCTAGATTAGCTCCACGCTAAAACCCGCAGACTGTCTGGATATGCAAGCGAACGAACTTTCTCCGTTACCCCGTGTTCTGGTCGTCGATGACTCGCGCATAGTGCGCGCCACCGTCAAGAAGCATTTGTCCGGCGAGTACGACGTCATCGAAGAAGCCGATGGTGAGGCCGGTTGGCGGCGTTTGATTGCCGATGCTGACATCGATCTGCTGATCTCCGATCTGACCATGCCTGAGCTGGATGGCATGGGTTTGCTCAAACGGGTGCGCAGTGCCGATGACGCGCATGTGCGGCATATTCCGGTCATTATTATCTCGGGCGAAGAAGACGAAGCCACCCGCCAGCGTTGTGTCGAAAGCGGCGCCACCGACTTTGTGACCAAATCGACCGATCGCGCCGAAATGCTGGCACGGGTTGCTGCCAATATCGAGTTGGGCCGCACGCAGCAAGAGCTGGCCAGCGCGCGGCAAGAGCAGGCGCGCACCGCCACCCATGTCACCGAAGGCGTGGGCACCTCGCATCTGCTCAAGCTGCAAGCCGAACAATCACTGGCCTTTGCGCAACGGCATCGCAGCGAAGTGACTTTGCTGTTGCTGGAAATCGATCATTTCCAGAATCTGCAAGACAAACTCGGCCCGCGCCTGGCCGAGCAGATGCTGCAGTTGCTCGGCAAACAGTTGTCGGCCAAGTTGCGGCGCGAAGACACGCTGGCCCATGTGACCGGCCCACAGTTTGCCGTGGTGTCCGCCGCAACGTCGCTGACCGAAGCCCGCATCCTGGGTGAACGCCTGCGCCAGGCCATCGCCAATGCGCGCGTTAATTTCCGTGGTGAACAGATTGCCGTTACCGCCAGCATTGCGGTGGCTAATTCCTGGCACGATGAAGCCGCAGATGCCGACGCCCTGTTTGGCGTGGCGACCCGGCGCTTGTACGCCGAACCTGGCGAAAATCGTTTGCTGGTGCCGGAAGCCAGTGTTACCCGCGTGCCCACCCCGTTGGTGGCCGAGGCGCTGGTGATGCTGCATCGGGGCATGCTCGACGATTTGCGCCCGCATTTGCCCGCGCTGATGTCCAGCCTCTATCCCTTGCTGGAACACGCCAACCAGCAACTGGGCCTGGGCTGGGACCTGAACAAGATCCCGCCCTCGGCATAGTCACTGAGCACGCTCCCCTCAAACAGACAGCCGCGGCTGTCTGTTTTTGTGTCTGCCGCGCGCGATCAGCCCGATCACGCCCATGCCCAGCAGCGCCCAGGTTTCCGGTTCCGGCACCGGGTTGACTTCGACTTGCGACAGTTGGTCATAGCCGGGTGCGTTGCCGCCCGAAAAAGTGAGCAACGTGCGGTCGCTGGTGGCCTGGGCGATAAAGTTGAGCATGGTCAGGCCGTGCACGACATTGGTTTCGGCGTACAAGGGCGCGTCGCCGAACAGCGCAATAAAGTGGTTCTGCGTGCCCGAGCCAAAGCCATTGGTGGTTTCCAGGCCAAAGCTGATCGAATAGAACGAGCCCGGCGTCGTGCTGATCCATTGCTGGATGGTGTCATCAACGTTATGCAGCGCGCCGAAAGTGGCGTGCAGACGCTCGAAGCTGAATACCGAACCATCGTGGCTCGGGATCAAATCCCAACCTTCGCCCCAGCTATTGCTCTCGGGGATGTAATGGTCAAAGTTGCCGTTGTAGACCAGATTGGCTTGGCTGAACGCGCTGGCACACATCAGGGCCGCGCCGAGGGCGAAAGTACGCATCAGGGTATTCATTTCGAAAACACTCCAGGTCGAGCAGGTTGCGACGGAATCGTCCGCATGACCGTGACCACATGGCGCTGATCTTACTTTTGCCTGGCAAGCGCGTATGTAGGTTGTGTAATGATTGGTCAGTGTTTTGACATTTTTCCAACACTGTCTGGCTGTTTGGTCAGTTCAACCAGGAGCACTCCTGGGGCGGCGGACAGGCGGTAAAGCCGCGCGCAGACTAGCGTTGAGAAAATAGCCCTGAGCGGTAAACCATAAAAACTATGCTTACTTGTATGTAAAGATTTGTAGGAAAAGTGTGGGCAAATCGGGCGCCCGAATAGTCCGGTGCAAACGATTGCAAAGCGCTTTCGGATGCAAAAGTCACCACAATTCAGCAGTCTTCCCGCAAAAAAACTGCCGCGTATCAGCCGCGTATCAAACAATTTGCCCCGAATTGTTGTTCCCGCGATAGCTTGGAACTGCAATGGTTGTATCCGGTTGCGCCAACAAAGGCAGCATAGTGCGCAGAAATCTCACAAATACGCCGCCTCCCAACGGCAACTCGCATAGCGCGGCAATGGGGTGTAAGACAACGTGGCCCATTTTGCGGGACGGCAGGCTGGGCGCTCACGTCGCTGTAAGGCAATACACTTTGAATCAAACAGACCGGCGTTTACATCGATCGGCGAATCAGATTACATTCGTAACAGTTGCCACTGTAATTACTGGAGCTCATTTCATGGTTATCGATTACCAGGAACGCATAAAGCGCTTCTGCGCGCTCAATCCCCATGCACCGCAGACAGAAATCCTGCTTTCACGCACGCTGTTTCGCGCTGCATCTTTATTGCAACAACGTATTAATGAGGCCCTCGCCCCCTGCGACATGAATCTGGCGCAATACCTGGCCATGACCATGTTGCTGGTTGACGATGGCGCCCCCAGCAATCCCTCTGAAGTGAGTTTGTTGCTCGACATGACCCGCACCCAGGTCACCCGGCTGATGGACGGGCTGGAACAACAGGGGTGGATTACGCGAGAGATGGATCACGACGATCGTCGCCGGATGATGCTCACGCTGACCGAGTCGGGCCGCGCACAAATCAGACGCGCGGCGCCGCTGGTGCACGAGATGTATCGCCAGGCGTGGCGTCCGTTTGAAGGCGATGATCAGCATCAGATCGCCAGCCATCTGGGGCAATTTTATGAAGGGCTGCAACCCGGTAAAGCAATTGGCATCGGGGTTCGCGCTGAGTGAAACGGCTTGCTCCGCATTACGCTGTCAAGGATCGGCGCTGGCTGATGGCTCTGCTGGCGCTGACCACCGCAGTCGAATTCTTTGAAAACAGCATGTTTGTGTTCAGCAGCAGCCACATCCAGGGCGGCGTGGACGCAGGCCCGCAAGAATTTGTGCTGGCCGTGGCCGCCTATGCGTGCGCCAGCATGCTGGTCATCATGAAACAGGCATGGCTGGCGCACCGACTGGGCTATCGTAATTTTCTGGGGCTGGCGCTGGCCCTGTTTGCCGTCGGCGCGCTGGCCTGCGGCTTTTGCGAAACCCCGCAGCAATTGATAGTGTGCCGCGCTATCCAGGGCCTGGGCGGCGGCGCTTTGTTTACCAGCAGCCGCATTCTGATCAATCTGCTGTTCGGGGTTAAAGATCGGGCTCAGGCCATCCGTTATTTTATGGTCGGGATTTTTGGCGCCTCCGCCATCGCGCCAGCGCTGGCTGGCCATATGATCGAAAGCCTGGGCTGGGAATGGGTGTTCTGGTGCGTGGTGCCGCCAGCTGCGCTGGCCGCGCTGGGTTGCTGGTTGTGGTTGCCAGCGGTGGTGCAGCGCCAACAACATGGGGGCGCGCTTACGCCCATTCCGCTGGTGCTGTTTGGCATCGGGGTGATTTGCCTGCAACTGGCCTTGTCCGAAGCACGCTTCGATTTCTTTGCCTATCGTGCCCATATCGTGACGTGGCTGGCCGTGGGCGTGGGTTTGCTGGCGTATTTTGTCTGGCATCAATATCGCCATCCTTCGCCGGTCCTGGTGCTGCGCGGCCTGGCTAATCCGGTCTACCTGACCGGGCTATGCCTTTATTTTCTGCATTACTTTCTTTCCAACTTCAGCAACTACCTGTTCCCGATTTATGCCGAGCGCGCGCACGGCGTGCCGCTGGCGACCACGGGCATGCTCAGTTCGTTTGCTGCGCTGATCAGCCTGGCGGTGATCGGTGCCTATCTGGCCTGGGGCAAGTACGTCACGCAGAAAAAATGGTTTATGTTGCTGGGCGTGCTGGCTTTGGCGATCAGTTGTACGGCGTTCTCGCTGATGCCCGCCGATATCCCTTTGCCGGCTTATATATTGCCGCTGGTGGCCAAGGGCGTGTTTGGGGTGTTGTTGGTGATTCCGGTGGCGGGGCTGACCTTCCGCGAATTAAAAGCGGAGCACTTTGCGCACGGCTATCGCAACAAGAATCTGCTGCGGCAGTGGGCCGGGTCGCTGGCGCAGGCGGTAGCGGCCATCATGATGCAGAACCGCCAGGCCAGCGTGTACGACAGTTACGTCGGCCAGCTCAATCCGTTTAATGAGCGCTTTAACGCCACGGTGCACGCCTTGCAAGGCGCGCTGCAGCAGGGCGGAATGGCCGCCGATGCGGCCAGCCATGCCGCGCTGGCGCAAGTGGCAGGCATGCTGGATCGGCAAGTGTTGCTGGTGGCCTGCGATGACTTGTATCGCACGCTGACCGTGCTGGCTTTGTGTAGCGCGGTGGTGGTGGCGTTGCAGCGGCGGTTGCGTTGAGCGGGTTGGCGGCTCAGGCGATAAAGCGTTGCGACAAGGGCCAGCGCACGTCTATGCCTTCGGCGCTATCGGTCAGGCGCGGGCCGGGCGCGCTCACGCGGCGCTGGCGCGCACTGCGCTGATAGTTGCCCAGCACCCGATCGATATCACTGGCCGCGTGGCCCGCCGCCAGCAATTCGGCATGACTGCGGCGGTCGCGCAAAAAGTGCTCCAGAATCTGGTCTTCTTCGGCATTGACGGGCGTGGTGGCAAGCACATCGACCAGCATCGCGCCCAGGTCTCCACCTTGCATGGCGCGCCATTGCGCCAGTTGCTGCAAATGGCTGGCGCTGACATCGCGCCACGGGGCAAAGTCGCCACCGCGCCGATCAGGCGAGAGCGGGCGCGCCAGTGCGCTTTTATCCAGATCGCACAGCCACAACTGATCCTGCGCCGCCACGCTGTCGGCCACATAGACGCGGTGCTCACCCAGGGCATCGGCGCCCAGCGCCAATAGCAGCACATCATTCAGCCCGTTGCACGATGGCACCACCACGCCGCGCGGCCCGGCGGCTTCGCGCAGGGCCAGCATCAGGGCTTGCCACAGCAGGGCGGCGGTTTCCAGCGGGGGTGCGCTATGTACGGGTTGCAGATGGCCGTCTTGCCAATCGATATACGCCAGTGCCGGTTTGAACGCCGGTAGTTGCAGCAGGGTTTCGCCGTGTTGGCTCAGTGCGCCGGATTGGCCTTCAAACAGCAGGGCATCGGCGCAGCCGACGGCGTTGACGTAGACCGCAGAAAGGGCGTTTTCTTGCAGACGCTGGTGTAGTCGCTGTTGCCGTTGCGCCAGCGCGCCACGATGGAAAGGCGTGGCGCTGAGCACCAGCAGCAGCTCGGCGCCTTCATCACAGGCGGCGGCGACGGGGTCGACTTCGTCCAGATCATGGCTGATGGCCAGGCCCAGCTTTACCCCATTCTGCGCAAACACCAGCGGCTGCATGCCGGGGCTGAAGTAACGCAATTCATCCACCGGGCCGGCACTGGCCAACACCAGCTTTTCATAACGGCCCAGCACGTTACCGTTGCGGATGACGCTGGCGCAATTGAAGACTTCATCGCCCACCTTGCGCGGATGGCCCACCACCAGCGTGATGTCGTCCACCTCATCGATCAGACGGCCGATGGCTTTGCCACACGCGGCAAGAAAGTCGGGTCGCAGCAGCAAATCTTGCGCCTGACCGCTGAGCGCCAGTTCCGGCGTCAGCAGCACGTCGGCACCGGCCTGGCGCGCTTGGGCGGCGGCGTCCAGAATCTGCTGCAGATTGCCGCTGACATCACCCACCACGGGTTGTAATTGAGCAAGGGCAATGCGCATAAGATTCACCGGCAATGTGGCTGAACAGAGGCCGACATTGTACGCGTGCGGCGCCAGGTTTAGCTGCTTTGCGTTGAAGTGGCGCTGGCGTTGTTCTGGCCGTATTGCGCCGGTTGAGCGGGGCGCAAATGCAGGCGTTCGGGATGAGCGGTAATCCAGAGCAGACCATGCAGGCACAACGCCGCCACGGCCAGATGCAGCCACGCCTGCCAGCGATAGCGTTGCGTGTTTTCTTCCGGCGCACCGATGGCGATCATGAACGGCCGGCCATCGCGCGGTTTGCGCATCACGTGTGCGGGCACGCTATCGGTTGGCTGGCTCAGTTCGGCCTGCAGTTCTTTTTCGGCGCTGGCGCGGGCCAGTTCCCATTCGGCGGCGTCGATCTGGCCATCGTGGTTGCGATCAAAGCGCTGCAACAAGGTGCGCTGATCGCGCTTCATCTCGTTGAGCTTTTGCGAAAGCGCAGCTTTGTAATCGATAGGCGCGTCACGCACCGAGACAAATTCGCCCACCACATACAGTGGATCGCCTTCGTATATCAGCCAGGCGCTGTAGCGGCGGTAGTGGTCTTCCGCCACTTCTTTGTCTCCGACGTGGATATCAGCGTGGTCGGGGTCGATAAAACACTCGCCGCTGCCATCGTCGAGCAGAAAGCCGCCGTCGCTTTGCAGCACCGTGGTCTGGTTGTATTGCGGCTCGCCGGGGTTGCGATTGCGTTCTTCCACCACCACTCGGTACCACAGGCAGCGTGCCTCCAGGCCGGGGCAGATCAAGGTGCCGTTTTCGACGGCGCGGGCGGTGCCGGTCAAGGCCATCTGGCCTTGTGCCGCCGAACTGATACGGCCGACTGGCGTGGTGCCCATGGCCTGATAGCGCCGCCGGTTGCTGATCCACGCCACGACGGCCAGCGCCGCCATCACGCTCAGCACGCCTTGCCAGCGCTTCAGATCGTGCCCGGCCGCCGCAAACAGCAGCAAGCCCAGTTGCAGCACCAGCAGATGCAGGCCTTCAAATAACTTGCGCCACTGGTCCGGCGTGGACAGATCGAGCGATTGCAGTTCTTCAAGCCAGTTCATGGATGCGTGTTGTAGTTATGAATACGTGGGGTCAGTGGGCAAACAGGCCGGCAATGCTGATGTCCTGCTTCTGCTGCGCATCAAATTCCAGCAAAGGCGCCTGCCCGAAATGAAACATATTGGCCAGGATTACGGTGGGGAATTGCTCCACCCGCACATTGTTCAGATTGACCGAATCGTTGTAATACTCGCGCCGATCCGAGATGTCGTTTTCCAGTTGCGTAATGCGGCCCAGCAGATGCTGAAACTGCATGCTCGAACGCAGCTCCGGATAGGCTTCGACCGTAGCCACCAACTGCGTCATCTGTTTGCGCAGTTCTTGTTCGGCCCGCCCCAATGCCGGCAGATTGCGCGCTTCTCGCGCTTGCGCCACCCCGCTCCGGGCCAGCATCACGCGCTCCAGCGTATCGCTCTCGAACTGCATATGTTGTTTGCAGGTCTCGACCAGCTTAGGCAATTCGTCGTGACGTTGTTTCAGCAGAATGTCGATGTTGGACCACGCGCGCGCCACATTATGTTTTAGCGTCACCAGGCCGTTGTACATCATCACAAACCAGATCACGGCCAGCGCGATCAGCGCCAGGAAAATGATTAATGGCATAAATGATTTCCCTTAGGACAATTCCGGAGGCAGACATTAGCCCCGTGTGCGGCGCACTGCAAGAAAGCAGCAAAAAGTGTGGCAAGAATGGACAACGCCCCGCTCGGTCTGACCGCGGGGCGTTGCTGGGGGGCGGGGCAAATGTGCAGCAATCAGGCAGGCTGTGGCACCAGCGCTTGCAGCGCTGCCACCAATGCGGCGCATTCGTCGGCGGTGCCGATGCTGATGCGCAAAAACTGATCAATACGGGCCTGTTTGAAATGCCGGACCAGTATGGCGCGTTCGCGCAAGGCCTGCGCCAGTTGGGCCGCGTCGTGTGCCGGGTGGCGCGCAAAGATGAAGTTAGCCGCCGACGGCAGCACTTCAAAACCCAGCCCCGTCATGGCGGTGACCAGCGCGGTGCGATTGGCGATGACCTGCTGGCAGGTGTACTGAAACCAGTCTTCGTCTTCGATTGCGGCCACTGCGCCCGCCAGGGCAATGCGGTCTAGCGGATAAGAATTGAAACTGTTCTTGACCCGTTCCAGGCCCTCGATCAGATCGACATGGCCCATGGCGTAACCGATGCGCAAACCGGCCAGCGAGCGCGACTTGGACAGCGTGTGCACCACCAGCAAATTGGGATAGCGATCGATCAGCGTCACCGCCGATTCGCCACCAAAGTCGATATAAGCCTCATCCACCAGCACCACCTGGTCAGGATGGCGTTGCAGCAACGTCTCGATCTGGCTCAAGGGCAGCGGCGTGCCGGTGGGCGCGTTCGGGTTGGCAATGATGATGGCGCCACCGGGCTGGTCGTAATCGTCGATATTGACCGCCATATTGGCGTCCAGCGGAATCAGCGTTCTGGGCACCTGGTACAGGCTGCAATAGGTGGGATAGAAGCTGTAGGTAATATCAGCCACCAGCAGCGGCAGCTCATGCTTGAGCAAGGCATGAAACGCGTGCGCCAACACTTCGTCTGAACCATTGCCAACAAACACTTGTGCCGGGCTCAGACCATAGCGGGTGGCTACAGCCTGCTTGAGCTTGTCGCCGGACGGGTCCGGGTACAAGCGCAGATTGTCGTTAATCTCCGCCTGCATGGCGGCCAACGCTTTCGGCGAGGGGCCGAACGGATTTTCGTTGGTGTTGAGCTTGATCAGATTGGTGATCCTGGGTTGCTCACCCGGCACGTACGGAGTGAGCTGACTAACGATGGGGCTCCAGAATTTGCTCATGATGGGGGTCGGTCTGACAGTGTTGGCGGACGGTTATGCTAACACGATGCCGCGGTGCGCCGACCGATGCAGCCTGGGCTGATTTAGCGCAGAGCAGGCCGGTCCACGGCGTAGGCGACCAGTGTTTCCAGAGACACATCTTCCAGAATCGACTCATTGGTCGACGCCAGCACGATGCCGGGTGCGGCGCCCGCCACCAGTGCTTCTACCCAGCGCGGCGCGCACAAACACCAACGGTCGCCCGGCTTCAGCCCGGCAAAGCCCCATTCCGGTCGTGGCGTGGACAAATCGTTGCCGCGTTGCCTGGAAAACTTGAGAAAGTCGGCGGTCATCTCCGCGCAGACGGTGTGCTGGCCCTGGTCTTCGGCATGCTGGCTGCAGCAGCCGTCGCGCATAAAGCCGGTAAGGGGGGCCATGCTGCAGGCAATCAGCGGCTGGCCCAACACGTTAAGATCGGTGGGGTGTGGCATGGTCAACGCTCCGCCACGATCTGCATCCCGTCATAGCCAACCTCGATGCCTGCGGGCATGCGGGACGACATGGCGTGGTATTCCAGCTCGTGGGTCATGTGGATAAGGATGGTACGGCGCGCACCGATGCGCGCTGCGGCGTCCAGCGCCTGGTCGACGCCAAAATGGGTGGGGTGTGGCACCGGGCGCAAGCAGTCCAGAAACAACACATCCAGCCCATGCAGCCGCGCGTAAGTCTCGTCCGGAATATGCGATACATCGGTCACATAGGCGACATTGCCAATGCGAAAACCCAGGATGGGCCATTTGCCGTGCATGACCGGCAGCGGAACGATTTCGGTGTCGCCGATGCAAAACGGCTGGTCATCGATCTCATGCAGCGTCAGCACCGGTTTGTCCCAGTACTGGCCCGGTGGCAACAAGGTATAGCTAAAGCGGCTTTTGATATGTTCGGCCATCAGCGTATTGCCATAGACCGGAATGGCTTGTTTGTTCAGCCAGCAAAAGGCGCGCAGATCGTCGATGCCATGCAGGTGGTCGGCATGCGGATGCGTGTACAGCACGGCGTCGATATGCAGCAATTGCTCACGCAACACTTGCTGGCGCAGATCGGGGCCGGTGTCGATCAGCAGCGTCAGGCCATTGACCTTGATGACGGCGCTGGCGCGGGTGCGGCGATTGCGCGGATCGTCCGAGGTGCAAGTCGGGCACTGGCAACCCAGCGCGGGCGAGCCGCCGCTGCTGCCCACGCCCAATAGCGTGATGGAGGTGCCCGCACTCACTGCATGGCTCCGGCTTTGTTAAACAGTTTGAAGAAATTGGCGGTGGTGGCGGCCGCGATTTTTTCCACCGGCTCATTGCGCAAATCGGCGATATGTTCGGCCACGTGGCGCACCCAGGCGGGCTGGTTCATTTTGCCGCGATACGGCATCGGCGCCAGATACGGCGAATCGGTTTCGATCAGCATGCGCTCCAGCGGCACGCGTTGCGCCACGTCTTTCAGCTCCACCGCTTTTTTGAAAGTGACGATGCCGCTGAATGAGATATAAAAATTGAGCTCCATCGCCGCCTGCGCAACGTCCCAGCTTTCGGTAAAGCAATGCAGCACGCCGCCAAATTCATCGGCGCCTTCTTCTTTCATGATGCGGATGGTGTCTTCGGCGGCTGAGCGCGTATGCACAATCAACGGCAGTCCGGTCTGGCGCGCGGCGCGGATGTGGTTGCGAAAGCGCTGGCGTTGCCATTCCAGGTCGCCGGTCAGGCGGTAATAGTCAAGGCCGGTTTCGCCTATCGCCACCACTTTGGGTTGCGCCGCCAGTTGCACCAGCTGTTCCACCGTCGGTTCTTCGGTGTCTTCGTAATCCGGATGCACGCCCACCGAGGCAAACAGATGCGGCTGGCTTTGCGCCAGGGCCAGCACGCTGGGCAGCTCGGGCAGGTTAACCGCCACACACAGCGCATGGCTGACCTTGTTGTCGGCCATGGCGGCCAGATGTTGCGGCAGGTTTTCGACCAGCTCCGGAAAATTGAGATGGCAGTGGGAATCTACAAACATGGCGGCAGGCGGGTCCGGTCAGTAAAAAGACAAAGGCCGCATGCAGCGGCCTTGTCATTGTAATTCAAACAGATGGCGGTTCGATGCAGGCAATGCGCCTGCGCCGTCTTACATGGTGTGCGTGGTGCGTGCCGATTGCAGATAGCCGCCCAACAGCGCTTCGATCTTGCTGCGCGCCTGGCTGCCGGCTTCGTTGCTGGAAAACTGCACGCCTATGCCTTGCTGGTGATTGTTGTGCGCGCCTTGCGGGGTCAGCCAGATCACATGGCCCGACACGGCAATCTTGGCCGGATCATCCAGCAGCGATAGCAGCATGAACACTTCATCGCCCAGCCGGTACGGCTTGTTGGTGGGGATAAAGATCCCGCCGCCTTTTACAAAGGGCATATACGACGCATACAGCGCCGCTTTCTCTTTGATATTGAGCGACAGCACGCCGGGGCGCGTGGTGCCGGTACGGGCGGGTTGTTCTGCCATGAGCGCGATTTATCCTGTCAACTTGCCACGCAGGGCGGCAAGGTAGTCAAACAGCAATGCTTCAAAAACCAACCGCACATTCAGCGGATGCTGGGCCAGACGCTGCGCCTGTTGCAGACGCTCGACGTATTTGAGCATACGCGGCGCGCGATTTGCCAGTTTGGCCAGCATTTCTTTGCGGTCAGGATAATACCTGACGCGCCCGGTCAATCCGAGCGCCACCAGATCATGGGTCCATTTTTGCAGCCAGTCGATCACGCGGGCGGGCTCGACCTTGCTTTTTTCAATCTCAGCGGCCAACGCCAACGGGTTGAGCGAGCCGGGCATGCTGATTTGTTCCAGCACGCTATTACGCAACGGCAGCCATTCTGCGCTGGCGTCATCCAGCGCCGCCAGCGGTGCGCCGCCGGTGTGGGCCAGATGCAACTCCGGCTGCACCACGCCGTGCTGGGCCAGCCACGCGCTGGCGCTGGCCAGATCCGGCGTTGACAGCGGCAGCACGCGACAGCGGCTGCGGATGGTGGGCAATAAACGGCGCGCAGCATGCGCCACCAGAATGAATTGTGCCCCGGCGGGCGGTTCTTCCAGCGTTTTCAAAAACGCATTGGCCGAGGCGACATTCATCGCTTCCGCCGGATACACCAGCGTTACGCGCGCGCCTTGGCGGTGGGCCGATAAATTGACGAAGTCGGCCAGATCACGCACATCATCCACGCCGATAATCGCCGATTTCTTTTTGGCCTTGGCGTCTTCGGCGTCTTCTTCCGCTTCGTCGCCGGGGGCCAGCACGCGGAAATCGGGGTGGTTGCCTTGCGCCAGCCAGCGACAGCCTTCGCACACGCCGCACGGCGCATCGGTTTTGGCCGGGTCTTCGCACAGATACCAGGCGGCCAGCCGCTCGGCAAAGCGACGTTTGCCGATGCCGGGCTCGCCGGTCAGTAACAAGGCATGCGGCAGCCGCGCCGGGTCACGCATCAGCTGCGCCCAGTCCTTGTGCTGCCACGGATAGAGTTGGTAATCGAGCATCAGGCCTGGCCTTGCTGGATAGCGCTCAGCCAGGCGCCCAGGCGCGTGCCCAGCTCGGCCTGCACCGCGGCGATATCGCGCGCGGCATCGATAATCTGGATACGCTGCGGATCGGCGGCGGCGCGCGCCAGATAAGCATCGCGTACACGGGCGTGGAACGCTTCGGCTTCGCGCTCAAAGCGATCCAGTTGTTCGCGGCTGGCGGCCATGCGCGCCTGGCTGACGCCCAGCGGCACATCAAACAACAAGGTCAGATCGGGCTGCAGCATCTGGCCAGGCAGGCCCTGCACCCAATGTTCCAGCGTGGCCAGGCGCGCCGCCGACAAGCCACGGCCGCCGCCTTGATAGGCATAGCTGGCATCGGTAAAGCGATCGCACAACACCCACTGCCCGCGCGCCAACGCCGGCTCGATCACTTGCACGATATGCTCGCGTCGGCCGGCAAACATCAGCAGCGCTTCGGTCTCGATATCCATGGGCTGGCTCAGCACCAGCGCGCGCAGTTGTTCTCCCAGCGGCGTGCCACCCGGTTCGCGCGTTTGCACAAAATCGATGCCTTGTTGGCGCAGCCAACCGGCAATCCACTGCAATTGCGTGCTTTTACCTGCGCCGTCGACGCCTTCTACGGTCATAAAGCGGCCGCGAGCGCGCTGAGCTACCTGCATCTTTGATATCCAGAAAATTTGCCCGCGATTGTCGCACGGCGACGGATGGGCCGAAAGCGTCGCGCCCGGCTTGGGCGCTAGCGGATTTAATCCGGGCGACTGGCGATGGGGGCGGCAACTCGGCCCGCCAGCGTGTGTTTGAGCAGGGCCTCGCCGTCGCCTTTGAATTCGGTGAAATACACGCCGGTTCTGAAGCCATCAAATTCGCTCGACAGCACGGTATAAACCACCCGGCTTTTGACTTCGACGATGCGCGCGCGCATGCCCGCTGCGGCAGCGGGCACGCTGATCAAGACGGTGACGCGATCCGACACCGGCAGGCTGTAATCAGAATGCAGGCTGAAGCCACCCATACCGATATCAAACGCGCGGCCGCGGAAAGAAAGGTGGCTGTCTTTGTCTTGATACACGATGGCGACGCGCCAGTTGACCAGATAGCGGGCTTCGTTGCGTTTGTTCGACCAGGCCGCATCAAGGTAGGAGCCTTGCAGATAACTATCGTAATTGGCATCGGGTTCAGACATGAGGGCGGCTCGTAAGGCATCTTGCAGATTTTGCGATTATAGAGACGCTGCCTGTCGCGCGTGGATTTCAGTTGTAGCCACCTCGGAGCGGGCGGTGCGGCATTGTTGCGCAATCAGCAACAAACCATATGCATAACACGCGTTTATTGCGCTGCTTGAGTGGTGCACACTGCGCCATCTTGCTGCCAACGCGGAGTTTCATCATGGCTCGTATGCCCACAGTTTTTGTTTCGCACGGATCGCCCATGCTGGCGCTGGATGCCGGTGCCACCGGCGCAGCCTGGCAGCAACTGGCGGCGCGCATTCCGCGGCCGACGGCCATTGTCATGGTGTCGGCGCATTGGCACGAAGCCGATAGCGGCGTGACCGGCGCAGCGGCGCTGGAAACCATCCACGATTTCTATGGCTTTCCGCAACCGCTATACGACGTCAAATATCCGGTGGCGGGCGCACCGCAGTTGGCGCGTGCTATTGCGGATGGTTTTGCTGGCGCCGGTTTGCCCGTGACGCTAGACCCGCGGCGCGGTGCTGATCATGGCGCGTGGGTGCCGCTTAAATCGATGTATCCCGCTGGCGATATTCCGGTGATCCAGATGGCGCTGGATTTGCGCCGCAGCACCGAATGGCACTTGCAGCTGGGCGCGGCCCTGGCGCAATTGCGCGATGCCGGTGTGCTGATCATCGGCTCCGGCAGCATTACGCATAATCTGCGCGACATCGTGCCGGGCGTGAGCAGCGGCCCGCAAATTCCGGCTTATGTGCCCGCGTTTATGGAATGGATGCATCAGCATGTGGCTGCCAACGATGTGCCCGCGCTGATCGACTATCGGGCGCAAGCACCAGGCGCGGCGCGCGCGCATCCGTCAGAAGATCATTTGCTGCCTTTGTATGTGGCGATGGGGGCGGGCGAAGGCGACCCGGCGCAGCGGGTGTATAGCGCCATCACCGAAGGCTGTCTGGGTATGGACATTTATGCCTTCGGCGAATTGGCTGCGGCCTGAGTCAGGACGACGGCGGCAACCTCAAGGCGTGGGGTTTTGCGGGGTATAGACCAGTTTATCCAGCGCAAAACCTTGCGCCACGGCCGCATCCTGGGCGGCCTTGAGATCTTCTGCGCTCAGCTTGGGCGTGCGCGACAAGATCCACAGATATTCGTGGCTGGGTGTGCCCACCACGGCCCAGCGATACTCCGGCTCCAGCCCGATCACCCAGTAATCCCCGGAAAACGGCCAGAAGAAGGTCACTTTGAGCTGCGCATTGCCACTGTTGGCAACGGTAACGGCGGTGCCTTTGGACTCATCAAAATTGCCGTCTTCTTTACGACAGCGGTTTTCTACCGTCACTTTGCCATCATCGCCCAGGCCATAAGTGGCCGTGGTGTCGGCCACGCATTTGCGCTGCCAGTACATCGGGTAATGCGCGATTTCGTACCAGCGCCCCAGATACCGTTTGATGTCGACTTGCGGCACGCTGTGCACATCCTGGGCAAAGACGGGCATCACCATGGCGGCGAGCAGGGCGGCGATCAATGAGCGCATAAAGCAGAAACTCCGGGGTCAGGCAGGGTTGGCGTGGCGACGGATCTGTTCGGTGATGGTGTCTATCGCCGGTTCAAATTGCAGCGACTTGTCAAAATAATAGTCGGCCCCCAGACGCGCTGCTTTCTTGCGATAAGCGGCTTCGCCATGGTTGGTGAGCATGATACGCACCGGCGGCGCCAACGACGAGTTGCGCGTGCGCAGATAGTCGAGGACATCAAAGCCGGTGCCTTCGCGTAATTCGATATCAATGATGGCGAGGTCGAAATGCACGCCCTCCAGCGCATTGATGGCTTCGGCGGCCGAGGCCACCACGGCGACCAGCACGCGATCGCCCAGTTCTTCGCAGCTTTCCTGCACGGACTGTTGTAACGCCGGTGAATCTTCGACCAACAGAATAGAGACTGGTTGGGCCACCGACACGGATGGCGGAGCAAAATCGACCTGCGTTTGCGCGCGGTAATCGCTCCGGGTTTGTAAAGCTTGTGTACTGATCATGATGGCAGCGCCCCTGCACGCCGGTGAGCGACTCACAAAACAACGCCGGGCGAACACAATGTCTGGGCCTGACGGCAGTCCTGGCATTGCGGCGCGATCCCGGCGTTGCTTTATGTAAATCTGGAATCATTCAGGGCTCTACTTTGCCGCGATTGCCGCAAACCGGCTGTCGGCGCCGTCTGATACCCCTGTAAGCCGCGCCTCGATTCGGTCGCCGGAAATAAAAACCGCGCCGGAGCGCGGTCTGGATAACACCGTGTGGGTAAGTTTACTGCGCCGATGTAGCCGCAGTGAGCTCAACGCCTGCGTTATTGGCGTTGCCCGCCTGCACTACCAGTACCTTGACCTGATCCGGCACCACAGCGGCAATGCCTTGTTGCGGCAGTACCGTAATCAGCCAGTCAGCATTGTGACCGAGGCTGGTCTGGGTGGAGGTGAACAGCGGCGTCTTGGAACCGGCATCGGTCACCACCACGGTGACCTGGCCGCCATCGATATCAATCGAGTCCTGGCCCGAGGCCGGCACCGCCGCCTTGAACTGCACTGCGCTAAAGGTGGGGGTGGACGCGCTCAGTTGCTGGCCAGCCTGCAACACATAGACGTCGACATTGGGTGCATTGAAGGCGGCATTGAGCGAACGCACGCGCGCTTTATCCGAGAGCAGACCTTTTTCGTACGGATCATCAATCAATACGCCGTCATTAGTGGCGCCCGTGCCAGCGATATAAGCCCAGGTATATTTGTGGCCGGTGGCGGCAGTAAAGGTGCTGCTGCTGGCAATTGGCGTGGTGGTGCCGCTCAGTGCTGCAGTGACCGTCGTTGCGGCGTCGTCAATATCGATATACGCACCGGCGTAGAGATAATCCATATTGGTGGCAAAGCTGGCGCCGTTTTTAAATGTGTCAATTTTTGCGCTATTAGGAAATGCATTCACCACGCGCAAAGACGGCTTACTCAATCCCAGCCTGTCATCGACCCCGTCATCGCCGCCGCAAGCGCTTAGCGCCAGCGCAGAACCCAGCGTGGCAGCCAGTACCAGCGGTTTGATCCAGCGGCGACCGGCCGCAAAAATGTTTTGATTTGATGTGTTTGCCATGTCAGTTCTCCGTCACGCAAGGTTTTTATCTGAAAGCGCGGTTGCGCTAGTGGTGGCCATATTGATTTCAAAATGTATAACAGCCTACCGGTGCGTATCGGAGTCCTGCGCAAGAAAGTCCCTACACGTTCGTGGGAATAAGCCGTTTAAAACGCGGTGCAAATACTGACAATAAATGCGGATTGCATCGGGTATATGCCATATGAATAAATCGCCGCCGTTTTTTACAATAAATGCGTGCAGAAATTGCAGCGCGCCCATTAATGCGGCACGCCCATGGCATTAAAACCAGGCCGCACCGGGCTGCGATCCACCGCGACTTCATAGACAGCGGCCATGCCGCTTTGTAACCTTGCAACGCGCGATTTATCCGCGCCCCCATACTCATCTCCAAGAAATCCGGAACCATGAAGACACGCTTTTCCTGCATCGCCCTGCAACTGCTGGCCACGTTGTGCCTGGCCGCGCCGTTCAGCCTGGCGGCCAGCACGCAATGCCCCGCCTTGTTTGTGCAAGGCAACGCACCCGATCTGCTGCAAACCAATATTGCGCAGAAGACCCGCGCGCTGTGTTTCGAGACTTATTCGGTGCTGTATTCCGGCATCGCGCTGGCGCCCTTATGGAGCGCTGAGCACCTGACCCGAGCCAATCTGGCCAAGGCGCACGCATTGACGCGGGTCGACCATTTTCATGAAGAGCCGCTGTTAAAAGACATGCCGCACGCGACGCTGGCGGACTTCAGTCGTAGCGGTTTCGATCGTGGCCATATGAGCCCGAACGGCGATATGCCGGATACCACGGCGCAGTTCCAGAGTTTTTCGCTGGCGAATATGGTGGCGCAATCGCCGCCGAATAATCGTGGCGTCTGGGCCGGCATCGAAGCCGCCGCGCGCGATATTGCCAGCAAGGACGGCGAGGCCTATGTGATTACCGGTCCGATCTTTGAAGGCAGCACGCTGCAAAAGCTGAAAGGCCACGTGTTGGTGCCGACCTTCTTGTTCAAGGCAATCTATTCGCCGCAGCGGCAACTGGCCGGCGCGTGGATCGTGCCGAATGCGCCGGGCTCGGATTACAAGGTGGTGACCATAGCCCAATTGTCGCAACGCGCGCATATCGACCCGTTTCCTGGCCTGAGCGCGGCGATCAAGGCCAAACCTTGGGCCTTGCCGGCACCGACCGAATCGCATCATGTCAGCGTGTCGGCCGCCAAAAACGATAAGTCCAAGGCGGAGCAGTCTGCGGATCAATCTACCGATCAAAGTCTGAGCGACTGGTTTCAGTACGAGCTGATGCATATGGTCAAAAAACTCAATAACGCGCTGTAAACCCCGACAAGTGCAACCGGAGCAGAACCATGGCGTTTATCCCCTATGCCAATGAGGCCGATGCGCTGCAACTGGCGGAATTCAATATCGAAAACCGGCTGGATCGGGTGTCCCTGTTTGGATCGCTTGATCTGACCCGGGATCAGACCGGCTTGCAGCATGCCTTGCGCTTGCAGGCGCTGCTCAATGATGTGGTCCGGGCCCTGCAGGCCGAAACGGAGTTGCCGCAGCAAGTGGCACAGGCCGATATCGAAACCGGGCCTAACCCCTTCGCCTGACGATTGCGCACGTAATCAAGCGCCTACGCCAGTTCGCGCGCGGGCGCGGGCGGTGAGAAAGCGGGTGGGGCAGTAAGCTCGCGGCATCTCTATCAAGGATGTCACAAAGCCGTCATGAAACTGCCCAAGCCCGCTGAGCGCCGCGCGCTGCTGATCCAGCGCCGTAATGAAAAGATGGCGCGTTCTGCGCATGCTTATGTACGCGGCAACACCGTCCAGTTTTACGAATGGCTGCACAGCCAGCGCGGCCGCCGCTTACCCAAGGGCCCGTCGGTGTGGATATGCGGCGATTGCCATATCGGCAATCTGGGCCCAACCGGCGACAAGCATGGCCGCATCGCCATGCATATTCGCGATCTGGATCAGACCGTCATCGGCAATCCGGTGCACGACCTGGTCCGGCTGGCGCTGTCACTGGCCATGGCTGCGCGCAGTTCTGATCTGCCGGGAGTGACCACCGCGCGCATGCTGGAAGAAATGATGCGCGGCTATGAATTTGCCTTTAGCGACGAAGCCGAAGACACGCCGGAACGGCCGCGCCAGGTGAAAGCCGGTCTGCGCGATGCGGTGCAGCGCACCTGGAAAAATCTGGCGCAAGAACGCATCGAAGACGCCAAACCGACCATCCCGCTGGGACGGCATTTCTGGCCGCTGGCGCGCGAAGAAAAAACCGCAATCAAACACCTGTGCGAAACGCCCGCCTTGCATGAGCTGGTTACTGCGCTTAAATCGCGACCCAACCAGGCGACGGTCGAAGTGCTCGACGCGGCGTATTGGGTCAAGGGCTGTAGCTCGCTCGGCTTGTTGCGCTATGCCGTGTTGCTGGCGGTCGGGGGCGATCGCGACAAGGATTTTTGCCTGATCGATATCAAACAGGCTGTCGCCGCCGCGGCCCCACGCGCCGCGCGCGTTCACATGCCGCGTGATAACGCGCGCCGGGTGGTCGAAGGCGCGCGCAACCTGTCGCCCGCACTGGGCAATCGCATGTTTGCTACGCGGTTTCTGGAGACCGGCGTGTTTGTGCGCGAACTGCTGCCGCAAGATCTGAAGCTGGAACTTGATCAGCTCAACGAAGGCGAAGCCATTCGCGCCGCGGGTTATCTGGCGCAGGTGGTGGGCCAGGCGCATGCGCGGCAGATGGACGCTGACACCCGCAAACGCTGGCGCGCCGAACTGCAACGCGATCGCAGCCGCAGCTTTGATGCGCCGTCGTGGCTGTGGACCAGCGTGGTGCAACTGGTGGGTAGCCACGAGCAAGGTTATCTGGAGCATTGCCGTCGTTTTGCCATGGGCTGATCCGGGCGTCGCTGTGCTGTGGCATGGCGTGGCCAGGCCCGGCGGCGCGGCGGCAAGCCTTGCGGCGCGCGCTTCATAACCATTTTTCATAATTTTATGAAAAGAAAGATTTGCCGGGTCTAAGCCCGCTCGGGGACAATGCCGGGTTTGCTGACCGGACGGCCAGGCGGTCTCCGGCGCGGCAGCGCAAGCGCCGCCCCTTATGGATACCCCCAACCGCGCCCGGCGGCCTTTTGCACTAAAGTGACGAGGCCCGTCGCCTGTGCGCGACGGCCCCCTGTAGCAGACCCACAAGGTTACCGAGTGATTGAATTTATTGATGTCCACAAGTCGTTCAAGGTGGACGGGCGCGATATTCCCGCCCTTAACGGCATCGACCTCAAGATCGAGGCGGGCCAGATCTTTGGCATTATCGGCCACTCCGGCGCGGGCAAATCGACGCTGGTGCGCCATATCAACCTGCTGGAAAAGCCCACGCGTGGCCGCATCCTGATTGGCGGCGAAGACATTACCGCGCGCGATGCTGCGGGTTTGCGCGAAATGCGCCGCGGCATCGGCATGATTTTTCAGCATTTCAATTTGCTGTCGAGCAAGACCGTGGCTGAGAACATCGCGTTTCCGCTGCGCCTGGCCGGCACGCCCACCGCAAAAATCCATCAGCGCGTAAACGAACTGATTGCCCGCGTCGGGCTGGAAGAACACGCGCGCAAATATCCGGCGCAATTGTCGGGCGGGCAAAAACAGCGTGTGGGCATTGCCCGCGCCCTGGCCACCGGCCCGCGCATCTTGTTGTGCGACGAGGCCACCAGCGCGCTCGACCCGCAAACCACGCAATCGGTTTTGCAACTGCTGGCCGAGATTAATCGCGAATTCAATCTGACCATTGTGGTCATCACGCACGAGATGGACGTGATCCGCCGCATCGGCGACCGCGTGGCGGTGCTGGATGCGGGCCGCGTGGTGGAAACCGGCGCGGTGGCAGATGTATTCCTGCACCCCCAGCACCAGACCACGCAACGCTTTGTGCGCGAAGCCGAGAACGTGGACGAGCAAGAAGAACACGCCGCGTTTGAACATGTGCCCGGCCGCATCATCCGCCTGACTTTCCGCGGCGAGAGCACCTATCAACCGGTGCTGGGCCAGGTGGCGCGTGAAACCGGCGTTGATTTTTCCATTCTGTCCGGTCGCATCGACCGCATCAAAGACACGCCGTACGGCCAGCTGACCCTGTCGCTGACTGACGGCCAGCCCGACGCCGCATTGCAACGCTTTGCCGCCGCGGGCCTGACCGTTGAGGTATTGCGCGCATGAACGAACTGTTTGTTAACGTCGACTGGAGCGACATCTGGCAAGCCACGCAAGATACCTTGCTGATGTTGGGCGGCTCGCTGCTGTTTACGCTCATCCTGGGCCTGCCGCTGGGCGTGCTGCTGTTTTTAACCGGCCCGCGCCAATTGCTGGACCAACCGGCGGCATATCGCGTCATCGCGTTTATCGTCAATGTGCTGCGCTCGATTCCGTTTGTGATTTTGCTGATCGTGCTGATCCCGTTTACCACCTGGCTGGTGGGCACGTCGCTGGGCGTGCTGGGCGCGATTCCGCCGTTGGTGATTGGCGCTGCGCCGTTCTTTGCCCGGCTGGTGGAAACCGCCTTGCGCGAAGTGGACCGCGGCATTATCGAAGCCACCCAGGCCATGGGCGCCAGCACGCGCCAGATTGTATTTGGCGCCCTGTTGCCCGAAGCGCGCCCCGGCATTCTGGCCGGCGCCACCATCACCGCCATCACGCTGGTTTCCTATACCGCGATGTCGGGCTTGATTGGCGGCGGCGGCTTGGGCGATCTGGCCATCCGCTATGGCTATCAACGCTTTCAGACCGATGTGATGGTGGTGACGGTGCTGGTGTTGATTGTGCTGGTGCAGTTGCTGCAGATGATCGGCGACAAGCTGGTCCGCCATTTTTCGCGGCGCTGAGACGGGATCACCATGAGCCCACGCGCCTGCATCCGTCGACTCTGGTTCAACTGTTGAACCGGGCATGACGCCCTCGACCCTGTTTAAAACTGCACCGCCGGCAATGTCGCCGAGTGGTGCGCTCCAACCCTGAAAAAGGAAACCGTAAATCATGAAAAAAGTGCTGACCCTGCTGGTCGCTGCGCTGGCGCTCAACGCCCACGCTGCCGAAAAACTGACCGTTGCCGCCACCGCCGTGCCGCACGCCGAAATCCTCGAATTTGTGAAGCCAGCCCTGGCCAAGCAAGGCGTGGACCTCGAAGTAAAAGTGTTCAGCGACTACGTGCAGCCGAATATCCAGGTGGCGGAAAAGCGCATCGACGCCAACTTCTTCCAGCACAAGCCTTACCTGGCTGAGTTCAACAAAGGCAAGGGCACCAATCTGGTTCCCGTGGTCGGCGTGCACGTTGAGCCGTTTGGCGCGTACTCCACCAAAGTCAAAAAGCTGGCTGATCTGAAAGACGGCGCCACCGTCGCCATCCCCAACGACGCCACCAACGGCGGCCGCGCGCTGCTGCTGCTGGACAAGGCCGGCATCATCAAGCTGAAAGACGCCAACAACATCCTGGCTACGCCGAAAGACGTGGAAGGCAACCCGAAACACCTGCAGTTCAAACCGCTGGAAGCCGCCACGCTGCCGCGCGTGCTGAACGAAGTGGATCTGGCCCTGATCAACACCAACTACGCGCTGGCCGCCAAACTGAACCCGACCAAAGACGCGCTGGTGATCGAAGGCGCGCAATCGCCGTACGTGAACTACCTGGTGGCACGCCCGGATAACAAAGACAGCGACGCCATCAAAAAACTGGCCGCCGCACTGACCACCCCGGAAGTGAAGAAGTTTATTGAACAGAAATACCAGGGCGCGGTTGTACCCGCGTTCTAAGTCGTGATGGCCGTTGTTTGACGGCTGCACTGGCTAAAAACAAACAGCCCCGGAATTGCGGCAATAAATGCTGCGGTTTCGGGGCTGTTGTCGTTTTGGGGGGTGTTACGCCAGTCGCCACGGCATGGGGCATTCGATCCGGTTATATATGTGCGCCGTGATCGATGCGCCGAAAACCGGTAGGCAGAGCAGGGCGGCGGGGCTTGGGAGGGCGGAAGGCTCGAAGAAAATGCCATGCCGCAAACCCGCAAACCCGCAAATGGCAGAAGTTCTGCCCGATGGCTTTGAATGGTGGGTCTTGACCCACCCTATGGGAAGTAGCGAGTGCAATTGAAAATTGGGACGGCAGTGGCCATGCGAAATTAATGCGTTAAGCAGGCGGTGCGGACGTTCACCGTCACCCGTCGCATCCACGCCCACCCGATGTTGCGCAGCAACGAGGCAGCAAGCCCGGCCAACAGCAGCCATTACCTGTCGAGGGAGGGGAAGGAGACCAGG